>CAZAUV010000129.1:0-6654 GCA_964488335.1 uncultured Bacteroides sp.
TGTCGTAGCCTATGGTGGTGTCGGTGCCGTAGAGGTCGTTGTCGATGGTGCCGGGGAGGCCTATGCAGGGGAAGTTAAATTCGTTGGCAAAGATACGGGCGCCGGTCAGGGAGCCGTCGCCGCCGATCACCACGAGGGCATCGATGCCGTGGCGCTTGATATTGTCATAAGCGAGCTGCCGGCCCTCGGGGGTTGTAAATTCGGGGCAGCGGGCGGTCTTGAGGATGGTGCCGCCGAGCTGGATGATATTGGAGACGTTTTGGGTCTTAAACTCAGATATTTCGTCGGATATGAGGCCTTTGTAGCCGCGATAGATGCCATAGACCCTTAGGCCGGCATAGATGGCCGAGCGGGTCACGGCGCGGATGGCGGCGTTCATGCCGGGGGCATCACCGCCTGAGGTGAGGATGCCAATGCTCTTGATTTCAGACATAGTGAATTAGAGAGAAGAGGAGTGTGTATAGCGAGAGAAAAAGAATAAAAAGAGGAGACTCCCTCCCGACATTCCGGCCAAGGCTTTTGACCGCATGCCCGGTAAGGGAGTCTCCGGTATCTTAGGGAGTCTGAGTCGTCAGCGCGGGATTACTTATCCTCGGCTACGCAGATGCAGACACGGTTTTTGTAATACTCGGTGCCGGGGAAAGGCTGTACGGTGTCGCCCTTCCAGGCCTTGGTGATGCGGGCGGCGGGGATGCCGGCCTTCTCGATGGCGGCGCATACGGCGTCGGCGCGGTGCTCGGAGAGGGTCCAGTTGTAGGCGGGATAGCCGGTCTCCTTATCAGCATAGCCGGTAACCTCTACGGTAGCCTTGGGATTGGCCTTGAGGTATTCGACGAGCTTGTCGATCTTCACCTGCTCAGCCTCGCGGATGACGTAGCTGTCGATGAGGAAGAATACGTTCTGGGTCATGGGCTCGGCCTTCTTGGCGGGAGCGGGAGCGGGAGCAGGAGCAGGAGCGGGAGCGGGTTCGGGTTCGGGCTCGATGATGATTTCCTCATAGACGGCGGGGATCACCTTGTAGCCCTTGCCAAACTTGATGTTGAGGCCTACGAGACCATTGAACTGCCAGTCGATGTTGGAGTCCTTGCCGTGCTTGGAGTTGAAGCGGTCGGTAAGGCCGTTGGCGTTGGCTTCGATGTTGAGGCCCACGATGTCGCTCAGGCGGATGTTGAGGCCGAGACCACCGCGGCCGGTGACAGCCCATTTGTGAGCGTCCCAGAGATAGCGGAAGGGGAAGCCCTCGCCGGCGATTGCGATAGCTTCGTCGTTGTGGAAGCGGTCGTTGGCGCCCACGCCTACAAATGCATAGAAGTCAAGAGTGCGCTTGGGGTTCCAGCCACAGAAGAGGTTGGTGAGGCTCAGCATTGCGTCGAGGTTGGCCTGCACGTAGTTGAATTTGTAGATGTGGTTGGTGAAGTCATAGTGGGCAGCGCCCTTGGCCTGCCAGCCGCTGGCGCCGGCGCGGAGAGAGAATACGGGGCTGAAGCGATAGCCGATGTTGAGAGCGGCAGCCGGGGAGATGAGGTCGCCAAATGAGGCCTCGCCTACGGTGTATGCACCACCGCCCTGGGCCTGCATAAACCAATGGGGAGCGAAGACAATCTTTTCGTCCTCGATGAGTCGACGCTCGATCGTCTGAGCGGAGGCGGCAAATGTGCTGAGGAGCACTGCGCCGGCCAAAATGAGAGACTTGAAATTCTTCATTTCGTTGAATAATGGTTTGTTTACAAATTTATCCGCTCAGGTTTGTTAGGGTTAAGAGCGGCGTGGTTAATAGTCTCGCGTGAGTTGAAATCGCGGCCCGTAAGGAGCCTCTTTTTCATATTATTTTACAAAGGTAACAATTAAAACCCGAAAAGTTTCGCAAAAATAACAAATTTTTGCAATTTTTTTTGAAATAAGTGCAATCGCGGCTTTTCCCCTTTTTGCTCCCGCCGCTTGACAGAGCTGATTATCAGGCCATAATGCTTTTTCGCCCTTTTTGCTTCTTTTATCGCCTTTTTGAGAAAAAACTTCCGCGCCGCGGGAAAATAGAGGTGACGTTTCCGGGGGGAGTTTTTCTGCCCAGGGAGGGGAACTTTACGCCGCCGACGCGCATTATATATAATATAACTTTTTCCCGGCCGGGCCTTTCGCGCCTGCCGCCCCTTTTTTTCTTATGAAACAGATAATGGACGGCTGCACCGCAGCAACCCACGTGGCCTACGCCCTGAGCGACATTGCCACCATCTATCCCATCACCCCTATTGCTTCGATGGGCGACATCGCCGATAAATGGGCCATCGCGGGCCGCAAGAATATCTTTGGCAACACTATGGAGGTCAAGGAGATGGAGAGCGAGCTCGGAGCTGCCGGCGCCACTCACGGCGCGCTCGCAGCCGGCTCCTTAGCCACCACCTTCACTGCCTCGCAGGGCCTGATGCTGATGATTCCCAATATGTATAAGATCGCGGGCGAGCTCCTCCCGGGCGTGATCCATGTGGGCACGCGCTCCGTGGCCACCCACGCCCTGAACATCTTCGGCGACCACTCCGACGTGATGGCCTGCCGCGCCACAGGCTTCAATATGCTCGCTTCGGCCTCGGTCCAGGAGGCTATGGACCTCGCTCTGGTGGCCCATCTGGCCGCCATAGAGGGCTCGCTGCCGGTCCTTCACTTCATGGACGGCTGGCGGACGAGCAATGAGATGGCCACCATCGACGTGATTTCTTACGACGACATGGCCTCGCTCGTCGATATGGAGCGGGTCAGGGCGTTCCGCGCCCGCGGCATGAACCCCCTGACCCCCGATCTCCGCGGGTCGGCCCAGAACGCAGATGTATATTTCCAGGCCCGCGAGGCAGCCAATCCCTATTATGACGCTTTCCCGGCCATTGTCAGTAGCGTAATGGAGCGTGTAGGCAAGCTCACCGGGCGCCGCTACCATCTCTTTGATTATTATGGTGACCCTGATGCCACCGAGGTGATCGTAGTCATGGGCACCGGGGCCAAGGTGGCCGAAGATGCCGCCCGGGTGCTCGGCCGCCGGGGGCGCAAGGTCGGTGTGATTTCGGTCCACCTCTTCAATCCCTTCAGCGCCAAGGATCTGATGGACGCCCTGCCGGCGACGGTAAAGACCATCGCCGTCCTCGACCGCACCAAGGAACCCGGCTCGCAGGGTGAGCCGCTTCTGCTCAATGTCATGGCCGCCGTGCTCGACAGCGGGCGCCCCATCCGCGTCATCGGTGGGCGCTACGGCCTCTCGAGCAAGGAGTTTGACCCCGCGATGGCCCTCGCTGTCTTCGATGAGGCCGCAGCGGCCAATCCCAGGCGCCGCTTCACTGTGGGCATCACCGACGATGTCACCCACCTGTCGCTCACCCCCGGCCCGGCCCCCGAGGGTGTACTCCCCGAGGGTGTGATTCAGGCCGTTTTCTACGGTATGGGCTCCGACGGCACCGTCGGTGCCACCCGCCAGGCCGCCACAGTCCTCTCATCCATCGCCCCGCTCTATGCCCAGGCCTATTTCGAATATTCGGCCAAGAAGAGCGATGGCTACACCGTAAGCCAGCTCCGTCTCGGTCCCGCCCCCATCAGCGCCGCCTATTCTATCGAGGATGCCGACTTTGTGTTCTGCAACAAAGATATTTACCTCCATCGGTTTGACCTTGTCGGCAACCTCCGCCCGGGAGGCACCTTCGTGGTCAACACTCCCCTGAGCCCTGCCGAATTTTCCCGCTCCATCCCCTCTGACCTCGCCTCGCGTCTCAAGGAGCTCGGGGCCAAGGTCTATATCATCGATGCCGGGGCCATTGCCCGGCAAAACTCCTTAGGGGTGCGCATCAATATGGTCATGGAGACCATCTTCCTCAAGCTCATAGGCTCAGTAGACTTCGACAAGGCTGTGGCCGCCCTCAAGGAGCAGGTCACCAAGACCTATATGCACGAAGGGGGCGAAGTGGTGGCCCGCAACATCGCCGCCATCGATGCCGCTCCGGCCGCCCTCACCGAGGTCGACACCGCCTCCCTCACCGGCGCGCCTGCCCCCGCCCCCGTGGCAGGAAGGCCTGATTTCGTGGTCAAGGTGGCCGGGCCGTGCAATCGCCGCGAGGGTAATTCCCTCCCCGTGAGCCTCCTGGCCCCCGACGGCATCATGCCTATGGGCACCACCGCCTGGGAGAAGCGCGGCATAGCCGTCAACGTCCCGCAGTGGGAGGCCGACAAGTGTGTGGAGTGTGGCATCTGCTCGCTCGTATGCTCCCACGCCTCCATCCGCCCCTTTATCCTCACGCCCGGGGAGAAGAGCGCGGCGCCCGCCACGCTCGTCACCAAGGCTTCGACGCTCCCCGGCCATGCCGATCTTCAGTATCGCATCCAGGTCTACCCCCTCGACTGTGTGGGCTGCGGCTCATGCGCCACGATGTGCCCCGGCCATGCCCTGACGATGGTGCCCCTCGCCTCGCAGCTGCCGCTCCAGGAGGAGCTGATGGAATGGTGCCGGGCCAATGTCAGCGAGAAGGAGAGCCTCCTGCCCCCTACATCGGTCCTCGGCACCCAGCTCCGCCGCCCCCTGCTCGAATTTTCCGGGGCCTGCGGCGGCTGCGGCGAGACCCCCTACGTCAAGCTCCTCACCCAGCTCTTCGGCCCGCGTATGGTGGTGGCCAACGCCACCGGCTGCTCCTCCATCTGGGGCGCCGACTTCCCCTCCAATCCCTATTGCACCGACCGCAACGGCCACGGCCCCGCCTGGGGCAACTCCCTCTTTGAGGATAATGCCGAATATGGCTTCGGCATAGCCTCGGCCATCGACCATCAGCGCGCCGCCCTCAGCCGGACCGCCGCATCGCTGGCCGCGGCGCCCGACACCCCCTCCGCCGTCAAGGACGCCCTGAGCGCCTGGATAGCTGCCTTTGACTCGGCCGACGACTCGCAAGCCGCTGCCGATGCCCTCATTCATTGCCGCCCTCAAGGCTTCGCCCCTCCCCGCCGCTCAGCCGCTCCTCGATGGCGCCCGCCTCCTGGGCAAGAAGAGCGTATGGGCCATCGGCGGCGACGGTTGGGCCTACGATATCGGCTTCGCCGGTCTTGACCATGTCCTGGCCCAGAATATCGACATCAATATCCTGGTGATGGACACGGAGTGCTATTCCAACACCGGCGGACAGATGTCGAAGGCCACCCCCATCAGCGCCGTCACCAAATATTCCTCCGACGGCAAGCGCACCTATCGCAAGGATCTCGGCCGCATGATGATGACCTACGGCAATATCTACGTGGCTCAGATCTCCCTCGGCGGCTCCTACGCCCAGGCCATCAAGGCGCTCCGCGAGGCCGAGAGCTATCCCGGCCCCTCGATAGTCATCGCCTACTGCCCCTGCATCAATCATGGTCTCCGCGCCGGCATGAGCCACTCCATCATGGATGAGCGCGAGGCAACCCTCTCGGGCTACTGGCCCATCTACCGCTTCGACCCGAGGCGCGCCGTCCAGGGCCTCGACCCCATGCAGCTCGACTCCCCGAAGCCCGACGGCAAGATACTCACCTATATCAACGGGCAAGACCGCTATGCCGACCTCAAGATGGTCTCGCCTGACGAGGCCAATATCCTCCAGGGCAAGCTGGCCTCCCACACTGCCGCCATCTATTCAAAGCTATAAGCCGCGGGGGTCGCAATGTATCGCGACCCTACATTGGTCGGCGTTTGTCGGCCGGGATGAATGATTTGGTCGCGGGGGGGACGCGCGGAGGGATGGATGGGATTGTAGGGTCGCGATATATTGCGACCCCGGCCGCCAACGGTATTACCCAACGCGATATCGCGCAGGGGATGAAGATCGGGTCGGGAAGCCTCGGAGAGGCGAGATTGTGTGTAACCCCACGTGGAGCGCAGCGGAACGTGGGGTGAGCGGGCCCATACTTCTTTCGGAGCATCGGAGATGCGATATTGTGGTGAATATCAGAACGTTGTTTCGTGCTGTACCAAGGTATCGCATCTCCGATGCAGCCCCATGTTCCGCTGCGCTCCAAATGGGGGGCACTCACAATATCGGGTCCCCGACCCTCATCCGCCGCACCCGAATAAATGATTTGGTCGCGGGGGTCGCAATGTATCGCGACCCTACATTGGTCGGCGTTTGTGCCGGGATGGATGATTTGGTCGCCCGTGTCGCGCGGGCGGATGGATGGGATTGTAGGATCGCGATATATTGCGACCCCGTCCGCCAAAGGTATTATCCAGCGCGCAATAACGCGCCGGGGATGAAGATCGGGTCGGGAAGCGTCGTAGCCTCGGAGAGGCGAGATTGTGTGTAACCCCACGTGGAGCGCAGCGGAACGTGGGGTGAGCGGGCCCATACTTCTTTCGGAGCATCGGAGATGCGATATTGTGGTGAATATGAGGGCATTGGCTTGTGCTATACTTTGGTATCGCATCTCCGAGGCTGCCCCATGTTTCGCTGCGCTCCAAAGGGCGAACACACAATACCGGGTCCCCGACCCTCATCCGCCGCAACCGAATAAATGATTAGGTCGCGGGGGTCGCAATGTATCGCGACCCTACATTGCTCGGCGTTTGTGTCGGGATGGATGATTTGGTCGCCCGTGTCGCGCGGGCGGATGGGTGGGATTGTAGGGTCGCGATATATTGCGACCCCGTCCGCCAAAGGTATTATCCAA
>CAZAUV010000130.1:0-6635 GCA_964488335.1 uncultured Bacteroides sp.
CAAGATGTCGAAGCGCCACGGCAACGCTGTCAATCCCTTCGAGGCCATCGAGCAATATGGGTCTGACCCCCTGCGCTGGTATATGATAGCCAACTCCAGCCCATGGGAAAACCTCAAGTTTGACCCCGAGGGCGTCACGGAGATGAGCCGCAAATTCTTCTCCACGCTCCACAACACTTATTCCTTCTTTGCCCTCTATGCCAATGTCGACGGCTTTGACCCCGAGGCGCCGCAGGTGCCCCTGGCCGACCGTCCTGAGATCGACCGCTGGATCATCTCTCTGCTCAATTCACTGATAATCACCGTCACCGAGGCCCTCGAAGACTATGAACCCACCCGCGCCGCCCGCGCCATAGCCGACTTTGTCTCCGACAATCTCTCCAACTGGTATGTGCGCCTCAACCGCAAGCGCTTCTGGGGCGGCGAGATGACGGCCGACAAGCTGGCCGCCTACCAGACGCTCTATCAGTGCCTCAAGACCGTGGCCCTGCTCATGGCCCCCTTCGCGCCCTTCATGGCCGACCGCCTCTACCGCGACCTTACCGAGACCTCCTCGCCCGTCCATCTCGCCCTCTTCCCCGAGGCCTACAGCGCCGCCATCGACTCCGACCTCGAGCGCCGCATGCAGTTGGCCCAGGACATCACCTCCATGGCCCTGGCCTTGCGCCGAAAGGCCTCCATCAAGGTGCGCCAGCCGCTGCAACGCATCATGGTGCCCGCAACCGACGAGCGCCAGAAGGCCGACATCCTCTCCGTGGCTCCTATCGTCTTGACCGAAATCAACGTCAAGGAGCTGCAGCCCGTCGATTCCGGCGAGGGCATCCTGGTCAAGCGCGTCAAGCCCGACTTCAAGAAGCTCGGTCCGCGCTTCGGCAAGGCCATGAAGACCGTGGCCGCCGCCATCCAGCAGATGACCCCGGCCGAGGTGGCCGCCCTCGAGCGCGACGGCAAGGTTGACCTCGCTGTCGACGGCTCGACAGCCACCGTGGAGCGCGCCGACGTGGAGATCATCTCCGAAGACATCCCCGGCTGGCTCGTGGCCAATGAGGGCAATCTCACCATAGCCCTCGACGTGGATGTCACCCCCGAGCTCCGCGCCGAAGGCATTGCCCGCGAGATAGTCAATCGCGTCCAAAACATCCGCAAGGGCCGCGACTATGCCATCACCGACCGCATCGACATCGCCTTTGCCACCGCCTCAGAGGAGGTCAGGGGCGCCATCGAGGCCTGGCGCGACTACATCGCCTCCCAGGTGCTTGCCCAAGAGCTCACCATAGCCCGCGCCGAGAGCATCCCCGGAGCCGACCACCTCGACCTCGACGGCATCAATCTCGATGCCCTCATCACTCTCTCAAAATAATCCCCCACGCTCCGTCCTATGACAGAAAAGACCTGCTATACCGACGAAGAGCTCCAGGAGTTCAAGGACCTTATCCTCGCCAAGCTCGAGAAAGCCCGCCACGACTATGAGCTCCTCCGCGCCGATGTCACCGGCTCTTACGGCAACAACACCGACGACACCTCCCCGACCTTCAAGGCCCTCGAGGAGGGCGCCGGAGTGCTCGGCAAGGAGGAAAACGCCCGGCTGGCCAACCGTCAGATGGAGTTTATCAAGAAACTTCAGGGCGCTCTGCTCCGCATCGAGAACAAGACTTACGGTATCTGTCGTATCACCGGCAAGCTCATCCCCAAGGAGCGCCTGCGCGCCGTGCCGCACGCCACAACGTCGGTCGACGGCAAAGCGGCCGATAACCTCCGCAAGTAACCCTCCCCGCCTATGCGTCTCCATAAGGGCTTTTTAGCTGCCATAGTCGCCATCCTGGTCATCATCGCCGACCAATGGCTCAAGATATGGGTCAAGACCCACTTTTATCTGGGCGAAGACCTGGAGATCCTCCCCTGGTTTCAGCTCCTCTTCATCGAAAACAATGGCATGGCCTTCGGCCTCGAGATGGGGTCGAAGCTCCTGCTGACCATCTTCCGCATCGCCGCCGTCATTGCCCTCATATATTATTTATGGTGGCTCACACGCCGGAGCCGGACCATCAAGACCGGCTTTATCGTCTGCGTGGCCCTCATCCTGGCCGGCGCCGCCGGCAACATCATCGACTGCCTCTTCTATGGCGTGATCTTCAACAATCCGATGCCGCCGGCCGTAGCCACCCTCTTCCCCCCCGACGGGGGCTACGCCCCGCTCCTGCATGGCCGCGTGGTCGATATGCTCTATTTCCCGTTGGTGGCCTTCGACTGGCCCGAGTGGCTCCCCTTCATCGGAGGCGACCATTTCATCTTTTTCCAGCCGGTGTTTAATCTGGCCGATGCCGCTATATCTGTCGGCGTGATCGTCCTCTTCATCTTCTACTCCCGCTATATCTCGGAGCTCCATTTCCCCGCCCCGGCCCGGGCCGAAAGCCCTGACGGGAGCGACCCCTCCCGACAGTCAGGCCAAGACAATGATGAATAGCCTCAAGCGCCCGCTTGCCATCCTCGCGGCCGCCCTGCTCATCATCGCAGCCTCTGCCTGCCGCAAGACTCCCAAGGGGGTGATACCCCCCTCGGAGATGGCATCCCTCATGGCCGATATCCATGTCGGCGAGAGCGTGGCCGAGACCGAGCGGCGGGCCTTCCCCTCCGACTCCATGCGCCAGGTGCTCAAGCAGAGCATCCTCGCCCGCCACGGCTACGACGTGGCCGCCTTCGACTCCTCCCTGATGTATTACGGCAAGAATATCGACCGCTATGCCGAGCTCTACAACCAGGTCATCGACATCCTCCAGAAGCGCATCGACAATGTCGAGGAAGATGCCGCCACTGCCGGCGCCGGCTCTCCGCGCGGCGCCGATATGGCTGCCTATGACCTGTCGGTCGACGGCGACTCAGTCAATGTGTGGGCCCTCCCGACATCATTTATCTTCTCTCAGGCCTCCCCGGCCCTGAATATCCCCTTCAGCCTCAACAACGACCGCTTCTGGGAGAAGGGCGACGTCTACACCCTCCACGGCAAGCTCTCCGGCTCCGGCCCGGAGGGCCTTGACCTCTTCCTGGCCGTCGAATATATGGACGGCGGCGTAGATTATATCAGCCTCCGGGCTATGGGCGACGGGTGGAAACGCGTCAGATTGCTGACCGACACCGCCAGGATGGCCCGCTATGTCTATGGCACTGTAGGCTACCCCTTCGACGCCCGCCGCTCAGCCTCTCCCGCTTCGCTCGACTCCATTGCCCTCATCCGCTCCCGCTTCACCCCGGGGACATTCTATGACCCGCGGCAGAAATCGATCGGGCGCCGGCAACAAGCCTTATAATCCCCCCAGCCGCCGTGAAACGCATCTATGCCCACAACATAATCTTTGGCCGACGCCATTATCTCAACCACGTCATCGAGCTCGACGAGGCCACCGGGAGCATATCCCTCTTTCCCTTCAAGGAGGAGCTTCATTCCACCCGCTTCATCCCCGGCTCCGTGGAGGTGGTGGTCAAGGACGGCCAGTTGATGGCCCGGCGCCCCGACATCCCCCCGCTCCGCTTCGCCCCTTATATCAAGCGCGTGGTGTGGGGCGGAAGCCGCATCGCCGACCTTAAGGATGCCCCGGAGCTGCGCGGCATCCCCGACATAGGCGAGAGCTGGGAGGTGAGCGCCATCCCCGGCTGCGAGAGCCGCGTCGACAGCGGCCCCCTCGAAGGGCTCACCATACCATCCCTCCTGAGCCGCTATGGCGCCGCCCTCGTCGGAGCCTCGGAATATGCCCGCTCGGGCGACAATTTCCCCCTCCTGGTCAAAATCCTTGACGCCGCCGGCGACCTCTCGCTCCAGGTCCATCCCAGCGACGACCTCGCCCGGCGCTCCCACGGCTGCCGGGGCAAAAACGAGATGTGGTATGTCATCGACGCCCTCCCCGGGGCCAAAGCCTATTCCGGCTTCCGGCGCTCGATGTCGCCGGCCACCTTTTCCCGCGCCGTGGCCGACGGCTCCATAATGAGCCGGTTAGCCTCCCACCCCTCGCGCCCGGGTGATGTGTTTTTTGTCCCCGCAGGGCGCATCCACTGCCTCGGGGCAGGCAATCTGGTCCTCGAAATCCAGGACACGTCTGACATCTCCTACCGCATCCACGACTTCGGGCGCACCGATGCCGACGGCCTCCCCCGCCCCCTCCATATCGAGGAGGCCCGCGAGGCTATCGACTACATCCCCGCCGCCACCGGCCCCATCACCCCCGTCAGCGCCTCTGAAGGCATCGACCATCTCGTGGCCTGCCCCAATTTCTGGGTCGACCGCATCAAGGTCGACGGCTCCATGATGATGGACTGCTCCACTATCGACTCCTTTATCATCTTCACCGCCACCGAAGGGAGCGTGACCATCACCGACGACCGCGGCCATTCCATCCTCCTGCCCACAGGATATACCTGCATGATCCCCGCTATTGCCCAATCCCTATCTTTCAGCGGCTCGGCGACACTGATCTCCACCCGCCGCCCCATCTGATCTTACATCCCATCCCTATGACACACAATCCCGCCTCAGTCAACGAGTTTATCATCGGCGCCCTCGCCCAATACGGCAAGCTCCCCGCCCTGAGCGACCTCCATTCGCCCACCGTCTTCACCTTTGCCGACACTGCCCGCGAGATAGGGCGCCTCCATATCTTCTTCCGAAGCATAGGCCTGTCCAAAGGCGACCATATAGCCCTCTGCGCCCGCAATTCAGCCCAGTGGGCCATCTCGTTTCTCGCCACCGTCACCTACGGAGCCGTGGCAGTGAGCATCCTCGCCGATTTCTCGCCCGACGACATCGTAGGCCTGGTCAACCATAGCGACTCCCGCCTGCTTATGACCGACCACCACACCATAGCCACCCTCGGCCCCGACCGCCTCAAGGCCATCGCCGCGAAGTCGCTCGGCGTGGTAGAGATGGGCTCCCTTGCCCCGGCTCAATCCCCCGGCCTCGAAGAGGCCGTAAAAGCCCTCCCCCTCGCCACGGAGCTGGGCGAGACCCCCGAGGGCGACACCTTCATCCCCGAGGCCGCTGTCCTCGCCCCCGACGACCCCGTGGTCATCAACTACACCTCCGGCTCCACCGGCGACCCCAAGGGAGTGGTCCTCCCCGAGCGCGCCATCTGGAGCAACATCCGCTATTCCATCGACGGCCTGACATTCCTCTCCCCCGGCGACGGCACCATCTGCATGCTCCCCCTGGCCCATATGTTTGGCCTCCTGGTCGATCTCCTCCACGCCTTTGTCAAAGGCTGCCACATACATTTCGTGACCCGCACACCATCCCCCGCCGTCATTATGGAGGCCTTTGCCCGGGTCAAGCCCAAGCTCATCGTCTCAGTCCCCCTGGTCATCGAGAAGATCATCCGCAAGAAGGTGTTTCCCCTCCTGGAGAAGCAGCCGCTCAAGACCCTTATAAAAATCCCGGGCATCAACCTCATCATCCGCCGCAAACTCCGCGCCAGGCTCATCGACGCCTTCGGAGGCAACCTCCTGGAGCTGATCCTCGGCGGCGCAGCGGTGAGCGCCGACGTAGAGGCCTTCCTCCGCAAGGTCCGCTTCCCATTCACCGTCGGCTACGGCATGACCGAGACCGGGCCCCTCATCGGATATGCCGCATGGAACGAGCAGCGCGCCGGAACCTGCGGCCATATCGTCGACCGCATGGCCATCCGCGTCGACTCCCCCGACCCCGCCTCTGTCCCCGGAACCCTCTGGGTCAAAGGCGACAATGTCATGACCGGATATTACAAAAACCCCTCGGCCACCGAGGCCGTAATAGCCCCCGACGGCTGGATGAACACCGGCGACACCGGCACCGTCAGCCCCGACGGACTCATCGCCATCCGCGGCCGCGACAAGAATATGATCCTCGGCCCCTCAGGCCAAAACATATATCCCGAAGAGATTGAGGCCCGCCTCAACGCCGTAAGCCCCGTGGCCGAGAGCCTCGTCATCGATGCCGGCAACGGACGCCTCGCCGCCCTGGTATATCTCGACCCCGATGCCACAGCGGCCCTCTCCCCACAGGAGCGCCTCGCGGCTGCCGAAGCCGCCGTGGCCACCGTCAACGCCGCCATCCCTGCCTATGAGCATATCGCCGAGACGCGCCTGATGGACCATGAATTCGAGAAGACACCCAAGCGCTCCATCCGCCGCTTCCTCTACACCAAATAAACTTGGCCCCGACGCCCCCGTTAGGCAAAAAAATCGTAACTTTGCACCATCCTTCGAAACTTATTAGCACCCCCAAATGCTCGACAAGATAAAAGACCTTAAGGCTCAGATCGAAGCCGCCACAGCTTCCACTCCCGACGAGGTGGAGGCCCTCCGCATCAAATATCTCGCTAAGAAAGGCGCCGTCACAGCCCTGATGAACGACTTCCGAAGCGTCCCCGCCGACCTCAAGCGACAGGTAGGCCAGGCTATCAACGACCTCAAGACCTTTGCCACCGAGCGCATCAACCTCCTCCGCGAGGCCCTCGAGAGCGCCGACTCCATCGACCCCGCCCTCGACCTCACTCGCCCCGGCGCCGCAATGCCCGTCGGCACCCGCCACCCCCTCTCCATCGTCTCCAACGAGATTATCTCAATCTTCTCGCGCCTGGGCTTCACCATCGCCGAAGGCCCCGAGATCGAGG
>CAZAUV010000131.1:0-6601 GCA_964488335.1 uncultured Bacteroides sp.
AGGACGTTCAGTAAATCGCAATTTGGAGTATTTTAATCTTGATGTCATTATATCAGTAGGATATCGGGTAAATACAAAGAGAGGTATACAATTTCGACAATGGGCAAATAAAATATTAAAAAACTATTTGCTTAGAGGTTATAGTGTAAACGAGAGACTATTATATATGGAGTCTCGCATTGACCGTCGCCTTTCCGAACACGACCACAGACTTGATGAGTTATCGGATAAGATTGATATCTTTGTCCGCACATCGCTGCCTAAACAAGAGGGAATAATCTTTGACGCGCAGATTTTCGATGCCTATACTCTTATGTGCGATCTCATACGCTGTGCAAAAAGCCGTATCATCCTGGTAGATAACTATATCGACGATTCAGTATTGCGTCAGCTTGACAAACGGGCCACAGGAGTTTCAGCCACCATATTTACACCATCCATCAGCAGGGTTATGCGCCAGGATCTGGATCGGCATAACGCTCAGTATGCTCCAATTGAAGTGAAGATATTCCGCAGGGCGCATGACCGTTTCCTTATAGTGGACGATACTATCTACCATGTCGGAGCTTCCTTCAAGGATTTAGGCAAGCAACTTATAGCCTTCTCCAAGATGGATATTATGACTGCTGACGAATTGATAAACTATTTAGAGGCTTACAATTAATTTTTCCCTAAGACAGCTAAACCCGATAGCTTGATTAAACCGGGGGTCCAGGTCCCCGCAGATGGTTTTTTGGGGGGTGAGAGGGGGAATTTTGGGCGCGGAGTTGGATATGTCGGGCAAAAGGGGTAACTTTGGGGCATGAGCAACACTGTGACCCCTGCGCCCGCCCCGCAGCCCTTTGAGTTTGAGATGGCGGTGCGCGACTATGAGGTAGATTCTCAGGGCATTGTCAATAATGCCATCTATCTCCACTATCTCGAGCACTCGCGCCATGAGTTCTGCGAGAGGGCCGGCACGTCGTTTCGCGACCTACAGCGCCGGGGCATCGACCCGGTGCTCCGCCGCGTCGAGATAGAATATCTGACTCCGCTGCGTCTGGCCGACCGTTTCCTGAGCCGGCTTACGATGCGCCGGCGCGGGGCGCGCTTTATCTTCCACCAGGAGCTCTTCCGCCTGCCCGACATGGAGCCTGTGGTTGTGGCCGATGCCACTATCGTATGTCTCGAACAGGGCCGTCTGAGCCGGGGCGACGTCCTGGCCGAGGCCTTTGCCGACTATATCACCCCCGACTGATGCCATGACGACCGACCCCGACCGCCTGATCTATCAGATTGCATTTTCGCAGCTCAAGGGCATCAACTTTGTCCTGGCCGAGGAGTTTTTGATGCGCCTCGGCTCGGAGAAGGCTTTCTTCGAGGCATCGGCGCAGTCGCTGATGAGCCTCACCGGGGGTATCTCTACGCGCCTCTTTGACCGCTCTTATCGCGACTCTCTCGTGGAGCGGGCCAAGCGGGAGGTTGACTTCATCATAGCCAACGACGTGACGGCCATCTACCACACTGACCCCGCTTATCCCGACCGCCTGCGCGAGGCTGTCGACGCCCCGCTGATGCTCTTCACCCTCGGGCCGGCCGACCTCAATGCTGCGGTGGCCATCGCAGTGGTCGGGACACGCCACGCCACGGCCTACGGACAAGCCTTCGTGGATCATCTCATAGCCGACCTCACCGCTCAGCTCGCCGAAAAGCCGCTGATAGTAAGTGGATTAGCCTTCGGCATCGACATAGCCGCCCACCGCGCAGCCATCCGCGAGGGGCTCCCGACGGCCGGAGTACTCGCCCACGGACTTAAGACCCTCTACCCGGCTCAGCACCGCCAGACCGCCGCCTCGATGGCCAAGAGCGCCGGAGTGTTGGTTACCGAATATCTCTCCTCCGACCCTATCCACAAGGGTAATTTCCTGGCCCGCAACAGGATTGTAGCCGGGCTGACCGACTGCACCATCGTGGTGGAGAGCGCCGAGAAGGGGGGAGCCCTCGTCACGGCGCGCCTGGCCGACAGCTATTCGCGCGATGTCTTTGCCGTCCCGGGCCGTCTGGGCGACAAATATTCGGTGGGATGCAACAATCTCATCTCGTCGTCGATGGCCCATCTGCTCACCGGCGCCGACGACCTCATCGACAATATGCGCTGGCCGCGACGCCCCGAGCCGGAGGCTCAGATGAACCTCTTTCCCGAACTCTCACCCGCCGACCGCGCCATCATCGACCATCTGACCGAGCGTGGCGATGCCCGCGCCGGCGAGATAGCCATAGCCCTCGACAAGCCCATCGGCAAAGTGATGGCAGCCCTGGTCGACCTCGAGTTCAAGGGCCTCGTGACATCCTTCCCCGGCGGCCTCTACCGCCCTGCCTGAGTTAATTTATTCCCGAAATCCCTCTCATCCCGCTTATACTCCCCACCCCATGATTATCCCACCCTCAGAGCTCATCATCAACCCCGACGGCTCAGTGTTTCATATCCACCTGCGCCCCGAGCAGCTCACCGATCGCATCATCCTCGTCGGCGACCCCGGACGAGTGGATATGGTAGCATCATTTTTTGACACCCGGACATTCGAAGTGTCGTCGCGCGAGTTTCACACCATAGGAGGCACCTACAAGGGCAAGCCCATAATGTGCATAAGCCATGGCATCGGCCCCGACAACATCGACATAGTGGCCACGGAGCTCGACGCCCTGGCCAACGTTGACTTCGCCACACGCGAGGTGAAGCCTGACCACCGGACCCTGACTATGGTGCGCATCGGGACATCGGGCGCCCTCCAGCCGGAGCTGCGCCTGGGCACTCCCGTCATCGCCACCAAAGCCATAGGCTTCGACGGCGTCCTCAACTATTACGCGGGGCGCAACGACGTGGCCGACCTTGACTTCGAGGCTCAATTTTGCCACGATGTGGACTGGAACCCCCTATGGGCCAAGCCTTACGTGGTGGATGCCGACCCGGAATTGGTGGAGCGCATAGGGCGCGACGATATGGTCCACGGCAACACCATCTCGGCTGTGGGCTTCTACGGGCCCCAGGGCCGCAAGGTGCGACTCCCCTTAGCCTCTCCCGAGCTCAACGCCCGCATCGAAGCCTTCCGCCGCCCCGACGGGCGCCGCGTCACCAACTATGAGATGGAGTCGGCTCCCCTTCAGGGGCTCTCGCTCCTGATGGGCCATAAAGCCATGACCGTATGCTCCATCATCGCCAACCGTGTCAACAACGACGCGACCCCCAACTACAAGACGGCCGTCCGCGACCTCGTGGCCACCGTCCTCGACCGCATCTGACATTTCACTCCATCCACTCATCCTCCCCACGCTATGACTCACCTACGCCCCCTGACCGCGTCGCTCGCCGCTTTGCTCCTCGCAGCCTCCGCGGCCTCGGCCAAAGATTATCCCGTCAACTATCCCGACTCCACCTCCACCGGCACCACCTATCAGCGCTGGGTACGCTCAGTGACCCTCGCCTCCGAGACCGCGCCTGTCCACTCCTCGACCTTCACCACCGGGGAGAGCGGCACTACCCACCCGCTCTATTCCGACCTGACGGGGGCCGGAGTGTTTGCCGCCGCCCCCGGCAGCAAGGTGAAGCCCTCGGTAGACTACTCGGGCCAGTGGATGCACGCCTATCTCTATATCGACTACAACAACGACGGCTCCTTCCAGGCCCCCGACTCCGCACTCACATCCCCGGGCGAGCTCGTCAGTTACTCCTATTACAAAGGCTCCAACAGCGCAGGCGAGGAGCTGACCAACAGCAACATCCTGACCATGCCCCCGTTTACCATCCCCGAAGGCACCGCGCCCGGGGTCTACCGCGCCCGCTTCGTCGTGGACTGGGATGCCGTTGACCCCGGCGGCTCAGCATCCATCGTCGAAAATGGCGGCGGCATCATCGACGTGGCGCTCGTCATAGCATCCTCGATTGAGACCGCCACCATCGGCTCCCACTACGACACCGACAGCGTGAAAATCCTCGGCTACGACCTCAAGCCGCTCGGGACCTCCGGCAAAGCCTTTGAGTGTCTGCCCCTCAATGTCATCACCCGCCCCGACGCCCACATCGGCTCGATTACCGTCACCGCCGCCACCGACCTGCCCGCTTCCCACGGCAACCCCTCCCAGTGGGTCTTCAGCGTCGATCCCTCCGGCTTCTTCCGCGGCAATGGCGTGATACCCTCCGAATATATCCAGCCCATGAGCCTGACCATCTCGGCCTCTGCCGCTCAAGGAGCCGAGGAGATGCCTTATGCGTCGGAGGGTTATCACCTTATATGGAACGACGAGTTTAACGCTCCCGACGGCTCCCACCCCTCTCCCGAATATTATGAGACGCCCGATCGCCTCAATGCCGCCTGGAACCGCTTCATCTCATCGCGCCCCGACCTCATGGTGATGAAGGACGGCAACCTCATGATGTATTGCAAACCCAACCCCGACCCGACCGAACAAGATGACCGGGAGATGGTATCCGGCGCTATCCGCACCCGCAACCACTTCTCCCTCAAATGCGGCCGTATCGAGGCACGCATGAAAGTCCACGGCCACTGGGGCTCTTTCCCCGCCTTCTGGCTCATGCCCAACACTCAGCCCGACGGCTGGCCCGTCAGCGGCGAGATCGACATCTTCGAGTCAATCAACAACAAATATACCGCCTTCGGCACCATCCACACCGGTCGGCAGGCTAATCAAGACCTCTCCACCTCGGCCTACCAGTTTGACACCGACATCAACGACTGGCATGTCTATGGTCTCGAATGGGATGAGAGCAACCTCCGCTTCTATGTCGACGGCATCCAGCGCGGCCATCTCACGCCCCAAAACGTCAAGCAGGGTCTATGGCCCTTCAACGAGCAGCAGTTTTACTTCATCCTCAACCAGAGCGTAGGCAACGGCGGCTGGGCATCAGCCCCCGACACCTCCTGGACCTATCAGACCGAGGTTGACTGGGTGCGCGCCTATCAGCTCGACGGCCAGGAGGCTACCGGCGCCATGACCTATGCCGCTGATCCCTGGGCAGGCCTTGACCTCCCCTCGGCCGACAAGCCGGCTACGGGCCCCGAAACGCTCTTCAACCTCCAGGGCATCGCCGTTGACCGCTCCGCCGCCGCCCCCGGCATCTACATCCTCCGCTCCGGCTCCTCAGCCACCAAAATACTCATCCGCTGACCGGGCGCATCGCCCTTCGCTATCCTCTACCGGCCCGGGCTCCGACATCACCGTCGGCAGCCCGGGCCTGCCTCTCCATCCCCGTTTTGTAAAGACGGGGAAAATGCGTAACTTTGCGGGATGAAAGGGTTGCGGGCCCGGTGCCGGTGTCCCGTGCCTGTCAAAGTTAAGTCAATCGATCAATAATGGTGCTTGCCGTAATATTGGCTATCGTCTTGATAGCCGCAGCATTGGTCGGGTGGCACAAGGGTGCCATCCGCCAGATAGGGTCTATCTCCGCCGTTGTGATAGCCCTGATAGTATGCCGTCTGTGGGGCGACCGGGTGGTGCCGCTCATGGGGGGCTGGCTCGGCGTCGACGATCCGACGCAAGGGTCGTGGAGCGACTATTCGGCCGTAATCCTCGCCTATGCAGCACTCTTTATGCTCGTCTGGCTCCTGGTGTGGCTCCTGGCGCGCATGCTCCATCAAGCCATCAGAATAGCCCGGCTCGGCATCATCGACAAGGCCTCGGGCGCTGCTTTCCTTATGGGCAAGTGGGCTCTGGTGGGCTCCATAGTCCTCAATCTGCTTAAGGTCGTGGAGCCGCAGGGAGCCGTGTTTGCCGTCGGAGGCTGGCAGGGCTCGCTCGTAGACGCCCTCCTGGCTTTCGCGCCCTGGCTCTGGGGCGCCATCGGCATCAACCTATGAGGCCCAGCGATTGTTAACCGATAAGAATAAACGCATCTCCGATAATAATGAAAGAGCAACGCCGCGCCGACGATGAAGCTGCCCTGCGGGGGGCCACCGAAGGCGAGTATAAATATGGTTTCACAACCGATATCGACACCGACATCCTCCCACCGGGGCTGACGGAGGAGACCGTCCGCTTTATCTCGGCCGCCAAGGGCGAGCCTTCATGGCTCCTCGACCTGCGTCTCAAGGCCTTCCGCCACTGGCTTACACTCACTCCTCCGGAATGGGCCCATCTGACCATACCCCCGATTGATTTTCAAGCCATAAGCTACTGGGCGGCCCCGCGCAAGAAAAAAGCGCCGGGGAGCCTCGACGAGGTTGACCCGGCCCTGATCGACACCTTCAACCGCCTGGGCATCCCCCTGGAGGAGCAGAAGGTGCTCAGCGGCATGGCTGTCGACGCAGTGATGGACTCCGTCAGCGTCAAGACCACCCACCGCGAGAAGCTGGCCGAGCTCGGCATCATCTTCTGCTCCATCTCCGAGGCCGTGAAGGACTATCCCGACCTCGTCCGCCGCTATTTGGGTAGCGTGGTGAGCTACCGCGACAATTTCTATGCCGCCCTCAACTCGGCCGTATTCTCCGACGGCTCCTTTGTCTACATCCCCAAGGGGGTGAGGTGTCCGATGGAGCTCTCGACCTATTTCCGCATCACTGCCTCCGGCACCGGACCGTTTGAGCGCACCCTCATTGTGGCCGACGAC
>CAZAUV010000132.1:0-6496 GCA_964488335.1 uncultured Bacteroides sp.
AGAGGACGTCCATGGCGCGCACTGTCTTGCCATCGTCGTTCTGCTTCATGTAGAAGGCTTTGATCTCCTTGGGATAGTCGGTGAGGATGACCGGACGGCGGAAATGCTCTTCGACGAGATAGCGCTCATGCTCGCTCTGGAGGTCTACGCCCCATTCGACGGGGAATTCAAATTTTTTGCCGGAGGCTTTGAGGATTTCGATGCCTTCGGTGTAAGGGAGGCGGACGAAGTCGGAGGCCACTACTGAGCGGAGCCGCTCGGGGAGCTCCTTGTCATACATGGATGCGAGGAAGTCTATGTCGTCGGCGCAGTTGTCGAGGGCATAGGTGATGCAATATTTGAGAAATTCCTCGGCAAGGTCCATATTGTCTGTAATGTCATAGAAGGCCATTTCGGGCTCGATCATCCAGAACTCGGCAAGGTGGCGGGGAGTGTTGGAGTTTTCGGCGCGGAATGTGGGGCCGAAGGTGTAGATGGCTCCGAGGGCTGTCGCTCCGAGCTCGCCTTCGAGCTGACCGCTGACGGTCAGGGCCGTGGGCTTGCCGAAGAAGTCGGCTGAGTAGTCTACGGCGCCCTCTTCGGTGCGCGGAGGGTTGGCCACGTCGAGGGTGGTCACCTGAAACATTGCTCCGGCGCCTTCGCAGTCGCTCTCGGTGATGAGGGGTGTATGGAGATAGACGAAGCCTCTCTCCTGGAAGAATTTATGGATGGCGAAGGCCATGGCCGAGCGTATGCGGAGGATGGCGCCGAAGGTGTTGGTGCGGGGACGCAGATGGGCTATCTCGCGAAGGAATTCGAGCGTGTGGCCTTTTTTCTGGAGGGGATATTTCTCGGGGTCTGCGGTGCCGAGGATGTTGAGCTCGCGGGCCTGGACTTCGCAGGTCTGGCCTTTGCCCATCGACTCCACGAGGATGCCGGTGACATGGATAGATGCTCCGGTAGTGACGGCTTTGAGGGCGTCGTCGGAGAAGGCTGCCATGTCAAAGACAATCTGGAGGTTGCGGATTGTGGAGCCATCGTTGAGGGCCACAAACTGGACATGTTTGTTGCCGCGACGGGTGCGGACCCATCCCATGACGCTCACTTCAGAGCCGATGAGGGCGGGGTCGGAGAGTATTTGGCTAATCTTGATGCGTTTCATTTTGAGGCAAATGGTCGGTGGAGGAGGTTAGAAGGTGCCCATCTTGAGGAAGTTGACTTCCTCCTGAGTGAGGTAGCGCCAGCGTCCGCGGGGGAGGTTTTTCTTGGTGAGGCCGGCGAAGTAGACGCGGTCGAGCTTTGTGACGCGATAGCCGAGCTTCTCAAAGATACGGCGGACGATGCGGTTACGTCCGGAATGGATCTCGATGCCGGCCTGATTGCGGTCGTTCTCGGTGGCATAGCTGATGGCGTCGGCGTGGATGGTGCCGTCGTCGAGCTCAATGCCGTCGGCTATGGCCTGCATATCATCTTCGGAGATGTCTTTGTCGGTCCAGACGTGATAGATTTTCTTCTTCACATATTTGGGGTGGGTGAGCTTGGAGGCGAGGTCGCCGTCGTTGGTGAGCAGGAGCACTCCGGTGGTGTTGCGGTCGAGGCGACCTACCGGATAGATACGCTCCTTGCAGGCACCCTTGACCAGGTCGAGGACAGTCAGGCGGCCGTTGGGGTCGTCGGAGGTGGTTACGCAGTCTTTGGGTTTGTTGAGGAGGATATAGGTCTTCCGCTCGAGAGTCACCACCTTCTCGTCATATTCAACGACGTCGTTGCAGGTAATCTTGGTGCCGAGCTCGGTCACAACATTGCCATTGACCTTTACGAGGCCCTGCTGGATGAATTCATCGGCTTCGCGGCGGGAGCAGATGCCGGCATTGGCCATATATTTATTGAGGCGGATCTGCTCGTTGGGGTCGCATACCGGCTGCTCATATTCGACGGGCTTGGGCCTGGGGACGAAACTCTTGCCCCCCTTGGGCATGCCGTTGCGGTCGGTAACGGGGCGCTGGGGCTGACCGGGACGGCCCTGATTGTAGCGGGGCTTGTAGCCGCCCTGCTGGCCATCCTGGTTATAACGGGGCTTGTAGCCGCCCTGCTGGTTGTAGCGGGGTTTGTAACCGCCTTGCTGGCCATCCTGGTTATAGCGGGGCTTGTAGCCGCCCTGCTGGTTATAGCGGGGCTGATAGCCGCCCTGCTGGCCGTCTTGGTTGTAGCGGGGCTGATAGCCGCCCTGATTATTGTTGTAGCGGGGCTTGTAACCCTGATTATTATTGTAGCGGGGCTGATAGCCGCCCTGGTTGTAGCGGGGCTTGTAACCCTGATTATTATTGTAACGGGGCTGATAGCCGCCCTGCTGGCCGTCCTGACGGGTTTCGGCAGCCTGCTGGCCGTCGATGGGCTCCGAGGCGATTGCCGAGTCGTGATTGTCGCGGGGCTGATAGGGCCGGGGCTGATAGCCGCCCTGGTTATAGCGGGGTTTGTAGCCGCCCTGCTGGCCATCCTGATTGTAACGGGGCTGATAGGGGCGGGGCTGGTAAGGACGGGGCTGATACTGGCGGGGCTGATAAGGCTGATGATCAGCGCTCTGAGGCTCAAAGTTGCCGGTTTCTTCGGTGTTGATGGGTGTGCGCTCGCCGATGCGTGGGCGCTTCAGCTTCTTGTCGTTGTTGCCGATAGGATTCTGGTTATTTTCCACGATAGTGAGGTTTTAGAAAGAGGAGGTTGAGATGGCGGCTCTCGCCGCGTCAGATAGATGAAAGTTAATGAGTAACGGGTTATGAAAGAGGCTTGACAGAGGCGGGATGCCGGGCGGCACCACGGCCCTGTTGCGGATGCAAAGTTACGAAATATTATTAGAAAGACAAAGCATGCGGTCCAAAAGTTTGCCCTCCGACTGATTTAACTCCTTAAAAACGGGATTATTGGAGTGGCCGGATGCGTATTTCCGGGGCCCCCGGAGCGGCAAAGGCTTCGATGACGGGGGTGAGTAGTGTCTCGCCATAGTGGTAGGGGTAGACGATGCCCGGGCTGAGCATCCTTATGGCATGGACGGCCTGCTCCTGAGTCATCGTAAAGGGCTGATTGACCGGCAGGAAGGCTATGTCAACATCCTTGATGGAAGCCATCTCGGGGATATCCTCGGTGTCGCCGGCAATGTAGATCCTGAGCCCGTCGACATCGAGGATGAAACCCACGTCGCGGCGCTCGCGCGGATGATATTGCAGATGATCGCCGGTGATGTTGAAGGCTGGGGTGGCCGTGACTTTTATCCCGGCTATCTGGAGGGTGTCGCCCGGGGCGACGGCCTCTCCCTTGCCGGCGAGGCCGGCCACACGGCCGCCGGCGATGAGGCGTGTCGTGGGGGTTGAGACAGCATCGATAGTCCGGGGGTCGTAGTGGTCGCGGTGTTCATGTGTCACCATCACGGCGTCGGCTTTCGGCAAGCGCGAGAAGTCGTGGCCAAACATCCCGGTAGGGTCGACATAGATCCATCGTCCCCCGACCTCGATGATAAGCGAAGCATGGCGGATGAAATGAATATTGACCTTAAGGCCGCCGGGAGTGGTGAAAGAGTCGTGGGTAATGCCCTGAGCTTCAAGCTGCCGGGCGCCATCTGAGATAACCTCTACGGGGAGGGATGTTTCCTCCCAGCCCAATATGCCGCCTGAGAGATTGACCACATCATATCCCTCACGGGCGAGATAGTCTGCGGCATCCGCGCTCCTCACTCCGCTACGGCAGTAGAGATAGACCGTCCGGGCCTTGTCAATGTCGACCGACCGGCGGCGAAAAGCCTCAGTGTCAAGCCAATTGAGATTACGGGCCCCGGCTATATGGCCGGCGTCAAACTCCTCAGGTCTGCGCACATCGAGCAGATAAGCAGCAGAGTCGGCCTTCAACGCGGCATTATATTCCGCCGGGGAGAGACTTGTCACCTCCGGATTGGAGGCATGGGCATTGCAAGCGGTCATAATCATAGCAGACAGCAATGTTAATATCTTAAGTATCTTCATATTTCTTTGTGGTGGATTGACAAAGGAGGGTCACTTCAAAACGCCTCGAGAAAAATCGTGGACAAAGATACAAAAAATCATCCGCTCCGGTCAGCTCAGGCCTGATTCCCGACTGCTGCTTTACGGCCTCTCACATGTCAGCCGTCAGACCCTGACGGCTGCTCAGGACCTGCAATTTATCTCACGCTGCAATAAGTCGAGGAAGCGGGCCGCATGGGCGCCATCCATCTGAGTGTGGTGAAATTGAAATGAAACGGTTAGAACGGTCTTTAAAAGACGCCGACGGTATTTACCCCATATGATGAACGGGTTGTTGAAAATGCCGCTGTACATTCCTACAGCGCCGTCGATGTCATATCGGGCGAGGGCCGATGTGCCGATCACCATCCTGTCGGTCACGTCATGGTCTATACAGCTGTCGGCTACCTGGCGGGTAAGGCGGAGATATTCGGCATTAAATGCCTCCGGATCATCTGTAAACGGTATATCGCACGAACTGACTTCGCCCTGACTGTTTGCCACAATGGTGTTGACGGCAATAGCATCGTATTCAATGAGCCTGCCATCGACAGGGAGCATAAGAAACTCCTTTACCTGCGATGCGGCGCGCCCTATACACCAGCACATAAGCATATTGAACTTTAGTCCGCTCCTGCGGCTGACTTTCAGCAATCGGGTGACATCGAACGTCTTGAAGAATGTGACCATGGGCATCGGAGCCCTCATCCACATCTCCCAGGCATAGGCCCGGGTGGTTTCTCCGGGGTTGACTTCTCTCATGATTTTTTCGGCAAAGATAATGCATTGCCGCAACCACGGATAGAAGAAAAGAGACATTCAGAATGGCGAGGTAAACAGATCGGAATATACAGGCTGTGATTTAACCAATCGGGCGGGAGAAGCTGCTGAATAGCGGCGGAAGTCACGGATAAAATGAGATTGGTCAGCATAGCCACATTCCGATGCGATACCGGCAAAATTGCGGCTGCCCTGCTGCATGAGCCATAGCGACTTCTGAAAGCGGGCGATACGGGCATACTCCTTAGGCATCATGCCGACAGCATGAAAAAACACCCGCTCAAACTGTTTCCGGCCAAGACACGCGAGTTGCGACATACCCTCCACCCCGATGGAATTGTCACAGAATAAATGATTGAGCGACATCCCTATTCTCCGGAAATTATAAATCGCCGTCTCATCTAATCTCTGCAACAACCACCTTTCGATAATCCTGACCGACTCGGTTGGATTATCAGCGTCAAGCACATCATTGGCGAGAATGTTGAGGCTTCTGTCGCCGAGGGAATAGCCGTCGATCTCCTGATTATAAAATGCATGGACGGGAATGTTAAACATTGCGGCGACAGCATGGGGATGAAACACCACGACTATGGTCTCAACCTCTCCCGCCGACTGAATCCTGGCGGGGAAATTGACCTGACCGCTTACCGTAAACCTCGCTTGCCGCGATTGCAACTCCGGGATATAAAATCTCTTCAGGCGATGAAAAATCAGCTGTGGACACCCGATAGGAAATGTAAGGGCTTCCTCTATGCCGCTGCTCCTCATTACCCAGTAATACCGCACAAAACGGTCCAGTCTATAGTCCGGCCGGATGAATGTAATCATCTATTGGGAGCTTTTTTGACGCAGGGATAAGATGCTGCTGACAAAATCGGTCTTGGCGGCCGTGTAGCCGTCGCGGTCGTGTCTGAATTGCGGCGCCAGGCTCAGCTTGAGCCTCTCATACTCCTTTGCGGCGTCGGGATGGGCCGTCAGGTAATCGCGGAAAAAGATGGGGTCGTTGTCGCCGGGGCGATGGATATGGATGTGGAAAACCCTCTCGGCATATCCCCGGGGAGTGTAGCCCTTATTGAAGCTCATGCGCGCGGAGTCAGACGACATACATATGTAACCTGCCGATATCATGGCCCTGCGCAACTTCTCCCAATCCGGAGCGGCCGACACTTCGGCCAGGAGGTCGATAATCGGCTTGGCCTGAATGTCGGGAATGGCGGTGCTCCCGATATGATTTATCACGGGGCTGAAATCGGCCAGGATGTCGCCTAAACGCCTCATCTCATCCTCAGCCCATTCACGCCATAAGGGATTGTGGGGAGTCAGAACTATGGGAAACAGCTCCCAGAGTTCTTCAAGGGTCATATCTTCTAAACCTCTTTCCATCCTGGATCGGGATCTCCTGGCGGTGCGGGGAGGATGATGCCCGTTACCTTACATCAGGGCGAGGATCATACCCTGGGCGGCCACTACGCGCAGAAACATCGTCAGAGGATAGACGGTAGAATAGGCCACGGCGGGCGAGTCGCTGCCGGTGGAGCCGCCGGCGTAGGCCAGGGCCGGGGGATCGGTGTAGCCGCCGGCAAAGAGGCCCATTATGGTAAGGAAATTGAGCTTATAGATGCCTCGGGCCACACAGCCAACGATGACGAGCGGCACGAAGGTGATGATGAAGCCCCAGATAACCCACCACATGCCGGTGGTGTTGA
>CAZAUV010000133.1:0-6363 GCA_964488335.1 uncultured Bacteroides sp.
AGGGCTGCCTGGTTGACATCGTGCTGATATTGTCCGACGCCTATCGATTTGGGGTCGATCTTCACCAGTTCGGCCATGGGGTCGAGGAGCCGGCGGCCTATGCTGACGGCGCCGCGGAGGGTGACATCCATATCAGGAAACTCCTCGCGGGCCACGTCGGAGGCTGAATATATCGACGCGCCCTGTTCGCTGACAACATTGATGGTCACCGGGCGGGGGATGGAGATGCCTTCAAGGAAGGAGAGCACGTCGCGCGAGCCGGTGCCGTTGCCCACTGCAAGCACATCAATGCGATAGGTGTCAATGAGATAGCAGAGGACATCGGCCGAGTGATAGAAGTCTTCTATATTATAAATGGTCTCGGTGGCGAGCACATTGCCCTGCTCGTCGAGGCAGGCGAGCTTGGTCCCTGACTTGAGGCCAGGGTCGATGCCCATGACGCGCTTGCGCCCCAGCGGGGGAGCCATAAGGAGGTCTTTGACATTGTCGGCAAAAAGCGAGATGGCCACGGTGTCGCTCTTCTCCTTTGCCGAGGCGGCAAACTCGCTGACAATCGAAGGCTTGAGCAGGCGGCGATAAGAGTCTTTGACCGTGCGGCGGACAATATCGGCGGTGGCCTCGGTGGCTTCGGCCTTGACAAACATGCGTGTCAGTCGCTCGGCTATCTCATCATCGTTGGGGCATGAAATATCCACTCTCAGAATACCCTCATCCTCGCCCCGGCGGATGGCCAGATAGCGGTGGGACGGGCATAGGCGGAGAGCCTCGGAGTAATTGAAATATTCGCTGTATTTATCTCCCTCCTCTTCCTTGCCGGCGATGACTGTCGAGGCTATGCGGGCGCCTCGCTGATAGCGTGAGCGGACCAGCGAGCGGGCTTTTTCGCTCTCGGCCACCCATTCGGCGATGATGTCGGCGGCTCCGGCCAGGGCGCCCTCGGTGTCGGGCACTCCATCTTCCTTCTTGTCGACGAAGCGGGCGGCGGCTTTGGCGGGGTCGTCAAGCTCCTGAGCCATTATCATTTTAGCCAAGGGCTCGAGGCCGCGCTCGCGGGCTTGTGCGGCGCGGGTCTTCCGCTTGGGCTTATAGGGGAGATAGATGTCTTCGAGGATAGTAGGGTCAGAACATTCGGCGATGCGTCGGCTGAGGTCGTCGGTCATAGCACCCTGGGCCGTGATGGTTTCTATTACGGTGGCCTTGCGCTTTTCGAGCTCTTCGAGCGCTGTGAGCCGCGACTGGATGGTGCGGAGGGTTACTTCGTCGAGAGAGCCGGTGGCTTCCTTGCGGTAGCGGGCGATAAAGGGTATTGTGGCTCCATCGCGGAGGAGCTTGATGACGGCGCCCACTTGACGCGGGCCGAGGTTCATTTCGCGGCAGATGATAGCAGCCTGTTCGTTTGCCATACGATGGTGATAAAGCTGATATTAGGAGGGATAGATTTAATGTTTCTTTGATTAACGGGCAGCGACGGGAGGGGCGGGATGGAGGGTGAGGAGGGTTATCTCCGGCGTGGCTCCGATGCGCATCGGGAGGCCTACGGTGCCGGTGCCTATGTTGACATACAACTGTCGGCCATGGGAGTCGGAATAGAGTCCGCCCCATCGGGGATAGACCATCGATGCGGGCGATTGACCTAAGAGCTCCATCTGCATGGCATGGGTATGGCCCGAGAGGGTGAGGCCTATGTCGTTGCCGCTCTTGTCGGCTAAGTTTTTATCCCAGTGGGCGGGATTATGACTGAGGAGTATCTTTGGGAGTCCGTCGGCTCCGCGGGGATAGGCGCGCTTCAGGGAGCCGTAGACATGATATGGAGGGTCGCCGATATTTTCCACTCCGATGAGAGCCACGGAGTCGGTCCCCCGGGTGAGATAGCTTGTCCGGTCGAGCAGGAGGTCCCAGCCCATATCTTGAAAAGCCTGATAGAGGCGTTGCATATTCTGTCTCTTGGCTTTCTTTGAGGGCCATGAATAATAGTCGCCATAATCATGATTGCCGAGGATGGCATAGACACCCATCGGGGCTTTGAGGCGGCTCAGGGGAGCTATATGGGGGAGAAGCTCTTCGGTGCGGCGGCTTACGATGTCGCCGGTGAAGACTATTACGTCGGGCTCAAGGGAATTGATGCGGTCAACGAGCCTGGAGGTGAAGGTGGTGTCGGAGCCAAACGATGCCAGGTGGAGGTCGCTTATCTGGACCATCCTCAGGCCGTCGAAAGATTGGGGGAGGGCCGGCACATTGACGTCCACTTCATTGACATCGAGACGGAAGCGATTGACCAGCGCGCCATACCATATCATGGCAAATGTGATGAGGCTCAGAGCGGTGGCCAAAATCCTTACGGCCTTTATCCTCTTGCGCCGGAAGATGCGCGGGAGCTGGCCGAGGATGTCTATGACGACAAAGATGAGCTTGGGGACGTAGATGCTCAATACCGTGAAGAGCATCCACATTATCTCGGTCAACACCCTCTCGTCGCCGCCGCGCCGGGGCATCATAAGGGCTATGCCCATAAGGAGATAGCATATGAGGGCTATTGCCAGATGGACGGCCTGCCAGCGGCGCGGATGACTCTTCTGATGGCCCAGGACACGCCAGATATAGAAATCGGTGGCAGGGCAGATGACGCAGACTAAGATAAGGAGATCTAAAGGGATACGCATCGTGATTGGGCCGAAAGCTTGTTTTTGAGCGGATTGGCATACATGGTCAGGAGCATCTCGCGCATGAAGGCGCGGTCGAGCTCCGATATGTCGCTGTCGGGGAGGGTGACCTTGGAGAGCTGACCTTCGATATAATCCACAAATTCCCGGCGCTCGTCGGCGCTGTAATTAGCAGCAAAGGCGTCGGATTGGTGGAGGAGGTCGTGGGCTATATAGTTAATGGGATATATATGATATCCGGAGTGAATGGCGCAGTCGATGAAGTGGCAGATGGTGCGCGCCGTCTCCTGGCGGTCAGCGTCGGCGGGGATTGAGCCCAGGAGGTCGTTGATGCATCGGCCGATGGTGAAATGTACCTTCCCCTTGTGGCCGAGCAGGCCGGTCTCCATGCTGAAGAGGTCGTCGTGGGGGCTCTTCTTAAACTCGGGATCGAGGCGGCGGAGGAGGAATTCACGTGCCTTGAGGAAGTCGTTGGGGTCATACTCATAAGAGATGGCCACGGGGATGATATTGAGCTCGGCGATATTTTCGGCGAGGGAGCCGGGGCCGGCGATGCCGAGCATTTTTACTACGGCTTCCTGTGTGAGGTCGTTGGAGTCTTTGGCGCGCCCCTCGCGCTGGGCTATCCATACGCTCTGCTTCTTATCGACGATAGCATGGTGGATATAGGCCGAGAGATGCTTCGAGGCCTCATAGGCCTTGGTCAGGCGGAGGCCGCGGCGGACGATAAAACTCTTATTGAGCTTCACCAGGTCTGTAATCCAGTCAAAGATGAGGAGATTGTCGCCAATGGCCACTTCCGAGGTGGGGAGCCCTTGACGGAGGAAACAGAGATTGAGGAAAGAGGCGTCGAGGACGATATCGCGATGATTGGTGACAAAGGTATAGGCTCGCGAGGGGGATATGTTGTAGAGGCCGGAGTCAGAGATGCCGTCGGTGGTCTGCCGGGCCAGCTTCTCAAGGAAAGGCCACATTATCTTGCGCTGGAAAGTCTCCTTGTCGGAGATAGACAGGAGCGTGTTGCAGAAGTCGTTATAAGGGACATCAGGCATCACATACCTGACGGCGTGCTGAAATCCGGGCTCGTTGACAAGCGTAGCCATTTTCGAAGAGAAGAGGGAGTCATCGAAAGGGGCAATGTCGCTGAAGTCAGTGGTTAAGCTCATATACTTGCTCAGTTACAATGGGGTGAAGGCCATCCGGAGGCTTGGGCATCAATGTTTAGCGTCGCAGACAGGGCCTAATTCGGGTCAAAGTTAGTGTAATTTTCCCTATTCTGCAAAAAGGGGAGGGCAAAAAGCGCGCCCGATGGATAAAAAAATATGCCCGACCGGCGGTCGGGCATATTATATCGGGTGATAAAAGTGATCGGTCGGGGGCTGAAGATCAGCTGCCGGAGAGCTTGAAGGTGATGGGGAGGGTATACCATACGTTGACGGCCTGACCATTCTGCTTGCCGGGCTGGAACTTGGGTATGGTCTTCACCACGCGGATAGCCTCCTTGTCGAGGTCGGGGTCTTTGGAGCGGACCACCTTTACCTCGCCTACGTTGCCGGTCTTGGTGACAACAAACTGGACAATAACCTTACCCTGGATGTTGTTTTCGATAGCCAGCTGCGGATAGCGGAGGTTGTCGCCGATATATTTGAGGAGGGCTGCATCGCCGCCGGGGAATTGCGGGGGCTGCTCAACGGCCTCAAACACTTTGTTCTCGGGCTCGGGCTCGGGCTTCTTTTCTTCAACGACTACCACTTCCTTGTGCTCCTGAGCATTGATGATGTCGTCGACACCACGATCCTCATTGACAGCACCGATAGCGCGGTCGTCTTCCTTAGCATCATCCTGAGAGCGGATGTCTTCGGTGACTTCCTCGTCGTCGGCCACAAGGATTTCGGTCATTTTCTGGGTGTTGAGGAGCTCTTCCTGAACGACCTGTTCGATCTGCTGCTCTTCAAACTTCTGGGGCTCCTCCTCGGGGGCCTCTTCGACCTCTTCAGTGGGACCCATTTCTACCAATACCTGCTCGCCTTCATCTTCGGGGCGGGCCTCAGCCTGCTTGATGACGGTGTCGACGAGGACAGCGAGGGCGGCGATGAGAGCAATCATTATCACGATTACAATCATAGCCTTATTGTGACGGGCGGGAGATGCTGCGCGAAGGACGTAAGCACCAAACTCCTTGTTTTTGCCTTCAAAGACAATGTCACGCCATTCTTTTGATGAAAGATCTACATCTTTTGCCATTGTTCTAATCGTTTAGATGGGTTAATATAAATCTCAATCATCAATTTTTGGCAACCTTACCATGCTTGCGGATATAGGCGTCGATCATCTTTTCGTCGGTCGGGTTGATGTTGTCAATCTGATAGCGGGATATCTGATTGATCTGCATCTCGTCGAGGGCGCCGATGACAGAGGCCCATGAAGCATTGGGAGTGGCCTTGATAATTACTACGGGGCGGGTCAGGGTAGAGTCGTTGCGGATCTCCTTGGCCTTTGCCTGGTAGATAGAGTCATTGACTTCACGCTTGGAGGCAAATTCCTTGTTCTTCCACTGCTCCTTGAGGACATCGATTTTGGCGAGTACCTGCTTGTTGCGGTTGTGGAGGATCTTGCGGATGCCCTGCTGCATGCCTTCGGCATCATTGCCGAGGAATGCGGCGCGCTCCATGTTGGAGTCTTCAAAGATAGAGTCGTTGTTTTCGTCGATTACCATGGGTTTGCCCAGGTAATAGTAGACAACGTTGAGAGCTTTGCCTTCATCATCTTTCTTGATGGTGCCGTCGTCGTTGCGCTCGGTATCAACAATGAGGGTGATGGCTTCGGAGTCTTTGGCCTTGTTCATTTCTGACTGCTCTACCTTCTCGTTTGTCGGGAGTGCGATTGAGAGGGTCTGCGATTTGATCATCGTAGTACAGAGCATGAAGAACGTAATCAGAAGCATGTTCATGTCGACCATAGGGGTGAAGTCGACATGGATAGACATCTTCTTCTGGGCGCCTTTTTTCTTTTTGCCTCCCTTATCGGATTGTTCTATCTGTGCCATGATTAGTCGCTTTCTGTTTTAAGAGCCGTCATGAGGCTGAATTTATTCATCTTCAGGGTCTGGAGATTGTCGAGGACGTGATGGACGGTCGAGTAGGGGGTGATCTGGTCGGCCTTCACGGCGATGCCCTCGCCTTTCTTCATCTGAGCCTGGAGGTTGTCATTGCCCGAGGAGTAGATAGCCTGCATCCAGATCTGGAACTCGTTGGGCTTGGTGAGATCGGTGTTGTCGTCGATGGGTATACCGACGTCAGCGCGGTTCATGTCGGATATGACCTTGTCTTGCTCGGTCTGGCTCATGCGGAGGAATGTCGGGAGAGCCTGGAAGGGTACGCCAAAGGTACCGATCTTCGAGAACACATCGACATCTTTCGGAGTCAGTTCTACTTTCTTGGAGGGGTGGAGTTCGTTGTAGCGAGCCACGGCCTTCTGGAGGATTTCAGCGCGGAGAGGCTCCGAGCCCCATTCCTCGGGGTTGTTGGCCAGGTCAGCTTCACCTGTCACGGAGATAAACACCTTTCCTTCAGGAGAAACGAGGATGGATGCCACGTTGGAGGATGACACCTTCTCTTCCGACACCGAAGAAGGGGTGATTACGGTGACGGGCTCCTTCTGGAGGAAGGTAGAAGTCAACATGAAGAAAGTAAGCAAAAGAACG
>CAZAUV010000134.1:0-6362 GCA_964488335.1 uncultured Bacteroides sp.
AAGATAAATTCCCCACTCTCTTATTATGCGACTGCAAACTTAGAGCTCTTTTTTTAGTAACCAATCTTAGCCCACGTCAGGAGCCGACAGGCAATCAACAAAACCCTATGAACTGCTTCAAAATCAAGTCATTATTCCTGATGGTAATGGCAGTGGCTCTTATCTTGGGCCTTCAGTCTTGCGGTGGCGGCAGAAAATACCTGGTAATTCCTCACTCTGTCAGCACCATATCTCCCGTGTCAATCAACGATCTTGACCTCAAGCCCGGCGACTATGAAATCTTGAAGACCGTCACTGAAAGCGCATCGGTTTTCTGCGAGTATAAGGACAAGAAAATTCTTGTAGCCGGTGGTGACGGAGACTTCTACTTCAACTTCGAGCTTACTCCTTCGGGCTGGATTCTCAAATCCTTCTCCGGAGCCGTTGATCAGGGCTATTTCGAATCGGATTACGAGTCTGTACCTGTGGTTGTTCCTAACCCTGAGGAGTTTGCACGCCGTGCAGCCATAGCAAGAATAATCAATATGGCACGCGACTACGGCGCAGATGCCGTCGTTGAGCCCATATGCGTCACCCGCGCTTCAAATAATGGAAAAAACAGGGTTGAATATGCCGCTTCGGTAAGCGCTAAACTCGTCCAAATCAAGGCTAAATAAAAATGAAGTTCATTCTGAAAATATCAGCGCTAATATTGTCATTGACTCTTTCAATGACAACAACATCGTGCGTTACTCAGAGGGCTGCAAAAACTACAAATCAACCCACTACCATTGAATTATATTCATCTGCTTCTCCAACTGAGCATTACACCGGCTTATCACATGGAGTAAATTTGGCGGTAGTATCAATGGTTGAGCCCTCTCAAATGATTGACAACAGTGAACTCAACTCACGCCAGAGAGCCATTTTTGACAATGCCAAAATAATATTTACCCCATCCCTGAGGACTTTCGTTGATGAGTCATTGTCAACCTATATGAAACGAATGGGGATTAAGGTAAACTCTGACGATGATAACGATTATCGCCTGAGAGTCACAGTCAAAGAGTTTAAAGTGGTGAGAGGACCTACTAATGGTCGCGCTACCGTAATTCTCGAATACTCGCTGAGCAACAGTAATAATGAGAGAATATTTGAAAAAGTAGCTCGTGGACGCTTCATCTCCATATCTGATTTAGCTCATGCCTACCAACAGGCCTACGATAAAGCCATTGCTGATATCGACTGGCAAGAAATCGTTGACGCCATCACCACCCATAAACATCCTGAACAGGAGGCTCAGCGTCAGGTTCGCGGCGAAGGCGACACCGCTCTTGAGCATACTGTCATCCGATGGTTTATCGACTCCGCGCCGAAAGGTGCTGACGTAACCTGGCGCATCGTGTCATCAACACCTGATGTCAAAAACACCAATTCAAATTATCTTGGCACGACGCCCTATGAGTCAACCGAGACATTTGATATTAAAGGTCTTAAACTTGAAAATTCAGGAAACGTGCAGGTTGAGGTGAGCTGCGAAAAGAATGGTTATCTCACACAGCGCCGACGCTTCAATCTCCGTCAGGTCATTGAGCAGAAGGAAATCTCCACTAAGTTTAACCTCGTCAAGGAAGAGGACTGATCCTCCTGAGCAGTTATGAAGAAATATCTTTTTACAGTGATCATGGCCTTCGTTGCTCTATCGTCATCCGCCCAATTCTTTGAAGAGGACGATGAAAGAGCTCCCCTTCAGTTCGGTGCAGAAGTCTCTCTCGGCTTTATGAGCAACACCTATTCCAGCGTATTTGGGATGGGCATCAGCGGTTTAGTCGACTATAACTTCAATGACACCTGGTTTGTCCATTCAGGATTAGGCCTTTACAAAGCTTTTGGAAATGGTGTAGATGACGATGCCGGCTACAGTTATTACTATGATTCCGAGTATTATGATTCCGGTATGGGAGGAGTTCATTTTCAAATTCCTGTCCATATCGGTGCTCGAATCCCCATCGGCGATTATCGTCCCCTTTTTGTTCATGTAGGCCCTGCCTTAGGCTTTGACACCGGAGGAAGTTTCAGCATGGGTTTTGGAGGCAGGATAGGCTATGAGTTAGATAAAGTAGTCTTAAGCCTTGATTCATACAATGCTTTTACCGGCAACCCCTATCACAATATGTTACTTATCGGAGTAGCATACTCCTTCTAAAGCCAACCCGAGTTTGCGCATCGGGCGGGCGGGGCTTTCCTTCGGGAGCCCCGCCCTCTCGATATTTACGGGGTAAGGCAGCGGACCTTCACATCGCTTCCGTGACGATTTTTTAGTATGGGTATGAACATAGATGCGTGATTAATTGTGTCTTTTTTGTAGAGTATTTATTGCAGAGAGGGCTAACTGAATTTATTTTTTTATAATTTTGCGCCTTAGTTGACGATTGTTGTCATCTCCGGCTCTCCTCTTATCCCCTCTATGCTTATCTAAATTTTTTATAAAGATGGCTAAAAATCTCGTTATCGTTGAGTCGCCTGCCAAGGCCAAGACCATTGAAAAGTTTCTTGGCCCGGATTATCGTGTCATGTCAAGTTATGGTCATATCCGTGATTTGGCCAAGAAAGATTTTGACATTGCTCCGGGAGCCGACTTCAACCCCATTTATGAGATCCCGGAGGATAAGATGGAGCAGGTGGAGAAGCTCCGCGCCGCCGCCAAGCAGGCCGACACGGTGTGGCTCGCATCTGATGAAGACCGTGAGGGTGAGGCCATTGCGTGGCATTTAGCCATTGTCCTCGGGCTCGATCCGGAGAAAGCCAAGCGCATCGTCTTCCACGAAATCACCAAGAAGGCGATCCTCAACGCTCTGGCCAATCCCCGCCATATCGACCTTCGTCGAGTGGATGCCCAGCAGGCGCGTCGAGTGCTTGACCGCATCGTAGGCTTCGAGCTCTCGCCGGTGCTCTGGCGCAAGATACGCCCGGCGCTCTCTGCCGGAAGGGTGCAGTCGGTGGCCGTGCGCCTCATCGTCGAGCGGGAGGAAGAGATCAAAGCCTTTAAGTCTACTCCCTATTTCCGCGTGACGGCTTCGATGACCGACTCTTCAGGCCATCCTATCCATGCCGCCCTCCCGGAGCGCCTGCCCGACCGCAAGGCGGCCGAAAGCCTCATCGAGAAATGGCGCGGGGCGCAGTGGCAGGTGGCCGATGTCCAGGTCAAGCCGCTCAAGAAGAGTCCGGCTCCCCCCTTCACCACCTCTACCCTCCAGCAGGAGGCTGCCCGCAAGCTGAGCTTCTCCGTAGGGCAGACGATGCGCGTGGCTCAGATGCTCTATGAGTCGGGCCACATTACCTATATGCGAACCGACTCGCTCAATCTCTCCGACGAGGCCCTCAAAGCCATCTCCGACACTATCGTAAGCGCGGTAGGCGCCGATTATCTACAGCCCCGGCGCTATCACACCAGCTCCAAGGGCGCTCAGGAGGCCCATGAGGCAATCCGCCCCACTGACATCTCGGTGCGCCATCTTTATGGATTATCCTCGCAGGAGTCGAAGCTCTACGACCTGATATGGAAGCGAGCCGTGGCCTCCCAGATGGCCGATGCCCTGATAGAGAAGACCACCGTGGAGATAGCCTCCTCATCGCCCGACACTCCGGCCATGACCGCCTCGGGCGAGGTAATCAAATATGACGGCTTCCTCCGCCTCTATATCGAAGGCTCCGACGATGAGCTCTCTGAGACCGAGACCACGGAAAATCGTCTCCCAGCCCTCGCTGCCGGAGAGGCTGTCACCCCTCTGGAGATAACCGCCACCGAGCGCTTCACCCAGCATCCGCCGCGCCTGACCGAGGCCTCGCTCGTGAAGAAGATGGAGGAGCTCGGCATAGGCCGACCCTCGACCTACGCCCCTACCATCTCCACCATCCAGCAGCGCGAATATATCACCAAGAGCAATATCCCGGGCGAGAAACGCGACTTTGTGACCATCACCCTCGACTGTCCCTCCGGAGCCATCACCGAGGAGATGCATACCGAGACCACCGGCGCCGACAAAGGCAAGCTCATCCCCACCGACACGGGCACCATCGTCAACGCCTTCCTCACCGAGTTTTTCCCCAATATCCTTGACTATAACTTCACCGCTTCTGTCGAAGAGCGATTTGACGAGATAGCCGCCGGCACCACTCCCTGGAAGAGCGAGATTTCCGACTTCTACAGCGTCTTTCACCCCGAAGTGGTCAAAGCCGTCGACACCCACTTTGACCAGCGCCCGGGCGAACGCACCCTCGGCAACGACCCCGCCTCGGGCCGCCCCGTATCGGTCAAGATAGGCCGCTTCGGGCCGGTGGTGCAGATAGGCCAGTCAACCGACGACGAGAAGCCCCTCTTCGCCTCCCTGCAGCCCGACCAGAGCATCTTTGACCTCACCCTCGAAGATGCCCTCAAGCTCTTTGAGCTCCCCCGCACTCTGGGTGAATATGAGGGCGCACCGGTCATTGCCTCCACAGGCAAGTTTGGCCCTTACATCCGCTATGATAAAAACAAGTTTGTATCACTGCCGGCCGACATATCGCCCCGCGAAGTGACCCTCGACCAGGCCCTTGACCTCATAGAAGCCAAGAAGGTGGCCGATGCCAAGAAGGTGCTCAAATGCTTCGACGGCGATGAAGAGCTGACGGTCCTCAGCGGACGCTACGGCCCCTATCTCGCTTACAAGGGCAAAAACTATAAGCTACCCAAGACAATTGCCTCCGACGAGAAGGCCATCGCCGACCTGACGATGGAGCAGTGTCATAAGATAATCGAGGAGGCCGATGCCGCTCCCGCTAAGCCCCGCCCCGCCCGCCGGACCTCCTCACGCGCAAAGAAATCATAATGGCTAAAAAAAATAAATCTCCCCTCTTCAACGACTTCGACGTCTTCGGCTCCCGCGACGAGGATGACCTCTATGCCGTCGGCCCCTACGACGGAGACTTCGACGAGGAGGATGGCGCATCCCCCTTCGCCCCGGCACACCGCAAGCCGGAGAAGCCCGATGTGATACGCCGCTGGAGCGTCACCGGCTCAGACCCTGCTACCCTCCTCGATTTCATCTCGGCCAAGCTCCCCGAAATGAAGCGCACCCGCCTCAAGCAGATGCTTCGCCACGACCAGGTGGCTCTCGACGGAGTGCCCGTGACCGACGCGCTCTCACCGCTCGACCCCGGCGACGAAGTGGCGGTCAACTTCACCCGCGAGTTTCGCCTCTTCCGCCATCGCCGGCTCAAGATTGTATATGAAGATGATGATATCATTGTCGTGGAAAAGGGCTATGGCCTCCTTTCGATGGGCAATGAAAATTTCCGCCCCGGCACTGACTCCCACGGCGCCCCCCGCGAGACGGCCTATTCTATCCTGCGCGATTATCTCAAGTGGAAAGACCCCTCTCAGAAGCTCTTTATTGTCCACCGCCTCGACCGCGACACCTCCGGCCTGATGGTCTTCGCAAAAAATATCGAGGCCAAAGAGGCGCTCCAGCACAACTGGAACAATATGGTGCTCGAGCGCAAATATGTGTGTGTCGTGGAGGGTTGCCCGGAGCCCCTTAACGGCTCCTTCACCTCCTATCTTAAGGAAAACTCCAAATATGAGGTGTTTTCGCTCGAAAAACCGGCCCCCGGAGCCAAGCTCGCCGTGACCCGCTATCAGACTCTACGCCCAGGCAATGTCTATTCGCTCATGGAGGTAGACCTCGACACCGGGCGGAAAAACCAGATACGCGTCCATATGCGTGAGCTCGGCACTCCCATCGCCGGCGACCGCCGCTATGGCGGCTCATCATGCCCTGCCAAGCGACTCTGCCTCCATGCCCGCAGCCTCCGCTTTGTCCATCCGCTGACGCGCAAGCTCATGTCGTTTTCCACCCCCATCCCCCCCGCTTTCACCAAGATAGTGAAGTAAGGCCTCAAGCGGGGAGGCACCGGCAGCCCCGCCATTTACCCCCGCTGCCTGAGAAGAGCGGCGAAACCCCTAAAATTTAACATATTTTAAGAAGGAACGGACTGCTGCCCGTGGCCGAAAAGTTGCTATATTTGTGCCAAGATGACGCGGAAATCCGAGCCCCGCGTCTTAAGAGACTATACCATTGAAAGATAACCAAATTCCGTAATCATTAATACGCTTATGGATATTAATCAAGTGATGAGCTCCCTGGAGCTTAAGCATCCCGGAGAAAAAGAATACCTCCAGGCCGTCCGCGAGGTGCTCCTCAGCGTGGCCGACATTTACAATCAGCATCCCGAGTTTGAGAAGGCTAAAATCATCGAGCGCATGGTGGAGCCTGACCGAATCTACACATTCCGTGTCACCTGGACCGACGACCGCGGCGAAGTGCAAAACAACATTGGCTATC
>CAZAUV010000135.1:0-6314 GCA_964488335.1 uncultured Bacteroides sp.
TTTTTTAAGATAAATTCCCCACTCTCTTATTATGCGACTGCAAACTTAGAGTTTTCTGTATAAATACTAAACTAATGCCAAAGAGAGGGTCCGGCGGCAATCTTTAAGTTATGCGCCATAGCATCCTCAAAACTGTCCTTCCAACTTTATTATTAAGTTCCATACTCTTTGTTATGGGATGCCTATCTTCTTGCTCATCTTCTAAGACGATAGGTTTAACCTGTCAAGAACGTCAGATTGAAATCTATGTTGACGATGAATATTTAGGACGTGATCTGGTGTATTATACCATACCCAATGGTAGAGAGTACATTGAGGTTTCGTGCAGAGAAAACGGCATGGAAGTCTACCACAGACGCATCAATGTTAAAGACCGCAAGGGTACACTTATAGAACTGCAAATTCCAAAAAATTACAGATATTCATCTAAACCCTATTAAATCATGAAGAAGATCATATCACTCCTGATGATTTTGATGGTGGCTATGACTGCATACGCAGATAAGAAGGCCAAGGTTATCAAAATCTCAGTCCAGCCCCAAGAAGCAGCAATTTATGTTGATAACAACTTAATTGGCTATGGCTATGGTGAGTTTTCTCGCCCTCCAAAGAAGAATCAGGTTGCAATTATTCGAGTTGAGTGTAATGAATACACGACAGCCAATTCAAAATTCTATGGAGGAGATGAACGAAATTCTCTTTCTTTCAATCTCATGAAGGATGGATTCTATCGCGGTTCAGCAGCCTCCGGATTGGTCAATAAATATATGACCATCACTCTTGACCCTCAGTATTACACCATTGATTCTGATGGAAAAGTAAATAGTGAAGCGGCATGGAAGCTGCTGCATCAGATCCTCCTGAACTACTTCCCGGAAATCGAAACAACTGATTTTCATGGGGGCTATCTTCAGACTCCATGGAAGTACAAAACGTTCAATATGTCCGAAAAGCAACTTCGAAACCGTGTGACTGTACGGGATGTAACAACACCTGAAAGAGTGGCTTTCCAGATTAAAATCTCGTCGGAAGTCGCAGGTGCTATGCAGGCTCGACACGGAGAGTTTGACGAGGTAGACCGACTTCCTAAAGAGCTGGAACCAATGGTAGAGGAACTTCAGACCAGAATAGGCAAAGCAAGTAGCATTTAACAATCATAATCAAAACCAAACGACATGAAAAGAATTTTCATTTCATTGTGCATGATAGCCGCTGCCACGGTTGCTTCCTATGCACAGAGTTTTGTCGATACTTTCGACGCAAACTCGCTTGGTTGGACCGAATGTGCTTTTGAAAGCAACAAAGGGTCTGCCATCATTGACAACGGTGTCATGACAATCAAATCCAAAGGTGAAAATAAGGCTGCCGGTATGATTGCCACAGCCTTGAGCGGTGTTGCCACAAAGGTTGGCGAAAACACCTTCTTCGAGACTCACTGCTATGCTCCTCTTGATGTAAAAAAACCTTTTGAGGTTATAGCCAACGTCAAAATAGACAAACTCGCCAACGACCGAGTCTGCGGCTTCGTGTTCAACTACAAAGACGGAGGTAACTTCTACTGCTTCAACTTCAATGATGAAATGGTGAATTTCACTCGTTACGTTGATAATCGCGTGGTTGGAAACATCATGCAGGGAATCAAATGGCCTAACAAAAAGAAACTCGATCAGGAGTGGAAACTCGTTTGCGACGGAGATGTGCTTTCTTTCTATGTAGATGGTATGGAAATTCTCAAGGTAAAGTACATGCCTCTTGATTTCTCCGGAATCGGGTTCTACACTTTTGGCAAGCAGACCCTCGTTGTTGAAGACATGACATTTACACAGAACTAACAACTGTCATTCCAAACAAGAATATCGAGGCGAGTGCTGAAACAGTGCTCGCCTCATACTTATATCTAATATTTCATCGTCTTTCATCGCCAAATAAACTTGTCAATTTATAAAATAGCAAGCATAAGTGATTGATAAATCGACATCAATAATTTCTTCAACGAAGACGAATACTAATCGCCAAAAGCGGTATAAACACAAAAAATCAATCGGATAAACAGCCTCGCGTCTGTTTGTCCGATTGATTTTTGTGTTATAGCCAAATAAATACATCCTTTCGATAGTGCTGATAATCCGTATCTTAAGGATTTGCAAGTAAGTGGACTAACCGGGAAGATTCTCTTTGACAATACGGATATTTATCGGGTCGGCATCAAGCTCCGGGAATGCCGGGGTAGGAATTATTTAGCCTATAGGGCCGATTTAACGGTGGCGGCTATCTGTTGGGGGGTCAGACCACACTGACGCTGAAGGTCGGAGTAGTCGTAGCGGTTGAGGAATTTCTTTGGCAGGCCAAGGTTGATGACCTTGACTGATGCCTCGCCGAGATAAGATGCAACTTTCTGGCCATAACCGCCATCAATGATGCCGTCTTCTGCTGTTATCACCACTTTGTAGTCTTTAAGCGAGTCAAGAGTCTTGGTGTCGAGAGTAGAGAGATTGCGTGGGTTGATGAGTGTGGCGTTGATGCTCTGCTCCGCAAGTATATCGGCTGCCAATGACATGTAGTTAAACATAGAGCCGGCTCCTATCAGGGCAACTTCCCGGCCGCGGCGCACGATGTCATATTCCGGCGCTGAGTAGTCGTCAAGCACCTTTATTTCCTTGTTGGAGAAAGCATGGGAGCCCGGAGTGCGCACCACTACTGCCAATTCATCCTGCTTTATCGACCAATCGAGCATTGCCTCAAACTCTTCCTTGTAAGCGGGTGCGAGATAGAGGAGGTTTGGTATGTTGGAGAGAAGGGCTATGTCAAAGAATCCAAGGTGGGTCTCATCATTCATGCCGAACATAGAGCCATAGAATACCACAAATGTGGCCGGCTGGCGGTTGAGGGCGATGTCTTGGCTAAACTGGTCGTAGGCTCTCTGGAGGAAGCTGCTGACAAACCCGACAACCGGGCGCATCCCACCCTTGGCAAGACCGCTCGCGACATCGACGGCTGCCTGCTCTGCTATGCCGACATCTACAAACTGCCTGCCGGCTTCACGGCGGCGGGCCTTGTCAAAACCCAACACTCCCGGAGTGCCGGCTGTGATGGTCACCACCTTTTCATTTTCCTTCATCTTTGCGAGCATCTTTTTGGCAAAGATTTCGCTGTAGTCTTCCGGTAAATCTTCCGATGCATGCAGGGGTGCTCCGGTCTTAGGGTCAAATGGTCCTGCATAGTGGAATTCCTCTTTGTCTTCCACCGCCACCTTCAATCCCATGCCCTTTAGTGTATTGATATGCACCACTACAGGATAATTGATGTCTTTGACAGACCGGAACATCTCGATAAGGCTCTTGAGGTCGTTGCCATATCTCACATATCGGTAGGCATAGCCCATCGAGCGGAAAAGGTTAGGCTCGCCTTCGCCATTGGTGTTGCGGAGCAGGCGAAGATCTGCGTAGATGCCCCCATTGTTTTCGGCGATGCTCATCTGATTGTCGTTGACCACGACGATGAAGTTGGATCCGAGTGTGGCGCCATAGTCAAGACCTTCGAATGCGACGCCACCGCTGAGAGAGCCGTCGCCGATTACAGCCACGACATTTTCCTTGTCGCCCTTAAGGTCACGTGCTTTGGCGATGCCGGCAGCGAGGGCAACCGCTGAAGATGTGTGCCCGAGCGAAAAGAGGTCATAAGGGCTTTCGTCGGGGTTGGTGTAGCCCGTCACGTCGTCATAATGAGCCGGGTCTGTGAAGGCTTGCATTCGTCCGGTCAGCATCTTGTGGGGATACGTCTGGTGAGAGACATCGAAGACAATTTTGTCTTCGGGGGTGTCGAAGACATAATGCAGAGCAATTATGGCCTCCACCATGCCGAGGTTGGGCCCTACGTGGCCTCCGTGGACTGAGAGTTTTTCGATAAGGGAGGCGCGGAGCTCAGACGCGAGCTGTTTCAGCTCCGCTAAGCTCATCTTGCGTATGTCGGCCGGTGAGGTTATTTCTGAGAGATCAATATCTTTCATAATCTGTTGATTTATGTTCGCTTCGCTCTCTAAGGGTTTATCCGTTTGTAGGGAACTTGCGAAATATGAATTAATTTTATAGTAAAAACACTGATTGTCGGACTGAGGTTTGTTATCTTTCGGGCAAAAAACTGCCGAAATTACTGTTTTTTGTACCAATATAAGTTGTCGGCAGTCAACCGTCAGCTACCAAATACAAAGGAGAAGGCCCTGCAATAGGATAAGTGTCGATTCTTTGTCAGATTAAGACTGCAAAACCAGAGAATTATGCCCGGCTCATGTGTCGGCGACCGCATCAACGGGATGGTCAGCGATGGTGTTTCCAGCGGTTGTGGCTCCACAGCCATCCGGAGGGGTAGCGGCTGATGCTCTTCTCGAGCTCTTTAAGGTATGCTCGGGTGTAGGGGTTTTCCTGACCGTCTTCAATGGGGACGAGCCGGCGGAAGGAGAGGAGGTAATGGCCCCTCCTGAGGGGGAGCATCTCGGCATAGAAATATTCGGCGCCAAGTTTGGAGCCTATCACTTCTCCGCCGTTGACATAGGCGGTGTCTATTCCCAGGAAGTCGGTCCAATGTTTCTTGGTCTCGCTGAAGGGCCTCTGGTCGGCGATGAAGCCGCAGATAAATCTTTTGCCATCCTGATTGATTTTTATCAATCGGCGCGCTGTGAGCTTCATAGGGATATTCTCGGTGCCGAAGCGCGAGCGGAGGTCAATCATGACCCGGTCCATAGCCTTGTCGCGCAGGGGATGATAGATCTCACATATGAGGGCATCGGGATGGAGTTTTCGCGCGGCGCAGGTCACCCATTCCCAGTTGCCGAAATGGCCTAAGAAGAGGACCACCGATTTTCCGCGCTCAACGGCTTCATTGACCTCCTCAACCCCCTCGATGCTTATCCGGCGCTCAATCTCGTCGTCGCTGATATGCTTGAGCTTGGCCGCTTCGACAAAGATGTCGCAGAGGTGGGAATAAAATCGGTTTTCAATCTTGCGCAATTCCCTGTCGCTCTTTTCGGGAAAGGCACGGCGAAGGTTTTTGCGCACCACCCCCTTGCGGTAGCCTATGATATTATGCAGGGTGAAGCAGGCCACATCGCTGAGCCCGTAAAGCAAAGGGAGGGGCAGCCGGGCTATGCCGCCGAGCATCCCGCTTATGATCTTATATTTAAGTTGATCCTTAGTCATTTCCTTGATGAAGAGAAGAGGTTGTCGCTCAGGTTATCATGGGTCAGGATTAAGCGATGCGCGTCACACCACATCACGAAACCTGTCGGGAATACGGGCCACAAACTTCATTCCGTAAGTGGAGGGCTTGTTTAAGGCAAAAATCGGGCGGCAGATCTGTTGCATCAATCTCACCCGGCGGGTGAGCTTCTCCCAATCCCCGGCTTTGATCTTGGTAATCGCTGCTATTGCCCGCTGGCGCTTGAGCTGATGGCGGTTCCAGCCATTGGCGGCCCTGGATGCGTCGGCCGAGATCCGGCGCAGATACTCAAGGTCCACACCTCCGAAATGAAAGAGATAAAGCCCCTTGGCGATATGAAAATTACGGCCTTTCACGCGGTGAAAGCCTCCGCCCCAGGTGAGCGGACGGGTGATAACGGAGGGTTTGGTATAGCGGGAGTAAAGCCATCCGCGGCCGCGCTGCTGCAGAAACGGTCGGGAGAAATCTATGGCGCCTTCATTATCAAGGTCTTGCAACACGTCGACACCTAATCCCGAATGGCAGCTGTGGGGAGGGAGATTGCTCAGGAATGTTTTAAGGTCCATCCCTAAAGCGGGGTCAACCACAAGAAACTCATCGGCATCGGTGGCAATGACCATATCGGCCCCGCCGGCCAAGAGCCGGGCGGCATGATGCGATATGAGTCTCGAGCGCTGCCGGTCGGTAGCTACGACGTTGCCCTGCATCTTCTCGATGAATTGAGTGTTGACACCCTCGCAGAAAGGGGGCAGCTCCTGATCTGTGCCGTCAAAGAAGACATATAAATTTTCTTTCCCGAGGCGAGAGCCGTAGTAGGCTACCCATTTCTCAAGAAACCGGTCATTCCTTACCATCGTAATGGCCTTAATGTCAGTGTCAGGCTTTGCCATCGGGTCAGTCGGGAGAGGGGAGAAGAGAGGCTTTGAAGAAAACCGCAGCTTAGCGATAATCTCCATGCCGGGTGAAAATCTATAATTACTGAATGAGGCTATGTCAATGAATGACACAGCCTCATAGCTCGCTCTTTGGTCAGGCTAATGTCTGACAACTAAGCGGAAAGACAGGGATTCGAACCCTGGGTACCCGTAAGGGTACAACGGTTT
>CAZAUV010000136.1:0-6294 GCA_964488335.1 uncultured Bacteroides sp.
ATGACGAGCGCATTGAATATGACTTCAACCTCCAGGGCTACCGCGACCAGGTCAATACCATCGACTATGCCCGCGAGGAAGGCCTCGCAAAAGGTATTGGCATCGGGCGACAAGAAGGCATAGGCATCGGGCGGAAGGAAGGCATAGGCATCGGGCGGAAGGAGGAGCAAATTGCTATAGCTCGGTCCCTAAAGGCTCTTGGGGTATCTGATAGTGTAATATTAAAAAGTACCGGTCTGCGCCCGGGGTCGTATTAAAACATCTGTAGTCCAAAAGACTATGCAAGCTATACCCTTCGCCACCCCCGGGACACTCTTGGTCAGTTTCCGAAGTGTGATCGTTCAGGTGTTGAATGAGCAGGCAGTGCATATAAGAGCCGTATCGCCAATTTGCTGCCACTCAAGTAGGTAGCGGAAGCCGAGGGCGTCGGCAAAGCTCGCTTTGACAGCGATGGCGCTCAACGGAAGACCGGGATGACGAGAGGCTTTGTAAACGGCTTCCTTGGCAGTCCAAATCTGAAGCAGAGAGAGCGTGGCTTCATCATCTTCATGGCTTACAAACCGCTCCTTTACACGCTTCAATTGGGTCATACGGTCAAAGCCCTCTACATCGACCCCCATTCTTACGCTCGTGTCGAAGACCAATGCAACGACGGCATAACCTGCGCCATGGCTGACCGATATCGCAACATCTTCTCGCCCTTCGACAAAGGGCGCTCCATCAGAATAATGGCCCAGGCGTCCCGACAATTCATCCTCAATAGCCGCCTTTACGGCCCGGCGCTCAGCTTCGAGCCCCCGGCCTTCGACCGGTTTGATCAAGAGCTTAATGCCGGTCATTTCAGGCCTTTAACGAGATGGATAATATCAGCTTCAACAGCCGCAAGGGTAGGCGCAATAGAGTCGGCCGACACAGGCAGACGGTCAACGACCAGGGCGCCGCTCACCACCCTTCTCTGACGGCGTGCGACAAACTGAAGAGGGGTCAAAGTCCCGGAAGGGGTAGAGAGTAGGGTGACATTATAGCCGGCGGGGGTCGACAGGGAGGTCTCGACACTTCTGAGCCCATTGATATTCAGATCCATACGCTCTCGGCGGTTAGCCTCTATGCCATCGGCGCCCTCGGCCGTCGGTGCCCAGACGTCGGTAAGGTAAAGAGTTGCGCGATAAGCCGGATAAGAAATATTGATCCATCCCTTGCGATCATCGGGGATGATTGCAGCCCCGGCATTGACTTGAATGTCGCTGCCATCGAAAGCCTGCCGGTAGATGGTGTCGTAGACCTCGGTGCGTGGCCACGCCTTCGGCAGCGGTATTCCCCCTTGATCGGCCGGCTTTTCCTCCCGGCTGCATGCCGCTAAAGCGAGCGCCGCTAAGACAATTATTCCGAGCCGATTCATTTCTGCTTGAGCATTTCCGGCACCATGGCATCTTCCTGAGCTTCAGGCATCACCTTGACGCGCACCGAGGCGATACGGTGGCCGGCGATATCCATCACGAGGAAGCGGCAGCGGCCATAGACAATGCTCTCCTTCTCCTTCGGGAAATCGCCTTTTATGGTCAGCAACATTCCGGCGAGAGTCTCGCAGTCTTCCGTCACTTCTTCATAGTCCTCCTCATTGAGTCCGGTGATATGGAAGAAGTCGCCCAGGAGAGTTTTGCCTTCAAAGATATATGTGTCGTCGCGGAGGCGCTTGAAGGTAGTCTCGGCTTCGTCATATTCGTCGTTGATGTCGCCTACAATCTCTTCGAGGACATCCTCGAGGGTCACCAGACCCTGAGTGCCGCCAAACTCATCGACCACTATCGCCATATGGATACGCCGGCGACGGAAGTCTTCGAGAAGGTCGTCGATCATGCGGCTCTCCGGCACATAATATGCCTCTCTCAGGAGGGTACGCCAGTCAAAATCATCGTGGGCCTTACCTATATAGGGGAGCATATCTCGGGCATAGAGAATGCCTCGGATGTCATCTTGGGAATCGCCGAAAGCGGGGAGGCGCGAATAGCCGCTCTCGAGGACTATGGCCATCACCTCGTCAAAGGACATATCGGTCTCCACCCCTGTGATATCCACTCGCGGGGTCATAATTTCGTGGGCCGTAGTGTCGCCGAATTTGAGGATGCCTTCGAGCATCTCCTTGTCTTCTCCGGCATCAACATTGGTGATTTCCAGTGCTTTGGAGAGATCGTCGGGGGTAAGGTCGGCCTCTTTTTTCTGCACCACTTTATTGACAATACCCGACGAGCTTACGAGCATGGCGCTGATAGGGCGGCAGAGGGCCGAGATAAAAGTCACGCCATCGACGGCCATGCGTGCCCAGCGGAGATTGTTGCTGTTGGCTATCAGCTTGGGGAGAATTTCGCCCACAAGAAGGATAATGAACGTCAATATCACCGACTGTAGGATGAAGCTCAGCACTTCGCTCATCCCCTCAAAGACGGGGCCGAGGGCATAATTAAAGAGGATGACTATGGTGACGTTGACCAGATTATTGGCGATGAGGATGGTGGCGAGCAAGCGCTCCGGCTTTGATATGAGGGCCAGAATGCGGCGCCCCCGGGGTGTCTCGTCGAGCTCCTCTTTCTGCTGACGGGTGATGGAGAAAAAAGCTATCTCACTGCCACTGACAAAGCCCGAGATGATGAGGGCGAGCAGAGCCATAATGAGCGCCACGATGCGGGAGCTGTCCATCGGCGCTATGTTGAGGAAAGGGATTGCGGCAGGCCACAACGCTGAGACAGCGTCATTTATGGCCGGGAGGGGGTCGGTGTCCAAAATCAGGGATGGTTAGTGAAACTAAAAAAAGCGATGCTTCTTGAAATATCGCTGCAAAGATAGCTATTTTCTACGATATGAGCTCAATTATTGCCGAAAACGGGATAAAACAGTCGCTATTCAGGGTGGAGGGGTAGGTCGTCGATAGATAAACCGGCGTTTTTTGGACCGGATGAGGGCGTGAATTGGCTCATATGCCGGGAAATTTGATTACCTTTGCTGTGAAAATCTATCCGTCTCCATTTTCTTAAGATGAGAAAACTGCTCTTTTCCATTATATGCTTAGCCGCCGTTATGGCCGCTGCAAGCACCCCGGCCTCTCCCTCTCCGGCTACTTGTGATGCCGGCTCTGAGGTTGTCATCCCTTCTGCCGCTGAGGCTGCCATCCCGGCCGAGGCTCCGGCCAAGCCGCGTTACAGGGTCTTTGGCGTGGCATTCTATAATCTCGAAAACCTCTTTGATACGATCAATTCCAATGGCACTTACGACCTTGAGTTCTCCCCCAAGGGTGCCCGCCAATGGGACAGCCGCAAATACTGGTCGAAGATCAATCGCATGGCCCGCGCAATCGCTGCCATGACCACCAACACCACTCCTCAGGGGCCGGCCGTGATAGGTGTTTCCGAGATAGAGAATGAAAGCGTGCTCCGCGACCTCGTGGCTGCCGATGCCATCAAGGGGCGCAACTATCAGATTGTCCATCACGACTCGCCCGACCGACGCGGCGTAGATGTGGGTCTGCTCTACAATCCCCGCTTCTTCAAGCTCATCAACGTAACCAACCACCGCCTTGACATAGGCTACCCGACGCGCGACCAGATGTGTGTCGTAGGCACGATGGGGGGCGACACCGTGGCCGTCATCGTCAACCACTGGCCCTCGAGGTTGGGCGGTCAGGAACAGTCGTCGCCCAATCGCGAGGCAGCAGCGGCCCTCTCGAAGCATATCGCCGACTCCCTATGGACCGTCAACCCCAACATTGGCGTGATCATCATGGGCGACCTCAATGATGACCCCCACGATAAATCGTGTGCCGAAGTGCTCGACGCCCGCCGCTCACCCAAAGGGGTGAAGCCCCACGGCTTCTACAATCCCTGGTGGGCTACCCTCGACAAGGGCATCGGCACCCTCGCCTACAAGGGCAACTGGAACCTCTTTGACCAGATCATCATCTCGGGCAACCTTCTCAAAGACAATCGTCCCACCCCCTCGAGCATCTACTTCTGGAATCATCGCGTCAACAACTTTGACTTCCTCAAGGGCGACGACGGCAATCGCCAGGGTTATCCTCTGAGGACATTCTCGGGCGGTGTGTGGCTCGATGGCTATTCCGACCATTTCCCCACCGAAATTTTCCTCAGCCAAGAGGTGAAATAAATCATCTTTCTCCCGGCTTGCAGCATGGCTAAAAAGATTGTCGAGACCCCCCTGATGAAGCAATATCAGGAGATGAAGGCCAAGCATCCCGATGCGGTGCTCCTCTTCCGCGTTGGCGACTTCTACGAGACCTTTTCCGACGATGCTATCACCGCGTCGGAGATCCTCGGAATCACCCTGACGCGCCGCGCCAACGGCCAGGCATCTCACGTTGAGCTCGCCGGCTTTCCCCACCATGCCCTCGACACCTACTTGCCGCGCCTGGTCCGCGCCGGCAAGAGAGTGGCCATATGCGAGCAGCTCGAAGACCCTAAGCTGACCAAGAAGCTCGTCAAGCGCGGCATCACCGAGCTCGTCACACCCGGCACCTCGATGAGCGACAATCTGCTCTCCCATCGCGAGAACAATTTCCTGGCCGCCGTCAGTATCGGCGCCAAGGGGGTCATCGGAGTGGCTTTCCTCGACTTATCGACCGGCGAATTTCTATGTGCCGAAGGCGACTCCTCGTATATCGACAAGCTGCTGACCAACTTCGCTCCCAAGGAGGTGCTCCTCGAGCGCGGACGGAAGAAGGAGTTTGCGGCCATCACCCCCTCAGGGTCATCATCTTATCTTCTCTTTGAGCTCGACGACTGGATCTTTACCCTCCAAGCCGCCAACGATCGTCTCCTCCGCCAGTTTGAGACCGCCTCGCTCAAAGGCTTCGGGGTCGACGGCCTCTCTGATGCCATCATCGCCGCCGGGGCCATCCTACATTATCTCGACGTCACCCAGCACACTTCCACCTCGCATATCATATCGCTGAAGCGCATCGAGGAGGAGCGATATGTGCGTCTCGACCGCTTTACCATACGCAATCTCGAGCTTCTCGAGCCGCTCTCCGATGGCGGCCGTTCGCTGCTGAGCGTCATTGACCGCACTGTATCGCCGATGGGCGCACGCCTGCTCCGGCGCTGGCTCCTCTTCCCTTTGCGCGACACCGCTGCCATCAACCGTCGCCTCGACATCGTGGAGCATTTTTTCCGCGACCCTGACGCGCGCGACAACCTCCGCTCCACCATCATGGCCATAGGCGACCTCGAGCGTCTCGCCGGCAAAGCTGCATCACGGCGGATCACCCCCCGCGAGCTCGGTCAGCTTCGCGATGCCCTCCGCCTCATCGCTCCCGTCAAGGAGATATGCCTCGCCTCCGAGCCCGAACCCCTCCGAGCCTTTGGCGAGCAGCTCAATGCCTGCCCCGCCCTGATAGAGCGCATCGACCGAGAGCTGGTGGCTGATCCCCCATCGGCCCTCGGCAAGAGTCAGGTCATCGCCCCCGGAGTCAGCCCCGAGCTCGACACTCTCCGTGAGATAGCTTTTTCAGGCAAAGACTATCTCCTCAAGCTCCAGGCCCGCGAGATAGAAGCCACCGGCATCACGTCGCTCAAAATCGGCTTCAATAATGTCTTCGGCTATTATATAGAGGTGACCAACACCCACAAAGACAAGGTGCCCCCCGAGTGGATACGCAAGCAGACTCTTGTCAATGCCGAGCGCTATATCACCCAGGAGCTTAAGGAATATGAGGAAAAGATTGTCACGGCTCAGGAAAAGATCGCCCCGCTGGAACTATCGATTTTCAACAACTTAGTGGCCGCCGTGGCCGACTATGTCGCCGCCATTATCCTCGACGCAAACATTATCGCCCGCCTCGACTGCCTGACGGCCTTCACCATGGCGGCGATGGAAAACCGCTATACGCGCCCTGTGGTCGATGACTCGCTGACCCTCTCGCTTATCGAGGCGCGCCACCCGGTCATCGAGCGCCAGCTCCCTCCCGGCGAGCCCTATATCGCCAACTCTATAGAGCTTGACCCCGACTCCACCCAGATAATGATGATCACCGGGCCAAATATGTCGGGCAAGAGCGCGCTTCTGCGCCAGACCGCCATCAACACCCTCCTGGCCCAGATAGGGTGTTTCGTGGCCGCCGACAGCGCTCATATCGGAGTGGTAGACAAGATTTTCACCCGCGTCGGAGCTTCCGACAATATCTCCTTGGGCGAGTCGACATTTATGGTGGAGATGACTGAGGCCGCTTCTATCCTCAACGCTCTCTCGCCCCGCTCCCTTATTCTGTTTGACGAGCTCGGCCGAGGC
>CAZAUV010000137.1:0-6288 GCA_964488335.1 uncultured Bacteroides sp.
CACGATAACGGCCAATGAGCTCCTTTAGCCATTGAACATATTCAGTGTCAAGGTTCACATCGTGCGACTTAGTGATATAAGGTTTCTTCTCCATAGGTGTAGATATGATTTATAGAATGCAAAGTTAATAAAATCATCCAGATTATCAAGATACTAATCCTTCTTTCTTCAAAAAAAATCACTCAAAAAAATCATTCATAAAGCACCACCCCCTGCCTCGCCAGCCGTGATGTGTAAAGTAAATCGGTTGAATGCCTATGGGCGTGTAAACCAAATCGGTTAATCGCCCTCTGATCTGTCAACTCTTTTCAGAAAAGGTCACCGGAGGCGCGTGAAAGCCACCTCGTCACTCCAAAAAACTGACATTTCTACCACTTTTTTGGAGTAGAGTGAGGCCGGGACCGGATCAGCGCAGGAATTTGGGGGCGAGCATAAAGATGCCCAGGGAGAGGCCGAAATTCCAGTTGCCCGACTCTTTGCTCATATAATTGGCGTAGGCGGTGACGGCGGCAAAGGGCAGATTGACCACGGCAGCCACTTCGCCGAAAAACTGAGGATTGGCCAACCGGCGCCCGTAGACGGCCGTGTGGTCGGGGCCCTCCTCTATGCGTCGGAAGGGCATGAAACAGTGGAAGGTGCCTCGGAGCTGGACGTAATCGCTCATCTTCCAGACAGGGATGATGCCGGCGGTGATATATGAGTCGGCGCGGAAGGCGGGTGAGAAGACATTGTAGCTCGAAGCGGTGGGGTTGAAGGCCGAGGCAGTCACCACAGCGGTAGAATAATAATGAGGCAATCTGCGCGACGAGGCCACGACATTGCTCTCCAGGCCGAGGGCATAGTGCTTGCGGGAGACGGGGAAACCGGTGGCGCTCACACGGGCCTCAACGAAATTGTCATTTCGGCGGAGATGCTCGTCAGTGCCATAGAGGGCATGGTCCATCCGGCCCAGGATGCCTGAGGCATGGGCCGAGAGCCGGAAGCCCGAAGTGGGGTAGAAGTCGCTGTTGAGGGTGCTCCTCTCATAGCCCACTGATAACTGGCCGAGATTGCGGATGGCCTTGTCGCGCCCGTAGTCGTCGGCGGCATCGAAGGCGTCGGCGCTGAAGGAGCGATAGAAATAGTCCACGAGGCGTCCGCCGCCGAGGCTCAAATTGAGAGTGGCGTGGCGCCCGGAGGCGAGGCAATATGAGAGGCGCCCGAAGGCTTCGTCGTGGGTCACGAAATAGGGGGAGGAGAGGTCAAAAAACATATAGTCATCGTCGTGGAACTTCTGTCGGGAGACCACGGCGCGCGCCAGAAGATATGAGGGGGTGTGGGTGAAGATGGTAAACTTTGCCGAAGCATCGGCTGCAAGATAGCTCTGGCCCACCCATGCGTTGAGGCCGGCGTCGAAAGAGTTGGTCGACAGGGTGTTGAAGCCGCCGCTGAAGAAGAGGTAGCTCGATGTCGACGAACTGATATATCCGCCGAAGCCCACGCGGAAATTGTTTTTCACCGTGGCCTGGAGGTCGAGGGTAAACAGGGAGTCGCCGGGGGCACGGACGGCCTGAGGCACGAGGTTTTGGATCTGCCCTGTAGAGATAGCGCGATAATACGAGTCGCGGGCCCGGGCTATGCCGAAGGTGTCGGGCGAGTTGTGGGTGAAGATATAGCGGAGATAGTCGTTTTGGCCGGGATTGCCCCCGGAGACCTTGACGGAGTCGAAGATGAGATAGGGGGTGCGGTCTTTGAACACGCTCCTGCGGATGGCTCGGGTCTCCGCGGGGATGCGGGCAGTGACGCGGCGCTCCACCGAGTCCATCATCTCCATGGCGCGGGCATAGCCCTTGGCATATATCTCGCGCGCTTTGCCGAAATCGAGGAGACTGAACTGGCTCACGTCGACCTTGATCTTGATACCCTCATCGGCCGGCAGTGAATAATCGTTGTTTTGTATCACCATATCCTCCACCTGCTGGATGATATCGTTGGCCTTGGGCTTGGAGTCGGGATTTGACACGTCGACACCTATCATAATATCGGGGGCGAAATCGGAGCGCATCACGTCGACGGGAAAGTTGTCGTAGATGCCGCCGTCATACATCAGGGTGCCGTCCATCTCTATGGGGTGAAACACCAGCGGGAAGCTCATCGAGGCGCGTATGGCGTCGCCGAATGAGCCTGAGCGACATACGACCTTATGCTTGGCATAGATGTCAGACGTGACGCTTCGGAAGGGGACAAAGAGATTGTCAAAATTACCCTCGGCCTGAGCGGTGTAGGCCGCGAAGATCTCCATAATGCCGAAATTCATCGGCAGCGGCGAGATGAGGCTCGAGGGGAGCACCGAGGTAGGGATGCCATCGCTATTGTTGTTGTCGCCAAGATTGATGGTGATCATGGCGGGGGTGGGCTCGGGGCGCGAATAGAAATAGGTCAGGGAGGGGCTGATGCGGCCTGTCGACCAGTCGGTGAAGGAGGGCGAGAGGATGAGGTCCATCATCTCCTCCGTAGTGTAGCCCGCGGCATAAAGACCGCCTACGATGGCTCCCATCGAGGTGCCGGCAATATAATCGATAGGGATATTATGGTCTTCAAGAGCCTTGATCACACCTATATGAGCGATACCTTTGGCGCCTCCGCCCGAGAGGACGAGCCCCACTGACTGACCCGACCTGTAGGCGGCCGAGTCGATTGCGACTGTGATGGAGTCGGGCGCCGGACTGTCGGCGCGGAGGTTAACGACGCCGGCGAGGGCCGTGAGGGCCGTGAGGCAAAGGCTGCGGAGGGTCATGGCTAAGGGAGGTGAAGGGTTAAGTGGAGAGGTGATGAATTGCTTACGGGGCTGCAAATTTATTAAAATTTGTGAAAAAAGGAGTTGGAGAGGGTAAATATTGCTATTTTTGCATCAGCGGACACTCCGCTGACCTGAAAATAGAAACTTAGAGCTAATAGTCTGATAAATGTCACGTCAACAAATCGACAGCCTTGACCGGCGCATCCTGGAGATGCTTACGGTCAATGCCCGAGTGCCATTCCTGGAGATAGCCCGCGACACCGGTGTCAGCGGGGCTTCTATCCATCAGCGCATCCAGAAACTGACTAACTCCGGGGTAATAAAAGGTTTTGAGACTATTATCGACCCCTCGATTATCGGTTATGAGACTTGCGCTTACGTAGGCCTCTCTCTTAACAACCCCAAAGAGGCCGATAATGTTGTAGACCTCCTTCAGGAGATCGATGAGGTAGTGGAATGTAACGCCACCACCGGCCGCTTTGACATCCTCCTGAAGGTCTATGCCCGAAACAACGACCATCTCTACGACATCATCAAAGACCGCATTGCCCCGATCGGCGGACGCACAGAGACCCTCATCTCGTTTTCGCGCGGCTTCCGCCGGCAGGTGGTGATCGCCGGTCCTGAAAAAAAGTAACTTTTTTCCACTGCTGATGACGCTCCCCGTCCTCATAGCCGATTGTGGCGCCACCTCCGGCAAATGGGCCCTCGTCGACCCTGCATCCGGGAGCGTCGCCCACTTCACCACGGGCCCCATCAATGCCTCGGTCCAGAGCGAGGAGAGCGTTGCGGAGGCCCTTCAGGCTGCGCTTGACGCCTGCCCGGCCTCGCCCGGCCGGGTGAGGCTCTATGCCGCCGGAGTGATCGGCGCCGCCCGTGAGAGGCTGACAGCCTCCGTCGCCGCAGCTTTTGGCCTCGCGGCTGATAACGTCGTGGTGGCGAGCGATCTCGTAGGGGCAGCCGAAGGCCTCCTCGGGCCCGACAGAGGGATAGCATGCATCCTCGGCACAGGCAGCAACTCCTGCCTCTGGGACGGTCACCTCATCGTCAGCAACGTCAGCTCCATGGGCTACATCCTCGGCGACGAAGGCTCCGGCGCTGCCATAGGAGCCGCCCTCCTCCGCGCCGCCGTCCGTGGCCTGATGCCTCCGGCCTTAGCAGAGCGATGGGCCAAGGACTATCCCGGGCTCTCCTACCCTGCCATAGTCGACGAGGTATATCGCCGACAATCGGGAAGTGCCTTTATCGCATCGTTCACCCCCTTTGCAGCCCGAAATATCGACACCCCCTTCATCTCGCAACTCGTCGGCCGCTGCTTTGACCCCTTCTTCTCCGAAGTCATAGCTCTCTATCCCGAGGCCGACGCCCTCCCCCTGGCCTTCACCGGCGGAGTGGCAGCCGCCTTTGAGCCTCAGCTCCGGCAAGCCGCCGGGCGACACGGCTACACCATCGGCCGCATATCAGCCGCTCCCCTTGATCTCCTCGTCGACCGCGTCCTCCACTGACGTTTGACATCGGCGGCAGGGATTGCGGTGACAAACTGTCAGAGACGCGAAAGGGGATTGCGGGGCACCGAGGTCTGAAATTCCTTGAGATAGAGAGGTGTGGCATAGGCCGTGTCGGCAAAGTCGCCCCTCATATAGGCCCGCTCGGCCAATGCGAGCATATCGGTGGCCAGGGGCACCACCCCGTCAATCCACAACGCCTCCGGAAGGAGAGCGCGAGCCTTTGCGCTGCCGTCGCCGAAGATCACCATCCCGCGCCCCTGCTCCATCGGAGCGCAACTCTCTTCGCTGAGTATCAGTGGCTGAGGGGCCAGCACCGGCTCCAGAGCCATATCATAGATTGCGGTAAACACCTCCATGCGCCGGGCGTCGATCATGGGCCACAGCCGCGGCTCTTCACTGTAATCAAAAATCTCGGGATGGGAAAACATCACCCCTGTGGCCATCACTTCCAGAGTCGACAGCCCTATGAGCGGGATATTGAGCGCATATGCCAGCCCCTTGGCCTCGGAGAGGCCAATGCGCAGGCCGGTATAGCTCCCCGGGCCGAGCGTCACGGCCACTGCATCGAGCTTCATCTCATGGGCCGCCGCATGGTCCAGACATTCTTTGATAAAACCTGAGATAAGCGCCGCATGCTGCTGGGGCTCAAGAGTCTCGGGATGAGTCAAAATCATTCCCTCGGCCGAGAGCGAGGCCGAGCAGGCGGTAGTAGAGGTGTCGATGCTGAGGATTGTTGCCATAATATAATGTCACTGAAAGGAGCGGAGGTCAGCTCCCATCCTGCAAAATTACTCCATCCCGCCGTAACTACGAAACAATCGCCCGGAAAAAAGCAGCGCCGGATATTCCCGGGAGGGTTTTGCAGTCTGGGAGATTTTATTTTACTTTGCGGGGTAATTTCCAACGACAATAACCCTATGAGCGACTCTATCTCAGACCTGATCATTGCAATCAGTGCAGTTATCGGCGCATTGATTATCAAGCTTCTATCCGGCAAAATGAGACCGATATGGCGGTTCATCACAGGGATGGGGTCGGCAATCGTGCTTTCCGTCATCCTACATCTTGCCGTAAAGTGGTGCAGCGCCATTTTTTGAAGAGAGAATTTTGAGGGTATCTCGCTTTTTTTGCTTACCTTTGCCGGCGCTCTCCGCTCTTGCGGGGAGTCTCTGAGTGGAGACCCACTCCCCTTCTATCTATACCATCAATATCGCAATTTACCATCCATTCAACACAAAGAGATGTTAGACAAGGCTCAAGTCATTGACACCGACAAAGTGGTGGTCCGCTTCTCGGGCGACTCCGGCGACGGTATGCAGCTCGTAGGCAATATCTTTACCAATGTGTCGGCCGGCATAGGCAACCAAGTCTCTACCTTCCCCGACTATCCCGCCGAGATACGCGCCCCGCAGGGCTCTTTGGGCGGCGTCAGCGGCTTCCAAGTAAGTGTAGGCACCGATGTCCACACCCCCGGCGACCTCTGCGACGTCCTCGTGGCCATGAATGCCGCGGCCCTCAAAGCCAATGCTCACAACCTCAAGCAACCCGGCGGCGTGGCTATCGTCGATATCGACTCCTTCAAGGAGACCGATCTCAAAAAAGCCGATTATAAGACCGACGATCCCTTCAGGGAGCTCGGCCTTAACGCACAGATTCTCGAGGTGCCTGTAACGACCCTCTCCAAGGCTGCCCTCGAGGGCTCGGGACTCGACAATAAGTCGATGCTCAAATGCCGCAACATCTTCTGCCTGGGCCTGGTATGCTGGCTCTTTGACCGCCCGCTGGAGGCAGCTATCAATTTCCTCCGCAAGAAGTTTGCCAAGAAACCCGCTATCTTCGAAGCCAACGAAAAGGTGATCCGTGCGGGCTATGACTATGGCCACAATATCCACGCCGGAGTGTCGACCTATCGCATTGAGAGCGAGGCGGCCCGCCCCGGCATCTATACCGACATCAACGGCAACACCGCCACTGCCTGGGGCCTCATCATGGCTTCGCAGA
>CAZAUV010000138.1:0-6044 GCA_964488335.1 uncultured Bacteroides sp.
TGTGAGCAGTGTCAATCTTTCGGAAGCCCAGAGCAATCGCTGACTTTACCGAATTGACGCATACGTCTCCCATAAGGCTATAGGTGCCAAGACCAACAATCGGCATGTCATATCCGCTGCTGAGACGGATAGTCGGAGCCTGACCGTTCTTGCCTTCTGAGAGAGGAAATTTTGCGTAATCCGTGTCCATGTTATCTTTGTTATCTTGTTTTTCAAAATCTATACCTAATCCGTTAATCCATTTTTCTATCTCAGAAGCGGATACACCTCCTCCAAAGCGTTTGCCCGATTTCCATACGGCATCTTTTGCTGCAGAGTGAAGTTCGGTGTCACTGCTGCCTATACCACTTGAATGGGATGTGCAGAATGGAATTATAGTCTTTCCTTTGAAATCCCCACTTTCCAAGAAAGTAAATATCACTCTCGGAGCCTTTCCCCACCATATAGGATAGCCGAGAAAAACCACGTCGTATTTATCAAGATTATCGGGCATTCCTTTTATTGCCGGCCGGGAAGAGGGATTATTCTGCTCGCGGTTTGCCCGACAATCGCTATTGTAGTCAAGATCGGCAGAAGTATATGCTTCCTGTGGCTCGATACGGAATAGAGTGCCGGATGTTAAATCGGCAATATCTTCAGCCACTTTCTTAGTAGTGCCGGTGCATGAGAAATAAGCTACGAGAACATTACCATCCCTTATCGAGGGATTTGGGGCCGGTTGAGGCGTCGGTGTGGGCTCTTCCTTGATTTCCGGCCCATCGTATTCGTGAGAGCAAGCAGTGATGGAAAAAGAAATAGCCATGAGTAATGCCAATGTTATGATCCGGAACTTCATATCTAAATTATTATGTGAATAACCAGGTAAATCACCATAATATAGTTCATCACGATGGTTTTACTTCCTCATCGGTTGCTTCAGGGAACACCTTATGATCGTGATTTTGACCTTATCATTTACCGAAGTTGTTGCTGAAAAATTCCGCGATGCGGTCGAAGGGTATGATCTCTTTCTGATCATAGAGGTCGGTATGGGAGGCGCCGGGAATGACTATCAGCTCCTTGTTGTCTCCCTTGAGTTTGCCGTAAGCATCCTTGCCGAAATATAAGGAATGGGCCTTCTCGCCATGGACGATCATCACTGCATTTTCCAGCTCATCGGCATACTCAAAAAACTTAAAGTTGAGAAAGGGAAGATTTGACGTGACATTCCAGCCGTCGTTGGAATTAAGCGAGCGGGGATGATAACCGCGGGGAGTCTTGTAATAGGCATGATAATCCTTTACAAACTGAGGCGCGTCGTCGGGGAGGGGGTCCACTACTCCTCCGCCACGCTTATATGACCCGGCGCGATAATCGTCGGTGCGTTGGGCGGCCATGGCGGCGCGCTTGGCATTGCGGCGGGCGGCGCTGTCTTCGCTATCGAAATAGCCATTGGCGTTGACGCGCGTCATATCATACATTGTCGAGGCCACAGTAGCCTTGATGCGGGGGTCGTTGATGGCTGCCTCGATGGCTATTCCTCCCCACCCGCAGATGCCTAAGATACCCACCTTATCGGCATCCACATCGTCGCGGCAGAGGAGATAGTCCACGGCGGCGCTGAAATCCTCGGTGTTGATGTCGGGCGACGCTACGAAGCGCGGCTCTCCACCGCTCTCGCCGGTATACGACGGATCGAAAGCTATTGTGAGAAACCCGCTCTCGGCAAGCTCCTGAGCATAGAGGCCCGAGGCCTGCTCCTTGACGGCGCCGAAGGGGCCGCTCACGGCGATAGCCGGCAGCTTGCCGGTTGCCCCCTTGGGTTTGTAGAGGTCGGCTGCGAGAGTGATGCCGTAGCGGTTGGTGAAGGTCACTTTTGAGTGGTCAACCTTATCGCTCAGGGGGAAGGTCTTGTCCCATTCCCCGACAAGGGTGAGATCGTCTGTTTTCATCATATTCCGGGAGATTATATTTTGTGCATTAAGGTTAAGGCCGGCTGCCGCTGCAACCGCTAATCCTAAGGTCAGCTTTTTAATCACGGTTTTGTTTTTTTATCTTTCAGAGTTTATTTATCAGTCGGGCGGGCACTCCTCCCACTATTGTTTCCGGCGCAACATCGCGGGTGACCACTGCTCCGGCGGCGATGATCGCACCATGGCCTACGGTCACTCCCGGCAGAATGGTTACATTTGCCCCGATCCACACCTTATCGCCGATTATCACCGGCGAGCAGGTCATATCGGCCCGCCGCCCGGGGTCTTTGGAATGATTTACGGTGCAGATGGTGCAGTTGTGGCCTATGAGACAGTCGTCGCCGATTATGATGCCTCCCCAGTCCTGGAAGGAACAGCCCATATTGATGAAGGTGTGCCGCCCGATGGTGATATTCAGGCCACAATCGGTATAAAAAGGCGGGAAGAGGCCGAAGCCTTCGTCGAGAGGCTTGCCCGTGAGCTCCGACATCATCTGCCTGAGCTCCTCGGGCGAGTGATAGGAGCCATTGATTTGCGCTGTCAGGCGCAATGCCCTCCGGCTCATTGAGTGCATCGTCTGATGTGGGGCGCTCCCGGCTACGATGAGGTTGCCGGCGGAGGCATACTTGAGAAATTCGGTTTCGGTCATAAAGGGCTTTCTTTTGATGTTGCAAAATTACCCCATATTACCTCTACCGTTGATACCAATATTACGGATAGACCGACCCGGATTACGGAAACAGAGCTCCCGCCTTGGATTATTGGTGGCGGATAGCTATTTTTGCAGCATCAAATCAGACAGATATGGATATCTTTCAAGCCGACAGCATTGAGAAATATAACCGATATTTCGGTTTTGAAACCCGCCATCCCCTGGTGGGCATCGTTCATTTCGACGACTCCGTCAATCAGCCGACCCATCATATGCACTTCGGGTTTTATGCCCTGTTTCTGAAAAAGACTACCGGCTGCAAAATCAATTATGGCAAGACCACTTATGATTTTGACGATGAGACGGTGGTGAGCTTCGCTCCCGGCCAGACCGTGGGCATCCATCGCATCGAAGATGGCCCGGCGCCCGAGGCTATAGGGCTGCTCTTTCACCCTGATTTTCTCAGCCGCACCCCCCTGGCGCAGAAGATGAGTCAATATTCCTTCTTCTCCTATGCCTCAAACGAGGCCCTCCACCTCTCGGCCGAGGAGCGCACCATCCTTCAAGACTATATGGCTAAGATTCAGAGGGAGCTTCAGCATCCCATCGACCGCTTCTCCAAGTCGCTCATAATATCAAATATTGAGGTGATGCTCAATTATTGCATGAGGTTTTACGAGCGGCAGTTCGTGACCCGTGAGGAGCTTAATAATAATGTGCTCGCCCGCTTTGAAGCCTTGCTCGATAATTATCTCCAGTCGGGCAAGGGCGCCTCAGAGGGCATCCCCACCGTCAGATATTTCGCCGACAAGATATGCCTCTCCTCCAACTATTTCGGCGACCTGGTGAAGTCGGAAACCGGGAAGACGGCGCAGGAATATATCCACCTGAAGATGATCACCCATGCCAAGAGCTCTCTGCTCGACCCTGAGAAATCCACCAAGCAGGTGGCCGAGCACCTCGGCTTTCAATACCCCCAGCATTTTATCCGCTTCTTCAAGAAACAGACAGGCCTCACTCCGGGAGAATACCGCATGACAATGTAGGGATGGGCGGCTCCGAAGCCCCGGGCAGGAGGGTCAGCAGGCAGGCGTCCTGGTCCAGATATTGAGTATCTGACCGATATACATAGTGTGAATTCCCATGCCGCGGCGATTATAAAAGCTGACCACCTCGGCCGACATCTTATGCGGCTCAAAAGGGGTCTTGTAGAGGATACGACACTCTATGGCCAGGCAACCTTCACGGAAGACGGGATTACCGAGCTCGGTAAACAGCGGAGTCAGACCGGCGGCCTTGAGCTTGTCGCCGTCGCGGCCCGAATGGGAGCCGATATAAGCGAGGGCCCGCTTCTTATCAGGCGGGAAGGCGGTGACGGTGAAATGATCAAAACGCTCCATAAAGGAGTGGGTATAGCGGTCGGTCGATACAAAGACGGTGCAGACGGGCAATTCCCATAGCTTGCCTGTCTCGCCCCAGCTTATCGTCAGGGCATTCATATCACCCTCCTTTCCCACGGCGAGGGCCATCCAATCTTTACCAAACAGGTCAACGGGGTTTTTCAGGTCAGACGGAGAAATCCTTGTCCATCCGGTCATAGTTTCGTCCATAAAAAGATGTGTGTGTCGATGGTTTTTTACGGATCAACAACCGGGAGGGCCGGATTGTTCTCTGCCGGAGCCCCGGGGCCCGCGGGGGATGTCAGGAGAGGCGGACAGCCGAGCGGACGCCGTCGATGCGGCGGACGTTGTCGCAGAGCTTTTCGAGGGCCGAGGTGTCGGCTATCATCACTCCGAGCCTACATTCAAAGACCTCTTTGTCGGCGGCTATGTTGAGGGCACGGATGTCGATGCCGAGCTGGGTGGATATCATGGCGGTGAGCTCAGAGAGGATGCCCTGACGGTCGATGCCGCGGATAAGGAGCTCGGCGCGGAAGCGACTGTCGGACTGGCTCTCCCAGCGGGTGGCCACGATGCGGTTGCCGTGGGTGGCTTTGAGGAGCTGGGCGCGGGGGCAGGTGAGCGAATGGACCTCCACCTGGCCCAGGTCGTTGACATAGCCCATAACGTCGTCGCCCGGGATAGGGCGGCAGCAGTCGGGGAAGGTGAAATTGGTCTCGTCGCGGCCGCAGCGGAGGATATAGGTCTCCTTGGTGTTGATGTGTGTCGGGGCCGGGGGGGTGGCATCCGAGGGGGCCGGCGCGGAGCTCTTGCGGCGTCCGAAGCGGAGGATTTTGCGCAGGAGGCCCTGGTCAGTCTTCGGGCTCTCGCGCAGGATGTATCCGTCGAGCGAGATGTCGCCCCGGCCCAGACGGAGGAAGAGATCATCGCGGGTGGTCACATGATAATAGGCCATCATCTTGGTGATGATCTCATTGGAGGCCGCCACCTCTTTCTCGCTCAGAAACTCGTCGAAGATGCGGCGCCCGCGCTCTATGTCGGGCTGGTCGAGGCGGCGCAGGGCGGCGCGGAGGCGCGTCCGGGCGCGGGCGGTGGCGAGGAAGCTCATCCAGTCGGCCTTGGGGGTCTGGCTGTTGGAGGTCAGGACCTCCACCTGGTCGCCCGAAGCGAGGCGGTGGCTCAGGGGCACGAGCTTATGATTGACCTTGCCGGCGATACACTTGTCGCCGAGCTGGGAATGGAGCGAATAAGCCATGTCAAGCACTGTGGCGCCCGCCGGGAGGGTCAGCAGCTCCCCTTTTGGCGTGAAGACCACAATCTCTGAGGCGAAGAGATTGAGCTTCAGGGTATCAAGGAAGTCGATTGCGTCGGGATTGGGGTCGTCAAGGATATCCTTGATGGTGCGGAGCCACACGGTGAGCTCGCTCTCCTCCTCCTCTCCTTTGGAGCCTATCTTATATTTCCAGTGGGCAGCGAAGCCCTTCTCGGCTATCTCGTCCATCCGTCGCGAGCGTATCTGGACCTCGATCCAGTTGCCGTCGGGGCCCATCACGGTCAGGTGGAGAGCCTGATAGCCATTGGCCTTGGGGACCGAAATCCAGTCGCGTGTGCGGTCGGGGTGGAGGCGGTAGAGGTCGGTAATGGCCGAGTAGATCTGCCAGCAGATGGTCTTCTCTTCGGCCGGATCGTCGCAGTCAAAGATGATGCGCATGGCATAGAGGTCATAGACCTCCTCGAAGGGGACATGCTTGGTCTCCATCTTCCGCCAGATGGAATAGACACTCTTGAGGCGTGCCTTGGCGTCATATTTGAGGCCCATCTTGGAGAGGCTCTCCTTGATGGGGGCCGAGAAGTCGTTGTAGACCGAAGTCCGGCGCTCCTCGCTCTGCTTGATGAGGCCGGCGATACGCTCATACTCGGCCGGGTGCTCATATTTGAAGCTGAGGTCTTCGAGCTCGGTCTTGATCGGAAAGAGGCCGAGGCGGTGGGCCAGCGGGGCGTAGATATAGAGGGTTTCGCCGGCAATCTTATATTGCTTGT
>CAZAUV010000139.1:0-5950 GCA_964488335.1 uncultured Bacteroides sp.
GTCTTATAGCCGCGCTTGTTGATAAACTGGAAGTCGTAGCGCTTATTGCCCTTCTCGTCTACGGCCTTGATAATCTTGCCATGCGACACCGATTTGGGGCAGAAGATACCGTCGTCGTCGTCGGCCAGACCCGTGAATATTTCGTAAGGCTTGCCGTCGACGAGGCCCACGAAAGCAATCCATTTCTCCTTGTTGTTCTGGAAGCGTACCACGTCGGCCTCCAACTCTATGGGACGCTTGGTGAGTATCACAGGCTCGGCCAGAGTGTGGGGCTCATCGGCCTTTGATGCAGCCTTCTTCTTTTTCTTCTCATCGACTGCCACGAGGACACCGGCACGCGAGCCCTCGCGATAGACTGTGCAACCCTTGCAGCCGGAGCGCCAGGCCTCTATGTAGAGCCGGTTGACGAGCGCTTCGTCGACAGTAGAGGGTAGATTGATGGTCACGGAGATAGAGTGGTCGACCCACTTCTGGACCGCCCCCTGCATCCTTACCTTTTCGAGCCAGTCGACGTCGGCGCTGGTGGCTCCGGCATACGGAGAGCGGGCCACGAGCTCCTGAAGCTCCTCCTGAGAGTAGTCGTCGCGGCGCTCGATGCCGTTGACCGTCATCCAGGTCAGGAACTTGGGATGATAGACGATATATTCCTCAAAAGCATCGCCGCTTTCGTCGATGAAGTCGACGCGCACCGAGGTGTCATTGGGGTTGACCTTGCGGCGACGCTTATAGACCGGGAGAAAAACAGGCTCGATGCCCGAGGTGGTCTGAGTCATCAGAGAGGTGGTGCCGGTGGGCGCGATGGTGAGGCAGGCGATGTTGCGCCGTCCATATTTCTCCATATCAGCCACGAGGACCGGATCGGCCTCAAGGAGGCGGTTGAGGAAAGGATTGTCTTTCTCTCTGTCGGCATCATATATTTCGAATGCTCCGCGCTCGCGGGCCATCATTACGCTCGAGCGATAGGCAGCCAGAGCCACGGCGCGATGCACCTCGACCGACATTGCCGTGGCTTCGGGAGTGCCGTAGCGGAGGCCGAGGGCTGCTATCATGTCGCCCTCGCCGGTGGTGCCAACGCCTGTACGGCGCCCCTTGAGGGTCTTGGAGCGTATTTTCTTCCAGAGATTGAGCTCGGTAGCTTTCACCTCGTCGGTCTCGGGATCGCTCTCTATCTTGTCAATGATGAGGTCTATCTTTTCTATTTCGAGGTCGATGATGTCGTCCATTACGCGCTGGGCCCGGGCCACATGCTCGCTCAGGAGCTCAAAGTCAAAGGTGGCTCCGGGGGTAAACGGATCCTTGACGTAGGAATAGAGATTGATAGCCAGGAGGCGGCAGCTGTCGTAGGGGCAGAGGGGTATCTCGCCGCAGGGGTTGGTGGAGATGGTGCGGAAGCCGAGGTCGGCATAGCAGTCGGGTAGACTCTCGCGGGTGATGGTGTCCCAGAAGAGCACTCCGGGCTCAGCGCTCTTCCACGCATTGTGGATAATCTTGGCCCAGAGGCGGGTGGCATCTATTTCGGAGCTTACAAGAGGCTCGCTGTCGGCGGTGGTGGGAAATGTCTGGGTGTAGGGGGTGCCGTCGATGGCGGCCTGCATGAAATCGTCGTCAATGCGCACACTGACATTGGCGCCCGTTACCTTTCCCTCGGTCATCTTGGCGTCGATAAACTTCTCAGCGTCGGGGTGCTTGATGCTCACGGTGAGCATAAGTGCCCCGCGGCGTCCATCCTGTGCCACCTCGCGGGTGGAATTGGAATAGCGCTCCATGAAGGGGACGAGGCCGGTGGATGTGAGGGCGGAATTTTTGACCGGCATACCCTTGGGGCGGATGTGGGAGAGGTCGTGGCCCACTCCGCCACGGCGCTTCATGAGCTGCACCTGCTCCTCGTCGATCTTGATGACACCGCCATAAGAGTCGGGCTTACCGTCGAGCCCCACGACGAAGCAGTTGCTCAGCGAGGCAACCTGGAAATGGTTGCCGATTCCGGTCATAGGTGAGCCCTGAGGGACGAGGAAGCGGAAATGGTCGAGAAGCGAAAATATCTCGTCGTGGCTCATCGGATTGGGATAATTCTTCTCGATGCGGGCAATCTCCGAGGCGATGCGATGGTGCATGTCGGCGGGAGTCAGCTCGTAAATGTTGCCAAAAGAGTCTTTGAGGGCATATTTGCTCACCCACACTCGGGCGGCGAGCTCGTCGCCGTCGAAATATCGCAGGGTGGCTTCATAGGCCTGGTCGTAGGTATATGTCGGTCGGGTTTCCACGGTAAGGTTATATGATTGGTAAGATTTCGTGAAAGAGAGATGCAAAGATGGCATTTTTTTGCGAAATAAACCCGTTTGGTGAATGATATTTTATTAACAATATGTTGAAATTTCCCAATTTCACATTCCAGTTGACAGATAGTCAGTTGGTTATATTGACGGCCCGGAGGCAGATGTTGTCCAAAAGTAAAAAGATGATTTGCCACGGTCAGATATAATTGCTATTTTTGTCAATCCCAACCGCTTTTCTGACAGATATAATCCTGAAAGTGATATGAATATGTCCGCTGATCCTCTGAAGATACTCCGTGAGCGACGCACCATCCGCCGCTTCGACTCCTCCCGACCCCTCTCACGCGAGATGATAACCGAGCTCCTCGACATAGCCCGTATGGCCCCCAACACGGGAAATATGCAGCTCTATTCGGCCATCGTGACTCTCGACCCCGACCGCATAGCTACCCTTGCGGCCAAGGGGCATTTCAATCAGCCCGCCGCTGCGGGTGCGCAGGCAATAGTCACCTTCTGCATCGATATGGACCGCTTCTCGCGCTGGTGTGATATGAGCTCAGCCACCCCGTCGCTCGGCAACCTCCAGGGGCTGATGTGGGCCGCTATGGATACTACTATCTTCGCTCAGCAGTTTGTCACCGCAGCAGAGCTCTCGGGCCTCGGAACCTGCTATCTGGGCACCACAACTTATTGCGCCGAAGAGATAGCCCGGCTGCTTCATCTCCCCGCGGGGATGGTGCCACTGACCTCAATAGCTCTCGGTTGGCCCGCCGAAGAGGGTGATCCCAAAGATCGCCTCCCCATTCAGGCTGTCGTCTGTCAGGAGGAGTTTACGCCCCTTGGCGACGATGAGCTCCGCAGCGCTTATTCTTCTGCCGAAGAGGCCGGCGCCAAGTTTGTGGCCGAAAACGGCAAGACTTCCCTCGCGCAGGTATTTACAGATGTGCGTTACCCCGCCGAGCAGACCAAGGCCTTTTCCGACACCTTCATCGCCCTCCTCCGCCGCGCCGGCTTCAGCTTGTGATAAGAGTCTGAAAGGGCACTCCGCAGTCGCGTATATCTGTTGTCATCCCGTCCCGGAGAAGGGCTGCCACAGACGATAGATAAACTTTTTATTGCACACTTGCGGGAAAATGTGTAATTTTGTAGCCCTTACCAAAACGCGACAGCTTATGCAATCCAAGTATATGACAGCCGATGAGGCGGTGAAAATCGTTAAGAGTGGCGATCACATCTTTGTCCAGGGCAGTTCCTCTATCCCCGAGGCGCTGGTGGCAGCCCTGGCCCGCAGGGGCCATGAGTTGCGCGACGTGGTGCTCTATAACGCTTTTGCCCTCGGCCGACGGGTATCGCCGCTGTGCAATCCCGAGCTGCGCGACTCCTTCCTCATCGACTCCTTCTTTGTATCCAATGCTGTCCGCGGATGGGTCAACGAGGGTTATGCCACCACTACTCCGCGCTTCTTCGGTCAGGTGCCCCAGCTCTTCCGCGATGGCACCATCGACATCGATATAGCATTCATCAACTGCTCTGAACCTAACGAAGAGGGTTACGTGTCGACCGGAGTGTCGGCCGACCTCACCCCGGCGGCGCTCGAGACGGCGCGTGTAATCGTGGCTCAGATCAATCCCCTGATGCCTTTCACTTATGGCGACTCGGTGATCCACACCTCGCGCATCGACGCGCTGGTCCATGTCGACGACCCCCTGGCCGAGACCGCAGGCGACGCGCCTACGGAGGCCGAGATGAGGATAGGCCGGTATATAGCCGAGCTCATACCCGACGGAGCGGTCCTCCAGGTGGGTGTAGGTTCGGTGCCCAATGCCGTACTTTCCTCGCTGAGCTCCCACGCTCATCTGGGCATCCACACCGAGGCGCTGACCGACGGCATGGTAGACCTTATCGAGAGCGGCGTGGTAGACAACTCGCTCAAGCAGGTGGAGCCCGGGCGCTCGGTGGCCTCCCTCGCTATTGGCACCCGCCGCCTTTATGACTACATAGATCACAATGCCGACATCGTGATGCGCGACATCGCCTGGGTCAACGATCCTTTCGTCATCTCGCAAAACCGCAATATGGTGGCCATCAACTCGTGTCTCGAGATTGACCTCTCGGGACAGATATGTGCCGACTCGATCGGCACCCGTATCTATTCGGGCGTAGGCGGCCAGCACGACTTTGTCTACGGCACTTCACGCTCCGTCGGCGGACAGTCGTTCATCGCCATGCTCTCCACCACCACCAAGGGACAGAACAAGATAAAGCCCGTGTTGACGCCGGGAGCCGGAGTGGTGACCACCCGCTTCCAGACCAATTGGGTAGTGACCGAGCATGGGGCCGTCAATCTCCGCGGCCGTAATATGATCGACCGCGCCCGACTGCTCATCTCAATCGCTGCCCCTGAGTTTCGCGAGGAGCTCGACCGCGCCGCCTTCGAGACCCTCGGCTACGCCTACCGCCGCTGGAAATAATCATTGTCCATCATACACCACTCCCCCCCGCCGACAGACCGCAGTCGGCGGGGGGGAGTGCATAAAGAGGCTGAAGGCGTTAATTGCCAGGTTAATAGTTCAGCTCATTGCTATATTGTATAAGTCTTGATAGCTTTTAACCACATCGTATTTGACAGTAGAATTAGAGAGTGATGCGAAGTGGCGACGGGCACAAGCTATTTTGGATTTCTCCGTTTCGCGAATATCGACCTCACGAATAGAGCCTTTGGTCTCGGCAATGAAATATACGTGTCTCATTTTGCCCTCCCGAAAGACGATAGCCCAGTCAGGATTGTAATGTCCCATCGGTGTATTGATGTAAAATCCGCGGGGTAGTTTTGTATACACTTCTACGTCATCCTCACTTTCAAGTTTTTTGGCAAAATCCATTTCAGTACCTTTACTATCAATCACTACAAGGTCATAGAGCGATTTTTCACTCTCCATAGCGTTATCGCCGACAACGCCTCTTACTTCATCGACAGTGAACAGGTCAGTATCGAAAGTCTGGTCGGTGGGTGAATAAGTTATCTTCTTGATAACGGCGATAGCCTTACAGTCATTTATTATCGAGGCAACCTTGATGATAAATTCTTCGGGGTTCACACGGAAAAGCAAGAATTTATCTGGTGAGATACCTTTTAATATCCGAATGACAGTGTGGCGAGTAAGCCCGGTTTCCTTGACTAAATCACCTATAAGGTCATACTTCACAGACTTGCTGACAGCCTCGTGTACGGACTTGCGAACCGTCTTGCCCTGCGTCATAGCAGAGGCGGTTTCCAACGCTTCGCGGTCTCGAATTTGCTCCATTGCGCCGGTAGTAATCTGAATGTGAATTTCAGTTACATTCAGGTTCAGGTCGATTTGCTCGATACATTTTTCAACCAGTTCATCAGAACTGAAATCAACCGTATAGATCGAGCGCACGTTAATCTGCTCCCACAGTTCCTTGAACCGGGAATTAGCGAATTTATCAGCGTCAAAATTACCGATGCGGCGTTTGCGCCCATTGGAGGGAGCAGCAGCCTTCGGGTCGAATACACCGTCAAGAACCTTAACGATAGCAGCCGATACATTTGCGAAGTCTTCTCCAAAGTCGAGAGACCCGTTACGCTTGACATCGTGATATTTGGGCGTAAGTGCACCCTCATCGTCAACGTAATCCTTGCGGATAAGGCG
>CAZAUV010000140.1:0-5931 GCA_964488335.1 uncultured Bacteroides sp.
GTCAGGAGGCGCTCGCCCGTTGTCGTGGCCACCTTGAAGGGGGATGTGAGCGAAATCTCATCGTAGCCGTCGAGCGAGTGGACTATAGTGCAGTTAATCCCTTCGGCCTGAGCAATATATCTATAAAGACGCATCAGCTTGAGATTATAGACTCCAAGGAGCTGATTTTTAGGCAAAGTGGGGTTGACAAGGGGGCCGAGCATATTGAAAAACGTACGCATCTTAAGCGAGCGCCGCACCGGCCCTACGCTCTTCATCGCGGGGCTGAAGAAAGGGGCATGGAGAAAGGCCACTCCCGACTCATCGAGTGAGCGTCGCAGACGCTCCGGATCGGCTGTGAATTTCACGCCATGCTGCTCGAGGACATTTGACGCACCCGAGACCGAAGTGGCGCCATAGTTGCCGTGCTTGACCACCTTGCGTCCTGCACCGGCCACAACGAAGCATGAGGCCGTAGAGATATTGAAGGTGTTTTTACCATCACCGCCGGTGCCCACGATGTCGATGGTGGGAACCTCGCCGAAGTCAACCTCAACGCGACGAAGGAGTATGGCGTCGCGGAAGCCTACGAGCTCTTCGGGAGTGATGCTGCGCATGAGATAGACGGTCATAAAGGCCGAGAGCTGATTGTCGTTATAGCGCCCGTCGGCGATATTGAGCATCACCTCGCGGGCCTCATCGCGGCTGAGACTCTTATGCTCAAAGAGTCGCTGGAGTATATTGTTCATCTGAAGATAATAGTGGTCAATAGTTGATAAAATTGGCTATGATGCGGGAGCCGTCGGGGGTAAGGAGGCTCTCGGGGTGAAACTGCACCCCGTGGATGTCCATCTCGCGGTGGCGCAGCGACATTATCTGCCCGTCGGCCGAGCGGGAGGTGACGATCAGGCATGAGGGCAACCCGTCGTCGCTCACCACCCATGAGTGATAGCGCCCCACCGGAAATTCGTCGCCCATGCCGTTGAGGATATAGTCGGGGGCGGTGACCCTCACCGGAGTCTGGATGCCATGATACACCTCCGAGAGGTTTTCGAGCTTGGCGCCGAAGCGCTCCCCTATAGCCTGATGACCCAGGCAAATGCCGAGGATAGGCTTCTTTCCGGCATAGCGGCGGAGCATCTCCGGGAGGATGCCGGCCTCGGATGGTATGCCGGGCCCGGGGGAGATGATTATCTTGTCGAAGTCTTCGATTTCGTCGAGAGTGATGCTGTCGTTGCGTGCCACGGTGGGCTCCAGCCCCAGGTCTCTTACGGCGTGGACTATATTGTAGGTAAAGGAGTCGTAATTGTCAAGGATGAGTAGTTTCATAGCTCTCTGATTGATTAGCGGATAAACGATTGGGCGCGGTCTACGGCCTTCACCAGGGCCCCGAGCTTGTTATTGGTCTCGCATAGCTCGCTGTGGGGGTTGGAGCGGGCCACTATGCCGGCGCCGGCCTGGGAATAGAGGCGGTTGCCGTGGCTGAGAAACGACCTGATGGTGATGGCCTGGTTGATGGAGCCATCGAAGCCGAAGGTGCCTATGCAGCCGCCATAGGTCAGGCGGTTGACCGGCTCTATCTCGTTGATGAGCTGCATGGCTCTCACCTTGGGCGCTCCGCTGAGCGTGCCGGCGGGGAAGGTAGCCGCAAAGAGCTTGATGGGGTCGGCATCGGCCGGGAGGGTGGCTCCGACGCGGCTCACCATATGTATCACGTGGGAATAATACTGTATCTGCTTGAGATACTCCACCTCGACATGGCCGCCGCTGCGGCTCAGATCGTTGCGGGCCAGGTCAACGAGCATGATATGCTCGGCGTTTTCCTTGGGGTCGGCAAGGAGTTCTTCGGCCAATTCATGGTCGCGACGGTCGTTGCCGGTGCGTCTGAAGGTGCCGGCAATGGGGTCGATATAGGCATGTCGGTCAGCAGTGACCCGCAGATGGGTCTCGGGCGAGGAACCAAATACCTTGAAGCTGCCGAAGTCAAAAAAGAAGAGGTAGGGCGACGGATTGACAGAGCGGAGGGCGCGATAGACGTTAAACTCATCGCCGGTGAAGCCGCGCGAGAAGCGTCGCGAGATGACGATCTGAAACACGTCGCCGCGGCGGGCCGCCTTGATACCCCGCTCCACCATAGCCTCATATTCCGCGTCGGTCACCGGCGACTCCAGGTCATCGGCGGCCTTGAAGGGATAGACGGCTATATTGTTATTGGCTATGATCGAGAGAAGCTCGGCCGACCGGCTCTCCTCACCCTCAGGGATGTTTTCGATAATAGTCATCTCATTGCGGTAATGATTCATCTGGATGATAAACCGGTAAAGGAGATATTGCATATCCGGGATGTCGCTGAAGGCCGAGGGGGCCCTGCGGATGTCCACTGTAGGCTCAAAATATCTTACTGCATCATAGGCTGTGAAGCCTATGAGGCCGTTGAAGAGGCCGTCGGCCGTATCGGTTTCATAGCTCTTGAGATAGCGGCCCAGGGCGTCGGTCAGGCCGGTGGCCGGGGAGCTGACGGTGGTGCCGTCGGGGTAGAGGGCGATAGCCTCCTCGCCCGCGACGGTAAATGAGCCTATGGGGTCAACTCCGATGAGCGACACTGAGTTCTGGCTCGTGTGATAGTCGGAGCTCTCGAGTAAGGCCGAGCAGGGATAGAGGTCGCGAATCTTCAGGTAGAGTCCTACGGGGGTCTCGAGGTCGGCCGAGATGGTGGTGATATGTCGGGTGAGTTTCATCGTTTAGTCGTTTTGATGTGAGAGATAGGTATGGAGGTCTTTATCGCCCCGGCCCGAGAGGTTGATGACCACAATATCGTCGGGGCCAAACTGCTTCTGACCGAGGGCCGCCAGGGCATGGGCACTCTCCAGGGCCGGTATGATGCCCTCAAGGCTCATCAGTTCACGGGCGGCGGCGAGGGCCTCGGCATCGGTGGCGGCGAGCACCTCGGCTCGGCCACTATCGGCAAGGAAGGCATGGAGAGGCCCTACGCCGGGATAATCGAGGCCGGCTGAGATAGAATAGGGTTCTGTGATCTGGCCGTCGGGGGTCTGCATCACCAGGGTGCGCGAGCCATGGATGATGCCCTCCCGACCTAAACGCATCGTTGCCGCACTCTCGCCGCTGTCAATCCCCTTGCCGGCGGCCTCCACGGCGATGAGCTTCACTCCTGAGTCGTCAAGGAAGTGATAGAAAGCTCCGGCGGCATTGCTCCCGCCACCGATGCATGCTATGACATAATCGGGTGTCTCCTGTCCGGTCTGCGACAGAAGCTGGGCCTTGATCTCGCGGCTTATAACACTCTGGAAGCGGGCCACCATCATCGGATAAGGATGGGGACCCACAGTGCTCCCTATCACATAGAAGGTGTCGGAGGGATTGCAACACCAGTCGCGGATAGCCTCGTTGGTGGCATCCTTGAGTGTGGCATTGCCCGAGTTGACACCCACCACCTTTGCCCCGAGCATCTTCATCCGCTCTACGTTGGGGCGCTGACGCGCCATATCAGTGGCGCCCATATAGACCACGCAGTCAAGCCCCCTGAGGGCGCAGACCGTGGCCACGGCCACTCCGTGCTGCCCTGCCCCGGTCTCGGCGATGATGCGTGTCTTGCCCATACGCTCGGCCAGGAGCACGGAGCCTATGGCATTATTGATCTTATGGGCTCCGGTGTGGCAGAGGTCTTCGCGCTTGAGGAGGATATTGGTGCCGTAGCGCTCCGAGAGGCGTCGCGCAAAATAGAGAGGTGTCGGGCGCCCCACGTAGTCGGCCAGCAGAGAGTCCGTCTCGCGGATGAAGTCGGGATCGTCATGATAGCGGTCATACGCCTCCGACAGACGCTCTATGTTGGAGTGGAGTATCTCGGGGATGAAAGCTCCTCCGAAGCGGCCATAATAGCCGGCGTCGTCGACGGGCAGGCCACCGTGGGTAGCCATCTTTTGAAGTATGTCAGGGCAGAAGGGAGATTGATCGGGTGTCATGTTATTGGGAGAATGTGAGGATTAGCATAAAAAAGACAAGCCACCGGGCTCATATAGGCTCCGATGGCTTGGTATGGGAGGGGTCGTCAGCCGGCGACAACCGAGGCGGAAAATCTTACCGCCTCAAGAGACACACGTAGAGAGGCCATCGGAAAGGAGTCCCGATGCGCCACCATCGCATTATGTTACCGAGCTGAGTCATTGATATCGACTTTGTGGGGATTTAGGGTTTGTGTTGATTTGACGCCGCAAAGTTATGTCGCGGTTTTGAATTATCCAAATATTTCGACAAAAAACTTCAGAATGTAGAGTCAACTGCTCCGGGGGCGGAAGCTCAGGGACAGAGCTCTATGACGAAACGGGCGCCCCCGGTGTAACTTTCGTCGAGACGGATGGTGCCGTTCATGCGCGAAACCCGTAATGAGCATATCGGCAGACCGAGTCCATCGCCCTGTGTGAGATCGTTGACTCTTGCAAAGGGTATGAACAGATCGCGGCGGAGCTCTTCATCGACTCCTTTACCGGAGTCGGTGATGATAAACTGAATATTGTGGGGCCCTCGCTTCTTGAAGTCAACCGTGATGCGCCCGCCCTCCGGGGTGTGGATGGCGGCGTTGCGGAGAATATGGAGCAAGACGTGACGCAGCTGGTCGGGGACTATCCTGGCGGCCATTTTTGGGGCGTTGACCGTAAAGGTCACGTCGGGAGCCAGATCCGGTCTCACTTCCTCGGCTATGTTCTCAAGATATGTGGCTATGTTGACCTCCTCGGTAGGGAACATCTCTGTGCGCTCGGCCTCAAGGGAGCCCAGCTCCTGGATATGGGATGTGAAAGCTGTGAGTGCTTTCACGCCGGGATCGCTCTGGTCGAGGGTAGCGATGGTGGGGGTCATCTGAGCGGAGATGTTGGAGATGAAGGTGTTTTTAATCTCTTCGCGTCGGAGCGACTCGGAGAGCTCTTTCTTCAGGCGCCGCGAGAGGGCGATGTAACGCAGCAGTGTGAGGGCACCGAAGATCAGGGCGGCGGCAAGCACTCCGGAAAGGATGAGCAGGCCCACGATGATGGCGTTCTTAGCTGTTATTGATGAGTCGCGCTCATCGATGGTGGCGCAGGCCTCTTTATACTTATTGTCGAGGGCGGCATAACGCTCAGATGCCCGGAGGGCCGACACGGAGTCGTTCCAGGCGAGATATTTTTCATAAGATCGGCTCACAAGGCGGGCGTTGTTGGAGCGTAGAGCCATATCAATAAGGCTCTTGTAGCACTCATCGGCTTTATCATAGTCGCCTCCGGAGAGATAGAGGTCCACGAGCTCATTGATGGCCTTGTCGCCTTTATCTGTCTGGCCGAAGGTGTAATATTGCTGAGCCGAGGCCGAGAGGAGATCTATCTCTAAATTGCGGTCGCCCGCTTCGCTCACCTGTCGCTGCATATTTTCCAGCTGCTCGCTCGCCTGCAGAGATTTTTTTAGCTTGACGTAGATACGCTGCCGCTCCCGCGAGATGGGATAGTGGAGAGCCGGAGCGGGCTTGGCGGCTCTCTGCTCCTCTGCCGCTACAAGGGCATCGGCTGTTGACAGGATTTCAAATGCCTCCTTGTAGAAGTTCTCACGATGATAGAGCGAGCTTACATTGACCGCGCAATCTACAGCGGGGCCTATCTGGCCGGCGCCGGAATATGATTCATAGGCTCGCTTGAAGTAGAAGCGGGCGGTGGTATATTCTTTATTTTCGAGCGCTGTGGCTGCCTGCTGCCGCAGGCGGTCGCCCTCCGACTGGGCGGAGGCCGCTATGATTGATAAGAGGCAGAAGAGTATGGCGGTGAGTCGTTTCATTGCTTTGGCGGTTAAAGTAGCCACAAAGGTAGAGAATAAAATGAAAAATATGAAAGCCTGCAGAAAAAAATTGCATCATTGACCACACGGTTCTTTCATTTAACTATTCTTGTGGGAAAGTAATGTAATCCCTATTTT
>CAZAUV010000141.1:0-5887 GCA_964488335.1 uncultured Bacteroides sp.
GTAGTGGGCGGCGGCATGAGCGCTGATGCTTATCATCTTACTGCCACACACCCCGAAGGCCTCGGAGCAATCCTCTCGATGAAGATGGCCCTCGAAGATGCCGGTATGAAACCCGAAGATATTGACTACATCAACGTCCATGGCACCTCCACCCCTGTGGGTGACATCAGTGAGATCAAAGCCATCAAGGAGGTGTTTGGCCCCGCAGCCTATAAGCTCAATATCTCATCCACGAAGTCGATGACCGGCCACCTCCTCGGTGCCACCGGCGCAATGGAAGCCATCTTCAGCATCAAAGCCGTTGAAAACGACATAGTGCCCCCGACCATCAACCATGCCGACGACGACCTCGACCCGGAGATTGACTACAGCCTCAACTTTACCTTCAACAAGGCCGAGGCACGTCCGGTACGCGCCGCCTTGTCCAACGCCTTTGGCTTCGGCGGCCACAACGCCACCGTAATCGTCAAGAAATACGAGGAATAACACCCCTCGTCTCCCCGATAAAACGGGCGCCCGCCGGCCAGAGAGCCGGCGGGCGCTCCTGCTTCATAAGTAAGCCAATCGACAAGTCAATCCACAAGCGAAGCACAATTTTTGGGCCCGGAACGGCCAAGATTAAAAAAAAACGCTTATCTTTGCACGATAAGCCGGCCAATCATCGTCTTATCGGCTAAGCCATGAGAGTAAAGATACATCGCGAAGGCACCAACATATTACTCCTGCTGCTTTTTATCTTAGGAGTGGTCAACGCATCGGCATGGATGTTTATCCGTCCGGTGGGCATCCCTATTGCTTTCTCGGTAGTGTCGGGGGTGATGTATCTCTTTGTGGTCAACTTCTTCCGTTCCCCCCGGCGCCATTTCACGGGCGACCGAGAGCGAGTGGTCATCTCATCGGCCGACGGTCATGTAGTGGCCCTCGAAGAGGTCTATGAACCGGAGTGTCTGAGGCGCCGCTGCATCCAGCTCTCAGTGTTTATGTCGGTCACCAACGTCCATGCCAACTGGTTTCCCGTCGATGGCGAAGTGATCCTGACACGCCACCACCGCGGGCGCTTCATGGCGGCCTACCTGCCCAAGTCGAGCACAGACAATGAAAGGTCGACAATCCTTATCCGCGCCACCAATGGCCAGGAAGTGCTTGTACGTCAGGTAGCCGGAGCCGTAGCGCGCCGCATCGTGACCTATGCCGAGCCGGGCATAGAAGCATCGATCGAAGACCATATGGGCTTCATAAAATTTGGCTCGCGCATCGACATTTACCTGCCTCTCGATGCCGAGATCTATGCCCGGATAGGCGAAAAGACGGTCGGAGGCGTCACGGCCGTGGCGCGTCTGGCAGCCAACCCCACACAACCCTGATCCGAAAGTGAAAATCAAAGCACATATACCCAACGGCATCACCTGCCTCAACCTCCTCAGCGGGTGCATAGCAATCTACCTTGCCCTTCGCGGGAGCGAGCCTGCGGGCCCTCTCAGCTCAATGCAATGGGCCTACATCTTTGTGGGCCTCGCTGCCATATTTGACTTTCTCGACGGCGCCATGGCGCGCCTCCTGAAGGCCTATTCCGAAGTGGGTCGGGAGCTCGATTCGCTCTCCGACCTCGTGAGCTTCGGCCTGGCCCCGGCAGCGATGATGTCGACGATGCTCACCGAGGCCTATGGCCAGAGCCTATGGAGCCTGGTCCCGCTCCTTATAGCAGTGTGTGGTGCCCTCCGGCTTGCACGCTTTAATGTTGATACCACCCAGACGACCACCTTCCGGGGTCTTCCCATCCCGGCCAATGCCATCTTCTGGATAGGGATGTCGGCTTGGATATCGGCCCACGGCTGCCCTCCGGCGTGGGTTGTCAGCGCCATCATCATCTGCATAAGTCTGCTGATGCTCAGCTCCCTGAGGATGAGCTCGCTTAAATTCAAGACCTTCGGGTGGCGCGAAAACTTCCGCCGCTATATCCTCATCCTCGCCGCCGTGATGTTTCTTATCACTTCGGGCATCCCCGGGCTGATGTGGACCATCCTGTTTTACATCCTCGTCAGCGCCGTCGGTCCGAAGCAACAAATCATTGTCCGCTGATCGCGATCCGGCGGTTCAGGATATCCGTCTCTTCTCAACCACACATAATCAAGACCTTTATAATCAATGACTTTTCTTCTCCTTCTTGTAGTATTCATAATAGCTCTTCCATATATCGGACGACTGCTCAACCGGCTGATAATATGGCTCTTTACACGCCAGATAAAGCGGCAGACCCGACGCGCTTATGAACAAGCCTTCGGAGGCACCGGCAATGACAATTATACTCGCCGCAGCGCAGAACCGAGCAGCCCAGAGCCTCGCGGCAAACGCATCGATCCCTCGGTAGGCGAATATGTTGAGTATGAAGAAATTGAAGGAGCCGCTGCAGCCGTGATGAGCGATGGCACCACAGTAGAGACCTTCGTAGCCGAGAGTCAGATCACCGACGTAGAATGGGAGGAAATACAATGAGCAAATCAATGTCTTCATCAGCCTATTATATGAGGCGCCTCTTCAAATTCTTTGAAGAGATTTCGGTCAATAACAATCGCCAGTGGCTCGCCGACCACCATAAGGAATATGATGAGCTTCGCGAAGCGTGGCTCGCCGACCTCGAGCGCCTCATCCATCTCTGCGGCGAGTGGGAGCCCGGCTGCGGACCCACCGATCCACGCCGCGCATGCTACCGCTTTGCCCGCGACACACGCTTCTCTCCCGACAAGAGCCCTTACAAGACCTTTTTCTCGGCCGCCTTCGGCCCCAAGGGGCGCCAGGAGCCTTATGCCGGATATTATATCCAGACCGGGCTGCCGGGCAACTATGATGCCGGGCTATATGGCGGCGTTTACTGCCCTCCGGCCACGGTGCTCCGCAAGCTGCGCCACGCGATAATCGACAATATCGAAGAATTCCGCGAGATAATCAACGCTCCGGAGCTGACCCGACTTTATCCTGACTGGTGTGGCGACAGACTGAAGACCATCCCCAAAGGGTGGGACCGCAATCACCCTGAGGCCGAGCTCCTTCGCCTAAAAGACTACGGTCGGTTTATGCAGGCCGGCCCGGAATGGTTTGACGACCCTTCCTGGCCCGAAAAGAGCGCAGATGCCCTCCGTCCATTGAAGCCCCTGGTGGACTTCATCAACTATTCCATCGACGAATGATCCTCCTTTGATTCCCCGGATGAATTATGCCCGGGAGATGAGATAGACCGTATAGGCTATATAGATAGCGACGAATATGGCGCCCTCGGCGCGGGTATATTCATCTTTGCCACCCCATCGGCCGAAAGCCCAGAAGAGGAGGCAGGCCAGAGTAAGAGTGAGGAGGTCGACATTACCGATGGAGCCAAAGCGGAGAGGCTCCACTACGGCACTCGCACCGGCCACCATGAAAATATTGAAGATATTGGAGCCGATGACATTGCCGATAGCGAGGTCGCCCTTGCCCTTGATGGCGGCGACGATTGAGGTGGCAAGCTCAGGAAGCGAGGTGCCGACAGCAACGATTGTCAAGCCTATGACAGCCTCGCTGACACCAAGAGCCGAAGCGATATCAGAGGCGCCGACGACAAAGAGATTACCTCCGAAAATCAGCCCCGCCAATCCCCCGACGATAAACAGAGAGGCCTTCAGAAGTCCCATCCCGGGGTTGTCGGCAGCAAGCTCGGCTTCAGTCTCCGGAGACGGGGCAGAATGAGCCTGATGGAAAGTATATCTCATAAAGATGGCGAAGAAGAGAAGCAGAAGGATGCCCGACACCCTTGACACCACAGCCTCCGGAGCGCCGTCGAGGAGCGGTCCATTGCCAATGGCGAGGAGGGCGAGCGCCGAGAGGAACACCATCGGGAGCTCGTTGGCGATAGTAGAGCGTCCTACCTTCATAGGCTTAATCAGAGCCACAATGCCTATGATCATCAAGACATTGAAGATATTTGAGCCTACGACATTGCCGATGGCAAGCTCGGTGGCCCCTTTAGCGGCCGACATCAAAGAAATGACGAGCTCAGGGGCCGATGTGCCGAAGGCCACGATGGTGAGGCCTATGACAAGCTCGCTGACACCCCAGCGGCGTGCCACGGCCGAAGATCCGTCGGTAAGGATATTGGCACCGACAAGAATGAGAGCAAGGCCACCTATGAGAGAAATGATACTTAGCAACATAGAGAAAAAGTCGGATAAAATAGAGCGGCTTCATCACCGATCAACACCGACAAAATTACAATAAAAAGCAGTCAAATACCCTCGCTGTTATAAAAAAAAGGATGAAAAAAAATTAGGATAAGAGTGTCACGTTGACAAAAAAAAGTTACTTTTGCACTGTCGTTAGGGCTTAGACCCCGCGCTAACGCGGCGACATCAGTTTTTATCCAATCATCCATAATCCCTATTCTGAACCCATTATGGCATACGTTATCACAGACAAATGCGTAGCATGCGGCACCTGTCTGCCCGAGTGCCCCGTTGGCGCCATCTCTGAAGGCGACATCTATCACATCGATCCCGACACCTGCATCGATTGCGGCACCTGCGCATCTGTTTGCCCCAGCGAGGCTATCATCCCCGGCGAATAATCCCGGCGCCTCACCCCGACGCAACACTTAACGATGTCCCCGCGCTGACGGCCACCGGCCGAGCGCGGGGACATCGCTTTTTATTTCGCAGATTAGGGAAATTTTTGTAACTTTGCATCTTGATTGGACCGCTACACACCCGCCCTAACGAGGGTTGTCGCGGCCTGAGAGTCAACCAACCGTTAGACCGAAAGATATTTATCCTTAATAAATGACACAACCCATTGACCTTATGTCCCTTATCGTGGAGGGCATCCGCGAGCGCAAAGGCCGTAAGATTACCACCATAGACATGAGCGGCATAGAGACAGCCGCCACACCCCGCTTCGTCATCTGCGAAGGCTCGTCGACGCAGCATGTCGGCGCCGTGGCCGACAGCGTCCGCGACTACCTACTCGAGCACTCCGGTATAAAACCCTATAATTACGACGGTTATGGCAATTCATCGTGGATAGTCATTGACTATGGCGACACGATGGTCCACGTGTTTCATCCTGACACCCGGCGGCTCTATAACCTTGAAGAGCTCTGGTCCGACGGCGTCATCGAGGAGCTCCCCGACCTTGACTGACCATCAGAATTAATCCCTCGTTTCTAATTCCTCATCCCCTTTTCCCCTCCTCCTCCCTTTTTCATCATCCCCGATATGGACAAAAACAAAAAGCCGGCTTTCAAGCTCAATATGTATTGGATGTATGCCATAGTGGCAGTGTTTCTCATCGGCATCCTTTACCTTGACACCGAGTCGCTTACCCACGAAAATATCGCTTCCACCAAATTTAAGCAGCTGGTGGAGAGCGGCGGCGTGACCAAAATCGTAGTGTATACCAACACCGGAGAGGCCGAAGCCTTCCTCAACGACAGCCTCGCCAAGAAAGAGTTCCCGCGCGAATACAAGCCGGATTCCGGCATCAAAGCCTCTGTAAGCGCCAAATTTTCAAGCGCCGACAAGCTCCAGGACATGATTGACCAATGGACAGCCTCAGGTGTCTTTCATGGCGAAGTGAAGTTTGAGAAAAAAAGCGACTTCAGCGCCATGATATGGACTCTGGCGCCCGTGGCCCTCCTGATTGCCTTCTGGTTTTTCATGATGCGCAAGATGGGAAGCGGCGGCGGTGGCGGCGGTGGCGGCGTCTTCAGCGTAGGCAAGTCCAAAGCCAAGATTTTTGACAAAGACGGCCCCGTGCAGGTCACATTTAAGGATGTTGCCGGACTCTCGGAGGCCAAGACCGAGATTGAGGAGATTGTGGAGTTTCTCAAAAATCCCAAGCGCTACACCGACCTTGGCGGCAA
>CAZAUV010000142.1:0-5731 GCA_964488335.1 uncultured Bacteroides sp.
CTGATTCTTCGTTTTGTTCTATGAAGTCTATTAACCGTTCTATTTCCTGTTTAGGAGTGGCATTGCATTGAAGTGTATTCAGAGTGCTACCGCTAACATAATCAGATATGAATAAAAGAAGATACCAAAACTTTTCGGGGTCAATTTCTAAAGCACTGATTATATCAATTATGCTCTCGTTATTGTTACTGCTTGCCTTAATATAATCCTCGTAACGAAAATACACGTTAAGTTTGCCGTTATTATATCTACGTTTGAAAATTAACGGTGCTTGCGATTCAACCTTATATGGTGTTCCGTTCTCATCTAAGACTATATCGGGAGCAAACTCATTGGCTACGTTGATTACATACTCCAATAAGTTATCCTCATCATTGCTGTATTTATCTATTTGGAATCTGTCTATTGGCATTATCTATTATCTTTGCGACTACAAAATTAGCGAAAATCACCATAACAATATAAGAAATAGACAAAACAATATTACCTCTAAAAAAATAGCATAAAATTAATTCTGTCTTAATGCTCTGCATTTCAAGATATTGTAAATATATGAGTAAATATATAAGAGCGAGCCGCCCCACTGCCGCGCCTTGAGCATGATCACGCGGATAGGCTCGCGGGCTGCCCGCATCCCCTCGAGGAGGGCCACGAAGCGTCGCTGGGGGCGGTTGAGGCGCAGGGGGATGGTCCGGCCGCTCTCTTTGTCGCGGATGGTCACGCAGAGGTAGGCCCAGTATTCAAAATCATGGCGGAAACGGAGGCGGCGGTATGCGGCCGCGGTGAGACCGTCGGGGCGCCATTCCGGGTCGGCGAGCATGGTCAGCGGCAGGAAGGGTGTCGGGCAGCCGTCGACATCCTTTAGCGCCGCGGGCAAGGGTGTAGGCCGGCGCGGTATGGCTGATCCGGAGCCGGTGAGAGGGTCATAGGCCTGCTCCTGCTCCCGGCGGAGGGCCTCGCGCCGGGTGTCTTCGGCGAGGATTTCGGAGGGGGTCATGGCTCGGTCAGTCATCTTTCAGTATCTCGAGGTCATACAGTCGGGTGCCGGGGGCCGCGCTGCCATGGATGCGCCCCTCGAGGGTGCCGCGCGGGGGGATGAAGAGGCGGATAGGCAGCGGAGAGCGCAGGGCTCCTCTGACGGCTATGGAGAGGGGCGGGGTGGCCGCGGCGGCGCAGTGGGAGCTGAAGCCGCGGGGATAGAGGTCGAGATGGCCGTCGAAGCCGCCGGGAGCCTCGAGCCCCATCACCACCACCGCCTCGCCCGCCGGTCGTCCAAGGCCGGCTCGCCAGTCGATCATCACCTCCGATGAAGTCTCCTCGGCCGAGGCGTCATATAGCCCCTCGGCGGCAGTCAGATAGAGCCGGCCGCCGCAGGCGGTGAGCCGGGCGGGGGCAAAGGGGAGCGGGCGGCGCGAGCGGAAGCCCGTGGCCGGGTCGAGGGCCTCTGTGTTGCCGGCGGCGTCGAGGAGCCACACTTCTCCGGTTAGGGGTTCTATGGCGGCGGCCACGGGGATGAAGCAGCTGTGGAGCCGCTCTAATTCGTCGGCACGTCCGCCGCGGAGGTTGATCAGTCGGCGGCCGTCGTCGGTCAGCGCCACGACGCGCCCCGCCCCCGCGCCTACCGCCTCGGGGCGGCTCACCGCCGCGCGGTCGAGCAGCGATGCCGCCAGGGTGCTTCGCCGGGCTCCGACGGATACCGACAGGATGCCCTCGCCGGTAAAGGCATAGAAATGGGCGCATCCGGGGCTAAGGGCCGCGCTCCCTAAGCGCGGGGCCGCTTCGATAGCCGCTATTGGTGCCTGGCTGAGGGTCTGCCTCAGAGTCACTGCCAGCGGCGATGCGGCCGGGGCAACGGCCACGTCGCCCGGAGCTCCGTCGATGTCGGCCCATACGACGATGTCGCCTGAGGCCCCACACCGCCTCGCGATGAAGCTCCCGGGTGCCGGCAGAGGCCCGACCGGCTCGGTGACAGCTTCGGGTATGCTCACTGTCAGCTCGGTTGCGGCCGACCCGGCAGGCGCCACGGCCACTGTCTGCCGGGGTAGATCGGCTGCGGGGGCGGGTGCCGCGATGAGGGTGGTCACCGCCAGCCGCCCCTCCCCCGAAGCGGGGCGCTCCACCCTCATGGTCCACGACACTGTCACGGCAGGGGCGGCCGTGACGGCCACCACCACTCCCCCGGCCTCTGCGCCCCATGCGGCGGCATCCTCGGCCGAGATGGCGCCGATGGTCACTCTCAGCCGGTAGACTTTGACCGAAAGGGTGAAGGGGGCTATCGCTCCCGCGGCGATGGAGGCGATGGCGGTCGGCGATGCTGACCCGGGGGCGCCTACGGGGCGGGGGCCGGTGGTGTCCACTGCGGCTCCCGAGGCATCGGTGCGCCTCGTCTCGGCCATGATCGCCGCGCCCTCCGCGGGGACGATTACCGCCCCTGAGGCGCGGGCGCGGGCCACGATGCGCTCCCACGCGGCTCTGAGACCCGCCGTCAATGCCGCGGCATCGGCCGGGGCGAGGGCGCCGCTTCGGAGCGCGTCGGGGTCGGTCAGGGTGATGCCCGCCACTGTCTCGGTGAGCTCGGCTGCTTCGGTCAGCTCGGTCTCCACCTCGGGCAGCCCCGGCAGGGCGCCGAGGCAGATTGCTTCGCCGCCGGCTACGGTGATATGCCGCGCCCCCTTTGAGGTCATTACTATGGCGCGGTTGCCGCCGCCGAGGGCGCAGTAGCTCTCGGCCCCTGAAGGGAGGGCGGCGATGAGGGTCGGATTGGTCTCGGGATGGAGGGGGTCGAAGGTAAAGAGCCGGCTCCCCCGGGCGGCCACGATGAGGCCTCCCGCCCGGCAGAGGGGGCGCAGGGGGAGCGATGTCACTGCCCGGGGGAGCCCTACGGCCTCGAGGGCCAGGCCGTCGGCCGAGGGGCGCAGGTTGGTGACGCTTATGGCCCGCGTCTTTGCAGCGCGGAGGTTAAGGATGTGTTTCATAGTGTCTTGCAGTAAAGATTTTGGCTGCAAAACTACTATCCCCCGTCGGTGGGATTATGGTGAAAACGTATGGTCGGTTCCCCCCCCGGTCTATCTCTCCCCCCGGCGGCGGCTGAGCCAGCCCTTTACAGCGGCGATTATCTCGCCGGGGGCGCGGAGGCGGAATATGGCGCTGAGGCCAAGGTAGATAACCGTAAACGTCAGCGCTTCGGTCCACGGCCCGGCCTCTACCCACAATGTCATGGCCCATGTGGCGGCCATGGCTGCGAGCGCCACCAGCAGCCCGGGCACGATCACCCTCAGCTGCCGCCCTACGCTCAGGCCTATATAGCGGTTGACCAGATAGGCGTTGACCATATAGATGTTGAAGTTGCTGACCACCATGCTCCAGAGGATGCCCTCCACTCCCCATATCGAGCCGCAGGCCACAAGGAAAAAGAGCATCCCCCACTTATAGAAGCTCCAGAAAAAGAGCTCTTTGCTCCGCCCCATCGACGCCACGGCAAAGAAGTTGACATTCTGGAGACACATGAAGACGCCGCTGACGCAGAAGATGCGGAAATAAGGGACGGCCGGGAGCCACTGCTCTTTGTAGAGCATAAGTATCAGCGGCTCGGCTATCCAGATGAGGATACAGAGGATCATCGTGATGCCCCACGAGATGGCGCTGATATTCGACTCTATGGTGGCCTGCATCGCCCGGCGGTCGTCGCGGATATTGGAGTAAAACGGGAAGAGCACCTGCACCAGGATGTTGGGCAGGTTATACGACGTGGTCTGGTTGAGCTTCTGGGCCTGATTGTAGTAGCCCATCTGCAGGGGGGCCTGCTTGCCGATGATCACGCCCTGGATGTTGTTGGCTATCTCCTGGAGGAGCGATGCCCCGAGGATATATCCTCCGAATCTAAACATGCGCCTGAACGACTCCACCGAGAAGAGGCCCTTAGGCCGCCAGCCCGACATGATCCAGAGCATCGCCGTCCGCAGGGCCGCGGTGGCCACCGTCAGCGTCACCAGCGCCCACACTCCCGCGCCCCGGTAGGCCATGAAGATGGCTATGGCGCCCGCCGCTATGGCCGACGTCAGGTCGCAGACCGCGAGGGTCCGGAAGCGGAAGCTGCGTCGCAGCCGCGCCGTCTGCACCAGCGACAGGGCATTGAATATCAGCACTAAGGCCGTCCCCCGAAGCACCGGCTCGAGCTCCTCTATGTCAAACCACCGGCTGATGGCCGGCGCCCCCGCGAATATCAGCGCGTAGAGGATCAATGACAGCCCGCTGTTCCAGAAAAATATTGTCGAGAAATCGGCCTCCCCCGGATCCTTGTCCTGTATCAGGGCCGAGATGAAGCCGCCGTCGAGCAGTGTGGTGCTCACGGCGATGAAGATGCCCAGGATGCCGATAAGGGCAAATTCGCCCGGCGTCACCTGCCATGCCAGCACCATATTGACGATAAACTGCACGCCCATATTGCCCAGGCGGTCAATTGCCGCCCAGACTGTCCCTGAGATCACCTTATGATTGATATTGTCGGCCATTGTCAGCGACGCAATCTGTTTCGTCACCGCAAAGATACGCAAAAATTCATCCGCCCCCAAATTTGGCCCTTCAGCGCCGCCCGTGCGCCCGCCGGGGTCAATCCGCCCTGCCGCTCCCCGAGGAGAGCTCGTCGATGGTCACCAGGCCGTGGAGGATGGCAAAGATGGTCAGGCCGGCGGCCGAGTGGATGTCGAGCTTGGCGCAGATATTGCGCCGGTGGGTGGTCACGGTGTGGATCGAGATGCAGAGGCGGTCGGCTATCTCCTTATTGGCCATCCCTTTGGCCACGCAGCTCAGGATCTCCTTCTCGCGGTCGCCCAGCAGCCCCAGGGGCGACGGGTCGGCCTCCGCAGCCGGCGCGGCGTCCCCTGCGGTAGCCGATGCTCCGGCTGTGCGCCGCGACTTCTCCAGCAGCTCCACCGCCGGGATAAACAGCCGGCTCTCCACCTCGAAATGGGCCATCAGGTCTTTTTCACACATTATTATATCAAAGAGGGTGAAGCTCATGCGCGAGTTCTCGGCCTGATTGTAGTGATAGATAAAGAGGTCTTTGAGCTCCTGGAGCTTAGCGGCGGTGTGGCTGTGGTTGGCCGAGAAGTCGGCTATCGAGCGCCGCCCGGGGGCCTTGCCCGCCAGAAGCCCATCTACATAGCCGAATATCTCATTGTTTTCATGCTCCATATGCCGCTTGACCTCCTCCACATAGTCGTCAAAAAACTTCATCAGCATGAGCGACACCTCGTCGGCCCGGTTGTGGTTGATGGCCTCTATGAGATGCTGACGGATGCGGGGGAGCGACACTTCGAGAAACGACCCGTGGGCCCGCCTCAGATAGTCCATGAGCGACGGCAGGTTTACATCCCTCACCTCCGCCCCGCAGCCCGAGAGGAGGTTGCATACCGCCAGGAAGGTAGGAGCATCGACGGCGTGGGTCTCACAGACGCGCCCCACGGTGGCGTCGCCGAAGCCAAAAGGGATATTGAAGCGGCTCAGCACCATCAGCAGCATATTGTTGTCGCGGATGAGGGTGCGGAGAGTGTCGGATGAATGGTAAGGTCTCTGGTGGTCAATCATGCCGCAAAATTAGACAATAATCTCCGCCCGCCCAATACCCTCTTCAGAGTAATCCGCCATCGCATTGGCGCGACATCGACGCCCCGTAGGCCCGCGACCTAATCATTTATTCGGGCCGACAAACGCCGTCCATTGTAGGGTCGCG
>CAZAUV010000143.1:0-5721 GCA_964488335.1 uncultured Bacteroides sp.
TCGCCGCCAAAGCCGGCGGTCCCGACCCCGATACCAACCCCCGTCTGCGCGTCCTGATGCAAAACGCCAAGGCCGCAAACATGCCCAAAGACACCGTCGAACGCGCCATCAAGAAGGCTACCGAAAAAGATGCCTCCGACTATAAGGAGATTACCTACGAAGGATATGGCCCCTTCGGCATCGCCATCCTCGTGGAAGCTGCCACCGACAACAACACCCGCACCGTGGCCAACGTCCGCTCCTACTTCAACAAGCACAACGGCAGCCTCGGCACTCAGGGCTCCCTCTCCTTTGTCTTCGACCATAAGAGCGTCTTCAAAATCAAACCCAAAGAGGGCGTTGACCACGACGAGCTCGAGCTCGAAGCCATCGACTTCGGCGTTGAAGAGATTGTCCCCGAGACCGTAGCTATCAACGAAGACGGCGACGAGATGGACGTTTGGGCCCTCTATGGCCCCTTCGAGGAGTTTGCCAACATCCAGAAATTTGTGGAGACCGAAGGCCTCGAGCTCGTCAGCGCCGAGTTTACCCGCATCCCCAACGACCTCAAGGAGGTCACTGCCGAGCAACGCGCCACAATCGAGAAGCTCCTCGAGAAATTTGAGGAGGATGAAGACGTCCAAAACGTCTACCACAACATGAAAGACCCCGAAGACGACGAGGAATAATCCCCCCTCTCCCTTTAATATTTGCAAAGCAAACATCCTGACAAAAAAGGGCCCGGTTTCACACCCACCGTGAGTGAAACCGGGCCCTTTTTTTTCTGAACCGAAATCATCTTATCTGATCCAGTATCTCATCAGCCGACCGATGCATCAGGCTGAAAGCCACGATCTTTTTTCCGAGGTCTTTGATAGAGCCTCCGATAAAATAGACCGTGTCGTCGACGATCAGGAAGCGGTCGTGGACATTGCTGCAATGCCGGAGGGTAATCTCCGGATATTGAGCATTGTGTTTCTTGACATCGAGGCTGATTTGCGAATTACGCGGATTAGTGAATACTGTGGCCGATACACCATCTTTACGCTTATCAAGCGTCTTCAAGACACGATCTTCCACAAAATTGTCAATGAGGATTATGCGGTAACAGGCTTTGCGGACTAAATCTGAAATCAAGGAATAGGCATCGAAAATCTGACCCTCAAAAAAGAAGCCCTCAATCGGCTCCGCCTCCTTGTTATCGAGGCGTGACAGTATTTCCTCAAATCGCTTGTCATGCTCCGAGAGCCTACGATTGACGAGCAGATAGTTATGCTCTATCGTTTCGAGCCTCCTGAAGAGATGGGCGTTGCTCATAACGAAACTGCGCATCGCCGTAAATGCCCTCATAATCCGGATATTCACCTCAATAGCCGTTTTCGAACGAAGGACACTGCTCAGCATGGCGATTCCGTTTTCCGTAAAAGCGAAAGGTAATTTTCGTGTGCCGCCCCAATTTGATGTCGCAAATTGCGACATCAAGATTTCGGCCTCTTGTTTGGTAAGTTGAAACATAAAATCCTCGGGAAACCGTTCCAGATTGCGTTTCACCTGCTCGTTCAATCTGCGCGTCTCGACGCCGTAGAGTCGCGCTAAATCGGAGTCGAGCATGACCTGTTGCCCTCTGATAATGCGTATAAGGTTTCCCACCGACACTTGTCCTGAATCGGAAGACCCGGATACAGAAGATGCGAGCTTATTATTGTTGTTTCCTTCCATCTTATACACAGATTAAAATGCAAAGATACATAATAATTGCCGATCTTTCGGCACCTACTGTCATTGGATAATCCAAAGCGATTAATAATGAGACCGGGCGGGATTTTGTTAAAGATTTTCACGGTTGGGCGGCTGAGGCGTTAAATCCCGTTAAATTAAGCCTTTTTAATATTTCTCCATTAAATAAACGGCTACTTTTGCCGTCTATAAAGCATAAGGTTAATTTAACAATCGTCATTTAACATTTGACGCATCTCATCTTTCTTCTTTTCAATTGTCACATCTCTGAAAAATGATGAAAACCAAAAGCATTATCCTCACCATAGCCGTCGCAGCCGCTTCGAGCGTCGTGACAGCCCTCGCCGTAGGCCGCGCCACGGCCCCTTCTGTCCCTGCGACCGACACCTTCCTCCCCGCGGCTGCCGATGAGGCTCCGGGCGCTTTTGTCCGCACGGCCCACACCCCGCCGGCCAATACCGACTTCACCCGCGCCGCCGAGCGCACTGTCGAGGGCGTGGTCTCCATCAAGAGCTATGCCACTCAGCGCCCGTCGGCTCAGCGGGGTCGACAGTCTGACATGTTTTCAGACCCCTTCTTTGAATTTTTCTTCGGCCCGCAACAGCGCCGCCAGAAACCTCAGCAGCAGTCGCAGCCGGAGGAGAAGCGCGAGCAGCCCCTCGGCCTCGGCTCGGGCGTGATCATCTCGCCCGACGGTTATATCGCCACCAACAATCACGTCATCGACGGCGCCGACCGCCTCGAAGTGACCCTCAATGACAACCGCACCTTCAATGCCACCGTGGTAGGCGCCGACGCCGACACCGACCTTGCCCTGATCAAGATCGACGCCGACAATCTGACCGTCATCCCTATGGGCGACAGCGATGCTCTCCGCGTGGGCGAATGGGTGCTCGCCGTGGGCAATCCCTTTGGCTTCACCTCCACCGTCACCACCGGCATCGTCTCGGCCAAGGCCCGCTCCATATCCTCTGCCCAGGGTGGGCGCCGCATGGGCATCGAGAGTTATATCCAGACCGATGCGGCAGTCAATCCCGGCAACTCCGGCGGTGCATTGGTCAACATCGACGGTGAGCTCGTGGGCATCAACACGGCCATCTACTCCCAGACCGGCAACTACGCAGGCTACTCCTTTGCTATCCCGGTGTCGATAGTCGCCAAGGTGATGAACGACATGAAAGAGTTTGGCGCAGTACAGAGAGCCGTCCTCGGCATCCAGTATCAGGAGCTCACCCCTGCCCTGGCCCGCGAGAAGAAGATCGAGGGGGTCAACGACGGCATCTATGTGGCCGACGTGGTTGAGCGCGGCTCAGCGGCCGAGGCCGGCATCGAGGAGGGCGATATCATCACCGCCGTCGACGGCTCGCCCACCCACACCGGAGCCCAGCTCCAGGAGCTCCTCGCCCGCCATCGCCCCGGCGACTCGGTGACTCTCACCTATCTCCGCGGCGGCAAGAGCCACACCGCCAAGGTGACCCTGCGCAACAATCGCGGCAACACCTCGGTAACCAAAGCCGAGACCGTCTCTACCCTCGGCGCCGCCTTCCGCGCATGCCCCGACGACCTGCTCAAGACGCTCGGCCTCCGCTCGGCCATCCAGGTCAGCGGCCTTGCCGACGGCAAGTTCCGCGAGGCCGGCATCCCCGAAGGCTTCGTAATCGTCGAAATCAACAATTCCCGCGTCAGCTCCCCGGCTGATGTAGAGGCCATCTATAAAGCTATCATGCAGTCGGAGGGCTACGACCGGGTGATGTTTATCACCGGTTTCACCCCCTCAGGTCAGAAGCGTTATTTCGCCGTTGACCTCGACGACTGACGGGCTGCCATTCTCCTCTTCTCTCTTTTTATGTGACAGCGCCCCCGGCCTGACTGGCCGGAGGCGCTGTCGCTGTATAAGATGATAAGGGGGGGGGATTATTCGGGGAAAAGGTCGGTGGAGAGATAGCGGTCGCCGGTGTCGGGGAGGAGGGTCACTATCACTTTACCGCTGTTTTCAGGCTTGAGGGCGAGCTGGCTGGCCACGAAGAGGGCGGCGCCTCCTGAGAAGCCGGCCAGGACACCCTCGGTGCGGGCCAGGGCGCGGGTGACGAGGACGGCCTGCTCGGTGGTGACGGTCATCACCGAGTCAACGACATTGCCGTTGTAGGTTGCCGGGATAAATCCGGCCCCGATGCCCTGGAGCTTGTGGGGGCCGGGGGTGCCGCAGGAGAGGATAGGACTGTCGGCAGGCTCTACGGCCACAATCTCGACGCTCTTTTTCTTCTCCTTGAGGAAGCGTCCGATGCCGGAGATGGTGCCGCCGGTGCCCACACCGGCCACGAAGATATCCACCTTGCCGGAGGTGTCGTGCCATATCTCGCGGGCTGTGGTCTCATAATGTATCTCGGGGTTGGCCCGGTTGGCAAACTGGTCGAGGATCACCGAGTCAGGGATCTCCTCCCGGAGCTCGCGGGCGCGGTCGATGGCGCCCTTCATCCCCTGCTTTCCGGGGGTGAGCTCTATCGATGCGCCATAAGCGAGCAGCAGTCGCCGGCGCTCGATGCTCATGGTGTCGGGCATCGTAAGGATAAGTCTGTAGCCCTTGATGGCTGATATGAGGGCCAGGCCTATGCCGGTATTGCCTGATGTAGGCTCGATGATGGTAGCTCCGGGCTTGAGCTTCCCCTCCTTCTCGGCTACGGCAATCATTGACAGCGCTGTGCGGTCTTTGACGCTCCCGCCGGGATTGAAGGCCTCGAGCTTGAGCAGGAGGGTTGCGGCGGAGATAGAGATCTGGGCACAATAGCGCTCGGGGTTCAGGAGGGGTGTCTGACCGATGAGGTCAATCATTGAGGTGACAATATTCTTCATAGCTGAGTGTTTGGAGGGGGGATGATAAACGGGGAAAAGATGAGGGCGCTATCGCTCTCGGAGTGATAACGCCCTCATATGGGATATTGTTCTAAGCGTCGCCTTAAAGGATCAGTCGATGGCGGCCGACGGTATCTCGTAGGCCGGGATACCCTTAAGCTTCATATTGAATTTCAGGGTCGAGTAAGGGGGGATGCTGCCGTTGCCATAGGTGCCGTAGGCCTGGGTGTAGGGCACCACGATCTCGCATGAGTCGCCCACGTGCATATCGTTGAGGGCTATCTGCCACCCCTCGATGGTCTCATTGGGCTTGCAGCGGAAGATGGAGTCGCCATAAGTGGCGGTCAGGGCATAGGATGAGTCGAAGATGGTGTCGTTGTAAAAGCGTCCGCAGTAGACCACGTCGCAGGTGGAGTTCATCATCGGCGAGAGGTTGGAGGCGGTCAGGGCCCGGTCGTTGAAGTAGTGGATCAGGACACCCGACGATGGATACCAGTCGGGGTTGAGGATGGTATAATAAGGCGAGCCGTCGGCGTTGGTCTTGTTGAGCTGCTCTTTATACCAGGCATTGTTGTCCTTACGCCAGGCTTCATATTCGTCCCAGATATTGTTTTTGAGACATGAGCCGAGCATCACGGAAGCGAGGGCTATGGCGGCGGCGACAATCGGGAGGGAGGAGCGTTTCATCAAAATTCTACTTTAGGAGCTTGTGAAGCACCGGCCTCGGCCTTGAACTGGGGCTTGGCCTCGAAGCCAAACCATCCGGCATAGATGACGGTGGGGAATTTCTTGATGCTCGAGTTGAAGTCGGCCACGGTCTCGGTGTAGCGTGAGCGGGCGGTGGTGACGCGGTTTTCGGTCCCCTCGAGCTGCACCTGGAGGTCGCGGAAGTTCTCATTGGCCTTGAGGTCGGGATAGGCTTCGCTGACGGCCAGGAGGCTCTTGAGGGCTCCGCTGAGCTCGTTCTGGGCCTGCTGGAATTGGGCGAGGGTCTCCTCATTGAGGTTGGTCGGGTCGATGGTGATGGAGGTGGCTTTGGCGCGGGCCTCGGTCACTTTGGTGAAGGTCTCCTCCTCATGGGTGGCATAGCCTTTGACGGTGGCCACGAGATTGGGGATCAGGTCGGCGCGGCGCTGATACTGGTTTTCCACCTCG
>CAZAUV010000144.1:0-5695 GCA_964488335.1 uncultured Bacteroides sp.
GGGCCGAATGGGAAATCGACCACATTGAAATGGCAGTGCCCATCTCGCCCGAAGAGCTCCGCTTCAAGCGCAACTCCATCCTCAAGCACCAGAGCCAGATGGAAAACGCTCCCTTCCTGGGCAACGACGACCGCCTCTTCTGGCAGCGCGCCGAAGACCGCAACCGCGCCACCGCCGCGCTCTATGCCTCCCTCGGACTGGCCAGCTACGAAGCCATAGAAGCCTTCGTCGAATACCATCCCATACGCTGATCCCTCCCCCTTTAGCTAAATAAACCTACATTGCCATTATGCTGCATGGACCTCCTCCCCGGTAGCATAATGGCACTTTTAAATAATTCCGTAAAAAAAGATCAGTCGCGGAGAGCTCCAATGGGAATTATTTTGACGCCATCGGGGCGGGTATATGCCATTTCTCCGCCCGTGAGCACGATAAGAAGTTCGGGCTCGCGCAAGCGGGATTGTCGTTCGCTGGCCAAGGCCTCCCCGACAAGATGCTTTATCTCAAGGAGATGTTTCGCGCCTTCATCGATTTCCCTGCTGCCAAGTTTACATTCAATAAGGGCATATCGACCATCATCGAGATGAAGGACGGCATCCGCCTCCAACCCTTGTCGGTCATGGTAATAAGATAAACGACCTCCTACGGCCTGAGAATAGACACGCAAATCGCGGAAACAGAGGCACTCAAAAATAAATCCAAAAGTATTAAGATCCATTTCCAGACTTCGGGGCGATGCTCCCAGGGCCGCAACTGCGATAGATGGATCGACGAAGCAACGTTTCTTGCCGGTGCGGATAGCTGTTTTTGACCTTATGGCCGGAGACCATGCCTCGATGTCGTCTATAACATAGAGTCTTTCAAAAGCCGACACATAATCATCGAAGGTGGGCATCGAAATTCCCTCCATCTCCTGGGCGACATCGGAAACCATAGATGTCTTTTTTGCCAAGGTGCAGATATTGCGGGCGTAAGAGCGAAGGATGAGCCGGGCGAGTGTCGGATTTCGGCGCACCTTGTCAATCCTCGAAATATCTTCATCGCAGATAATATTTACGTAGTCCTTGGCTATGAGTAGTTTTGCCTCGCGACTCATATCGTCGAGAGAGGCAGGCCATCCTCCCCGGCATGCGGCAAAAATCAGTTGATCTATCGACAATTGAGATGTAGCTCCATCAATATTATATTCTGGCTCATCAAAAAGGCGGTGTAAGGATACTGTGCCGTTTGACTCAAGCGATTCAAACAGGCTCATAGGATACATGGCCATTTTTGAAATTCGGCCTGTGCCTGAATGCATGATTTCATCATCATCAATGACCGTCGAACCGGTGAGAATAAACTGTCCTTTTTTGCGGCGCTCGTCAACAGCATGGCGGACCGCGTCCCATATCACCGGAGCGACCTGCCATTCGTCGATTAGCCGCGGAGTAGCGCCGTTAAGCAACAGAGATGGTTTGATCCGTGCGGTGGCAAGATATCCTTCTCTCCGGTCGGGGTCCTGCATCTTGATTACACTGGCAGAGCGACGCTCGGCTGTCGTTGTCTTGCCACACCATTTAGGGCCGGTAATCTGTACTGCGCCAAAAGCCTCCAACCTCATATCAAGAGTCTTGTCGGCTATCCGGTTTAGATAGTTTATATATTCCATAAGTGACTGCAAAAGTAGTGATTAATTCCTGAAAAGCAAAGAAGAATAGGGGTATTGCGAGTCTTACTTTGTTAAATTGAGTTAAAACACTTTGTTAAATTGAGTTAAAACACTTTGTTAAATTGAGTTAAGGAGGGAATACGCGACTCCCCGGCAGGGGGGGCTGCCGGGGAGCGGTTGGGCTATGGTTGGGCCGGTGGGGCGCGATTAATGGCTCGCTGAGGGTGTCAGCGGGTGGATGAGGCTTTGTCGTCGGGGCCGGTGGAGGAGCCGGCAGGAGGGAGCATGAAGTAGCGGGTGAAGGCATAGCCGCCGAGGTCAAAGAGGTCGGCATCGGCGCTCATGCGACGCTGGAAGTCGGGCCAGTTTTTGAGGCTCTGAGGGGTCCAGCCGGCCTCGGCCACGGCCAGGAGCCTGGGCAGGAGGAGATATTCGAGATACTCACGATCGGAGACATGCTCGGTCCAGAATGTGCCCTGGACACCTTGCTGAAGAGCCTCGGAGCCGGGAGCGGCCGAGGAGAAGGGCACCGTGGTGTAGGTGACCTTCACGTCGTCTACGCCATAGCCTGCGCCCGGGGGCTCGCCGGGGCCCTGGGTGCGGTTGATGTAATACGGGCCCCAGGGGGTGAAGATGGCATTGAGCCCGAGCTCGGTGGAGAGCTTGACGGCCTTGTCGGCGCCCACCCAGCAGAAGATCGTGGGTTTGATGTCGGTGATGAGGTCGCGGTCGGCTCCGTCGGCCGTCAGGGCCTCGTTCCACACCATCATCTTGCGGCCGCGCGAGGCGAGATGGTCGGCCATCTGACGGGTGAAGCGGCTCTGGAGGCGGCGGAAGTTGTCGAGCCCCTCGCTCTCGACCAGGGCTTGGCACCGGGGGTTGCGCTCCCAGGCCGATGTCGGACATTCGTCGCCGCCTATATGGATATATTCATAGGGGAATATGTCGATAATCTCGTCGAGGATATCCTTGGCAAACTCCACAGCGGCAGGGGAGGCCACATTGAGGACATCGGCCGATATGCCGCCGTCGCTCCATACCTGGCGCTTAGCATCAGGGTCGGTCGAAAACTCGGGATAGGCGCAGAGGGCAGCAACGAAATGGCCGGGCATATCAATCTCGGGAATCACCTCGATATGGCGCTCGCGGGCATAGGCCACTATGTCGCGCAACTGGTCTTTGGTGTAGAAAAAGGGTCCGTAAGGCTCGTCGACCCAGGTCTGGGTCTTGGCGTGCATATCTGTCAGGCGTACACGCGGGGCCGTAGCTCCCACGGTCGTGAGGCGGGGATATTTCTCGATCTCGACGCGCCAGCCCTGGTCGTCGGTCAGATGCCAGTGGAAGCGGTTCATCTTATACAGGGCCATCAGGTCGAGCAGGCGCTTGATCTCGTCGACGGTGAAGAAATGGCGCGAGACGTCGAGCATGAAGCCGCGATAGGGAAATCGGGGCGCGTCGGCGATGGAGAGGCAGGGGAGGGTGGGTGAAGCGCCCGGCTTGGAGAGGGCGGCCTCGGGGCCCATCAGCTTCCTGATGGTCTGGAAAGCATAGAAGAGGCCGGCGGGGGCCGAGGCGGCAATCCTGATGCCGTCGGGAGCAATCGTGAGGTTGTAGCCCTCGGGAGCGATGGTGTCGCAGGGATTGATGACTACGGCGGCTTTCCCGGCGTTGCCGGTGGTCTTGAGCCTGACACGTGAAGAGGCCTCGATGGAGGCGATAAACTTCTCAGTCTCAGCCTTGAAAATCTTGGAGCCGACATATACCTTCATTCCCTTGGCGAGGGTGAAGGAGCCCTCGCCGGGCGTGAACGATGCCGGTCGGGGAGTGAGGTTGAGGGCCGGGGCGAGGCTCGGCGTGGCTTCAGAGGCCGCATCGTCGCGGGGCTCGATGGGAGTCTCGGGGATAAAGCTGTAGCGGTCGGAGGTGATCTGCTCGATGGGCAGACGCTTATAGACGATGGTGTAGTCGTGGCCCGGAGTGGTGGTCTCCTCATAGAGGAAGCCTATGGCGCCGTCGGCCTGCTGTATCATCGTGGAGTAGCCCGAGGGAAGATCGCTTACCTTAAAGAAGCCCTCCCAGCCTGAGGCAAAGTCTTCAGGGCTGTCATAGTCGTCGGGGTCCATCAGACCTTTATAGAAGATGCCTACATCCTTGCGGCCGGGGCCATAAGGGACAGACTGGAGGATGAGGTAGCCGTCGCGGGCAGACGAGGTGGAGCGTGCGGGGACGATGAGCACCTCGCCATTGCAGGCGTTGAGGCCATGCTCCACACCCATATGGGTCAGGACGGGAGAGCCCCACGACCCTTCGGCCTTCAGCGGGTCGGTGTAGCGGAAGATGTTGAAGTGGCGGCCGCCGCGTCGGGCGCGGGCAGCCAGGAGCACGGAGCCGTCGGGGAGCTCCTCCGCTTTAGGCTCATCGCCGTTGTCGGGCACAGGGGCAATCATCGGGTCGCCGAGGATGGCCCATGAGCGGCCGAAGTCGTCGGAATAGAGCACATAGTTGGCCATCATCTTGCCATGGTCGGTCTGGACGGAATTGACGGCATAGAGGCGATAATACTTGTCTTTTTTAATCTTTCGGCTCTGCATGATGCGGCCCGAGCCGATAAACTGGCCGTCGGCGCGCCCCTGGGGCGTAGTGCCGTCAAAGAGGCCGTAGATCTCCTCCCAGAGGGAGAAGTCGGGAGCAGTCCAAGTGTCGCCGCCGTCATGGCTCCACCATCGTGCCGAGGGTTGGGGGTTCTCGCGGGTGGAGCTGAAGAGGTTTTGACGACCGCAGCAGGCGAGCATAAAAATCTCGTCAGAGGCATTGTCGGCCACAATGGCGGCATCGCCGAAGCCGCAGTCGAGATTGGTGATCACATTGCCTTCGGCGCCGGTGCCTTGGGCCACGGGGTTGCCCAGGCCATCGACGAGCTGGGCCGGCTCGCTCCAGGTGGCGCCGTTGTCGTCGCTCACCGCGACGAGCAGATCGATGCGCCCGGCCCCTATATCGCCGCCGCAGTAGCGGTAGTCGGCTATGGCAATGAGGCGTCCGGCATGGGGGCCGTGGGCCACCCGGGCCAGGGCGGGGATGCGATAAACAATGTCGTGGCCCTCAGTGCCGTCAAAGGTAAAGATGGCCTTTCCGTCAGGCACCGCCCGGGCGGCAATTGCCATCCAGGGGGCTATAAGTGCTATGATAAGAGCAAGGAAGTTTTTCATGGAATGATTGGTAGAAGGAAGTGGACGGGTATAAAAACGTAACAGGGTCGATGGGCGGGTCCCCAGAAGAAGGGGGGCCCGCCCGCCGGCCTTATACGATAGCGGAGCGCGACAGAGAGATCGGGGCTATTACTTCTGCTCCTGCTTGAGGATATCGCGTATCTCGGTCAGCAGCTGCTCCTCCTTCGAGGGCTCGGCAGCGGCAGCCTCCTCGGCAACCTCTTCGGCGGCCTTGCTCTTGCGCAGATTGTTGATAAACTTGATCATCACAAAGATGCAGAAGGCCACGATGATGAAGTCGACAACGGTCTGGATCCAAGCGCCATAGTTCATCGTCACCTCGGGCTGGATCACGGTCTCACCCTCGGTGATGCCCTTCTGGATCACCCACTTGAAGTCGGTGAAGTTCATGCCGCCGGTGGCCACGCCTACGAGAGGCATGATGATATCGTCTACGAGCGACGAAACGATCTTGCCGAAAGCGGCGCCGATGATCACGCCGACAGCCATGTCGACAACGTTGCCCTTCATGGCAAACTCCTTAAATTCCTTGAAAAAAGCCATAATAAAAGATTAAAAGATGATTTCTTTCGGGCAAAAGTACCAAAAAAAATGCAGGCCTCTGCAAAATGTAGCCAAATAAATGAGCCGCGAGCCAAAAAAAATTATTACCTTTGTGTCGCATATAGCATAGCGGGCGCTCCGGCGCTCCGGCAATGCCATATGTAACCTTACCTCTAAAAATCATAACCCAAATAACTTACGTAATAATCCCAACACAAGACTATGACTAAAATAGGTATTAACGGCTTCGGTCGTATCGGTCGCTTTGTGTTCC
>CAZAUV010000145.1:0-5590 GCA_964488335.1 uncultured Bacteroides sp.
GCCGAGGCGGGCAAGCGCCGGCGGCGGGGGAGGGGGGCAATTTTCTTTTTGCATCGGATGGCGAAAAATGCTTAACTTTGCAGCGCTGTTTCCCCCGGGAGAGGGGGGAGCGGAAGATTACATCATTTTAGGGGTGCCGACGGGCGGCTGATTGCCCGGGAGCTGAGATCATACCCTTATAACCTGATCCGGGTAATACCGGCGTAGAGAAAAAATCATGAAACATCAATTGCTTGCAATGATGGCGGCCGCTGTATGTATGGGCGCCGCTCAGGACATCGCGGCCCAGGAGAAGGCCGACACTACCGCTGCCGCCGCTGACCGCAGCGACATAGCCCTGCCCGAGGTGAGGGTGGTCAGCAACCGGGCCACGGCCAATACTCCCGTGGCTTTCAGCAATATATCGGCCGAGGAGATAGCCAAGACCAATGATGGCCGCGACATCCCTTTCCTGCTGTCGATGGTCCCCTCGGTGGTGTTTACCTCTGATGCCGGAGGGGGAGTGGGTTACAGCTATATGAGAGTCAGGGGCACCGATCCCTCGCGTATCAACGTCACTATCAACGGTGTGCCACAGAACGATGCCGAGAGCCACCGCGTCTACTGGGTCAATATGCCCGATCTGGCCTCGTCGGTGAGCGACATACAGGTGCAGCGCGGCGCGGGCACCAGCTCCAACGGCGCGGGAGCCTTCGGCGCCACCATCAATATGCTCACCGAGATGCCCTCTGACGATCCTTATGGCATCGCCTCAGGCTCTTACGGCTCATATAACACTCATAAGGAGAGCTTCAGCGTGGGCTCGGGCCTGATGGGCAATCACTGGAACGCCGATGCCCGGATAAGCAACATAGGCTCCGACGGCTACATTGACCGCGCTTCATCGCGCTTATGGAGCTATATGGGCCAGCTGGCTTATCGCAATGGCGGCACCACCCTGCGCTTCCTTGCCCTCGGGGGGAAGGAAGAGACATATATGGCCTGGGACTATGCCACGCGCGATGAGATGGAGAAATATGGGCGCCGATATAACCCCTGCGGCAAATATACCGCCTCCGACGGCTCGACGGCCTTCTATCCCGACCAGAAGGATTACTACACCCAGCACAACTTCCAGCTCCATCTGGGCCAGCGTCTCTCCGGGGCCTGGCGCCTCAACGCCGCTCTCCACTATACCCGCGGAACCGGTTATTACCGGCAATACAAGACCGGACGCTCGCTCATAGAATATGGTCTCGCTCCTTTTGAGGACGCCTCGGGTCAGATGGTGAAGAAGAGCGACCTTATCCGCCTCAAATACAACCACAATCACTTCCTCGGCGCGACTGTCAACGCCACTTATTACCGCGACAACGTCAACATCAATCTCGGCGCGGCCGCCAATCATTACCGTGCCCACCATTTCGGGCAGATCGAATGGGTCAGAAACTACCTTGGCCCCATCGACCCCCTTCAGGAATATTATTCCAACCGCAGCCGCAAGACCGATGCCAATATCTATGGGCGCGCCAATCTTACGGTGGCCCGCGGCCTCGTGGCTTTTGCCGACCTCCAGTATCGCCACATCGACTACCGCCTCTCGGGCGCCAATGCCGATTATGACTATTCCACCGGGGCGATGCAGCAGATGGCCTATGACGAGACCTATGACTTCTTCAATCCCAAGGCGGGCCTCAATTTCCAGAGGGGCGCCCACCGCATCTTCGGCTCCGTAGGAGTGGCCCATAAGGAGCCCACCCGCAGCAACTTCACCGAGGGCGATCCGGCCCACCTCCCCTCGGCCGAGCGACTCACCGACTATGAGCTCGGCTACTCGTTTGCGACTGCGGTCTTCGCCGCCGGAGCCAATCTCTACTATATGGACTATAAGGACCAGCTCGTGGCCACCGGTCAGCTGTCAGACACCGGCAATCCGCTGAGCATCAACGTGCCCCACAGCTATCGCGCCGGCATCGAGCTCCAGGCGCGCCTGACCCCCTGCAAACACTTCCAGTGGGCAGTCAACGCCACCCTGTCGCGCAACCGCATCCGCAACTTCACCGAATATATCTATGAAGACGGCTGGACCAATCCCATCAGCAACTATATCGGCTCTACGCCGATCGCCTTCTCCCCCTCGGTGACCGTCAACAATGCACTGACCTTTACCTCCGGGGGCTTCGAGGCTTCCATTATGAGTCATTATGTCAGCCGGCAGTATCTGAGCAACAGCCACAGCAGCGAGGAGATGCTCGACCCCTACTTTGTCAGCGACCTCTTCCTCTCCTACTCCTTCGGAGCCATCGCCGGCCTCAGGGACCTGCGCCTGGGCGCCGCCGTCAACAATATCTTCAACGAGCGCTATGAGAGCAACGGCTATTCCGGCGCCGGTTATACGGTAGGCCCCGGCGGAGAAAAGATCATCTATCGCTATGCCGGCTATGCCGCCCAGGCTCCTATCAATTTCATGCTGACCACCACCATCCGCTTCTGACCCTCATCCCCCCCGACCATATCCATGCCCCTCGACAATATCCTCGAAATAGCCGGATTTCTCATCGGCCTCCTTTACCTCTACTGGGAATATCACGCCAATCCGCGCATGTGGTTTGCATCGCTGATAATGCCCATGATATCAATGTGGGTCTACTTCTCAAAAGGCCTGTATGCCGACTTTGCCATGAACATCTATTACCTCCTGATGGGCATCTACGGCTATCTGGCCTGGACCTTCAATTTCCACCGCCGCGAGAAGGCCCCCCTGCCGATCACCCATATCACCGCGGGCACCCTCGCCGCCACTCTCGGAGTCTTTGCCCTGGTCTACGCCCTCATCGCCGCCTGGCTCATCTACTGCACCGACTCCACCGTCCCTTATTACGACGCATTCACCACTGCCCTGAGCATCATTGCCACCTGGATGCTCGCCCGCAAGTATATCGAGCAGTGGATAGCATGGATGATGGTGGATGCCGTCTGCGTCGGGCTCTACATCTATAAAGGCATCTACTTCTATGCCGCCCTCTACCTGATCTATACCGTCATAGCCATCCTCGGCTACCGGAAGTGGCGCCGCCTGATGACCTCCCCCTCCACTCAATCTGCCTGACTTCCGGGAGTCCACGCGCAGTGGAAAATCAATAATAGTCGCGCGGACGGGAACATATCGGGGCCCGGGGGCGTTAGGTAATCAAAGAGGAGCGGTCTTACCTTCCTCCATCCATCAGCGCTTATCTCACTATGTCAAACTCACACCCCGGCGCAGCGCGGCCCCTCATCACGGCCTCCCGCCTTTTCATCATATCGCTTATGCTCTGGCTGGCCTCCCTCCCCGGTATGGCCCAGACAGCCGATAGCATACCCTCCTATCCCAAAGGCACTTATGCCTCCCTGCGCACCAATATGCTCTATGATGCCGCCCTCCTGCCAACGGTCGGGGGCGAGATATATGTGGGCAGCAATCTGTCGCTCACGGCTTCATGGACCTACGGCTGGTGGAGCAAAAACAGCTCCCACCGCTATTGGCGCGCCTATGGCGGCGACATGGGGCTGAGATGGTGGCTCGGCCACTACGACAAGCCACTGACCGGCCATCACTTAGGAGCTTACGTAGGCGTCGTGACCTACGACTTTGAGTTTGGCGGGAAAGGCTATATGGGTGGTCAGCCCGGAGGCAATATCTGGCAGCGTTGCAATCTGATGGCCGGCATCGAGTATGGCTATACCCTCCCGATAGCCCGGCGCCTGAATATCGATTTCTCCATAGGTATCGGTTACCTGGGAGGGACGGTCTATGAATACACCCCCCAAGACTCCCACTATGTCTGGCAGTCGACCCGCCGCCTCAAATGGTTTGGCCCGACCAAGGCCGAGATTTCTCTCGTGTGGCTCTTAGGCTCCAACAACTTTAACCCCAAGAAAGGAGGCAACCAATGATGACACTCCTCGGCCGCGCCGCCCGGCTTATCCCCGTGGCCGCCACAGCAATGATACTCGCCTCCTCGTGTGACCACAAGGAGCTCTGCTTTGACCATACCCATATGACACCCGTCCAGGTGGTCTTTGACTGGTGCGATGCCCCTGATGCCGATCCCGCTTCCATGGCAGTATATTTCTACAACTCTGCCGGCGACAAGGAGCGCATCATATTCTCCGGCAAGGATGGCGGCCTGATAAGCCTCCCCGTCGGCGACTACGACGCCATCGCCACCAACAGCGACGATACCGACTGGGCCGGCATCCGCTACGACTCCGACATTGAGACCATCGAGAGCTTCACCGCCGAGGTGAGCGTCCTCTCCGGCGGGGGCTACGACACCCGGTCGATCCCACGGGCACGAGCCACCGAGAGCGAGCGCATCGTGGCCACTCCGGGCATGCTCTGGTCGGCCCGCACCGACGGCTTCCACCTGACCCCCTCCGACTCGCTCCGCCACATCATCTTCACCCCCTCGGAGGCGATATGCCACTATGAGGTGATTATCACCGACGTGGAAAACCTGCGCTTCCTCCGCGGCGCTACCATCGACGCTACCCTCACGGGCATGTCGGAAGGCTATAGCCACGGGCGCCGCGAGCCTGCCGACACCCGTGTGACCCTTCCCCTGACCCTCGCTCCGCTCAATAACGATATGACCACTCTCCGGGGCACTTTCCTCACCTTCGGCGAGAGCCCGCGCCACAGTTATCCCCATCTGCTGACCATCTATCTCACGCTTGACGACGGCACCCGCTGGTATCAGACCTTCGACGTCACCGACCAGGTGAGCGATGCCCCTGATCCGCGCCATGTCACCATCCGCATCGACGGGCTCCCGCTGCCCCGGCCTATCATCCACGACGAAGGCTTCCATCCCGACGTCAACGACTGGCAGTCCATCGAAGTAGACCTTAATATGTAGTTATATATCAACGAAATTAGGCCTTTTGTCTCGCGTTCAAGTCAGCGCATAATCAGCTCGCCGCTCAGCCACCCATTCAGCCGACATTTAGCTATAAGTCCAAATTTTTCCGACTTATAGCTAAATGTCGGCTTTTTTGGGGACTGAAAATCTCTGTGACAAAACAGAAATGAGGGTGGAAAAATCCGGCTATTAATACGGATTCTCACCCTCATGTTTTTCTGAAGCGCGGATTAATCAACAAATTCGATGATTGTGCCGGTAGCGATAGCCTTAGACTTAGTGTGGATTAAAACCAGCTTATTCTTATAAGCTACGTTTACGTTGATAATTGCCTGAGAACCGGAGAGATTGGCATTCTTAAACATCTCAGACATTGCAGACTGACCGAGAGACTTCTGCGACATACCACCTATGCCAAACACATAGTTTTGAGTGGATACACCTGTGGCCTGACCGATGACACGATAATTCTTTTTGGCAAGAACCACTTCCGTCTGATTTAAGTTTTGGTTACCGGTGGCTTCTCTTGAAAAGCTGCAGCTTGTGCAGGCAAGAGCGCAACATACGGTAAGACCGAGAAGAAACTTCTTCATATTGCAGTTATGTGTGCCGTAGGGCTCCCTACTTTGGCATTTATGATTGGTAATAAAATAGCTCTAAGTTTGCAGTCGCATAATAAGAGAGTGGGGAATTTATCTTAAAAAAGC
>CAZAUV010000146.1:0-5564 GCA_964488335.1 uncultured Bacteroides sp.
GAATTTGGGACCCTTGTAAACACGCAGGGTCGCCCCGAATGCGTCCTTGAATTGCTTTCTCAGACTGCTGACCGTCATGCGGCCATTGATGTTAAATTCAGCCATGGTGAAGTTGTCTTTTATGGAGTTGATAAGATTGTTTAGCACTCCCATATTGTTTATTTTTTTATTTGGGGTTATTTTATTCGTTTCAAAGATGCTTTCGCATTATCGATGTCTCGCCTGAGGCTCACTATCCGCCTGTCGTGTGATGCCGCTCTGTCAATCTTTGACTTGCGATAGCTTGCCTTGCTTGATGGAGTAGTGGCTCTCTTAATCAGGTTTGCGTAATAGGCATTGTCTTTTTTCTTTGCCTCACGCTCTTTTGCGATAGATGCCCTGAGGTCTATGATACGTTTCTTGTAGTATTCTTTGCTCATGACAATGGGTCAAGTGAATAAATGTCAGAGATGCGTTGCCATACACATTTGTTTTCCCTGACGGACTTTTCTCTGTTGAGCCTGAATACACCTATGAAACGATACATATTTATCCCGAGCCAATCGGTGTATTTCAGGAAGGTTATCCGATTGACACCCTTATCAAGATGGCTTCTCATATGGCCCTCCCTCTGCGACTCCGCCTTAGGGTATTCGGTGATGGTAAGTCTGTCGGGAGATAACTCGTTACACCACTTGGAGTGTTTTTCGTTAGGCCACCATACAAGATCTTTATTCTCCTTATTTGGCACCCATACGGCTGAGACTCTCAAAAAGCCCTTATGCTTTGGTTTAGTACCGAAAACCGCAGCAATATCATCAATGGTCTCGAGCGACACATTGTCCTCTACCCTAAGGGCTCCCCGCTGCCTCACCTGGTCGGGAGTATCAGTGCCCTTCCAAGGAGTTAAGGCGGTTTCGCTTATCCGTTTCCTGATGTAGTCCGTTACCTTATCCGTGCGCTCATCAAGTTCTCTGAGGGAGCAGGCAACCGCGATGCCGTTTACCACGTTGTAGCAATCTATGACTTTTATATCGGCATATTCCGAAATCTCGGCATTGCGGATTATATCAGCTTCTTTATTCTGATAGTGAGCGGGTTCATTAATTTCCACCACAAGGTTAAGCTGGGGCAGATATAAGTCGGCAAGAGCATATTTGCCCTCCTTGCGGACAACATACTGTTGAAATACGAAATGGATATCCGTGTTGTCAAGAATATTCCAGATGCGATGTATTACATAGCTCTCCAATCTCTTGTGGGAGATTTTGGATAGTGCTCGGGTAATGTAATCTAACTTATAGTCCATATTCTCTCGGTTCATACCAACTCACGAAAAAAAGAGCGACAGCCATAGCTTTTTCCTTATCTGCTTTCGTGGGTTCTGGTAAACCTTTTGCCCAAATAAGTAAAAAGCAGTCTGCGCCCTTAGCGGGTACAAACCAACATTTTGACTTATTATTTGGGGCTTTGAAATTTACCAGATTTACGAAAGCCAAATAACTTGTCTAAAAGTCATGTTTGAAATATGTCTTGCTTAGTCTTTCTGTTTCTTGTTTTGGTGGATTTTAGTTTAACAATCCGCAAATTAAGCAAAAAATGCCGACATGGGCAAGAGCATATCGCAGATCTGCTTAGAAATATGCTGTATAACATAAAAAATATCGCCGGCTTTTGTTCCGCTCAGATCAGAAACATTCAGCAAGCGACATATCGGGCTATCGAACGGCAAGATCTCCCGGAAAACTACGGGCCGGGAAAGATCGGCCTCCTCCCCCGCGACTTTCATTTATGGAAGATGTCAGTCTGCTTAGTAAACGAGGGGGAAAAGGCGGGTTGACAGCCGGTGGCCTTTTAACAGGCAGCCGTTAATTATGGATGCGCAAAGGAATTATACCGCCCTGAAGCGGTTTTGTTAAAAATTCGGTCAAGAAATCTATGCTTTGACAAAATTTATTTGTCGGCTACGCATACAAAGTGAGGCGCAACACACGTCGTGTCTTTCAGAGTATAATAATTATCGGCGGCTCAAAACGGGAGTCCCCCCGGGAATGATACCCCACCCGTCGGAGCAGGGAAAGGGTATGGACAGATACAGAAATATCTCCTCGGGGGAGGAGATATTTCTGTATCTGGGGATGGCGGTTACAGATTAATACTGGATGGGGACATACCAGGTTGCGGTCTTGCCATTTTCCACATATTCCTTCACTTCATAGGGCGCACCGTTGACGCTGGTCTCGATCATGATGAAGCGGGGAGATTGGTCGTCGTTGACGGTGGCATCGATGGTGGCGCGGAAGCCGCCGAAGACGGGGCCGATAGGTTCGGTCACGACCTCCTCTTCATTGCGCACTCCGGAGAGGTCGTGGAAGGTGTGGTAGACGTCGTTATAGCGGACGTTGATTTCGTCGCCGGGATTGATGCCGATGGTATAGCGGATATAATATTCATCGGGGTCGCCGCCCTGACAGGCTGAGGCGGTGATGAGCAGGAGCGAAGCCATGGCAACGCCCTTGAGAATGTTAAGCGCTTTCATTGATGATGGGTTATGATAGGTTGTTAGATTAATCTGTTACGGGAAATCCGCCGATGGCGGCTATCTTGCGGGGGATAAGAGCGTTGTCTGACCGCCGGGAGAAGTCTTGGGCACCTACGCCGACAGCATAGACGGGGACATAGGCCGCCGAGTGGCCGCCGCTCCCCCAGCCGATGAGGGCTATCTCATTGATGACCTCCTTGGCCACCGACGATAGAGGATAGTTGCTGCGGTATTCGCTGACCACGAGCTTGGAGTCGGGGCCGAAAGATGTGTCGAACGCCCGGCGCAGGCGGCTCTGCTGATCTTCGGTGAGGGTCACGGCTTCGGTGAAGAAGCCGAAATTGTCGGCCAGGGCCTGCTCGGCCTGCTCCCAGGTGATGAGGCCTTCATTATTGCGGCGGATATCATTGATGATACGGCTGAAGCCGTCTTCGCTCACCTTCTGATTGGCGAGAGCCTTGAGATTGAGGGCATATGCTCCGGTGCCGAGATGCAGGCCGCCGGTCTCATGGTCGGCCGTGACCACTATGAGGGTCTCATCGGGGTGGGCCAGATAGAAGTCGTAGGCTGCGGAGATGGCGTCATCGAAGTCTTCCACCTCGCGGGCCACGGTCGCTCCATCGTTGCTATGACACTGCCAGTCGATGTTGCCCCCCTCGACCATGAAGAAGAAGCCGGGGTCGTCTTCGCCCCCGCCCTGATAGAGGAAGTCGATGCCCCCCTCCACGATGTCGCGCAGGCGCATATCCCCCTCCCGGCGATTGATGGCATAAGGGAGTGTGGCGCCGATGGCGGCGGTGGTGGCGGCGGGCTGGAGCATGATTATCTTGGATGCCTTGGGGGCTTGGGCCTTATATTCATCGAGGCCGCGGGTGATGACATAGCCATGGGCGCGGGCATTGTCATAGACCCCTACGGTGTCTTTGCCACTGCCATAGAAGTCGGGGGCGCCGAAGAAGTCAAATCCGGTCTCGGCGAGCTCGAGGCCGAGCGCGTTGTAGCTGCTGCGCTTGGCCTGATGGCCATAGAAGGAGGCGGGGGTGGCGTGGTTAATTCCTACGCTCGACGATACGCCTACACGCTTGCCGGCCTCATGGGCGCGGACGGCGATGCTCTTCAGCGGAGTGGTCATATCAGCGGCCACTCCGATGCAGCCGTTGGCGGTCTTGGTGCCGGTGGCGAGGGCTGTGCCTGAGGCGGCGGAGTCGGTCACGCGCGTTGAGCCGGAGAATGTGGAGGCGAGTGAAGCCACGGGCCACTGCGTGAAGCCCAGGGGGGCGATGCCGAGGGAGTCGGTTATCTCGCCGCGATAATATTCGGCAAGGCTCACCTGATTGGGGCCCATACCGTCGCCGATGAAATAGAAGATATACTTGGCGTCGCGGGCTGCTGCCGTCAGGGAGATGACGCCCGAGAGGAGGAGAGCGCCAAGGGCTTTGGTCAGTTTCATGGTGTCTGAAGGGATATTATTAAGGCTTAAGGGGGTCAGAAACGTCGCTCGATGATGAAGCGAAACAGGTCTTTGAAGGGAATCGTGGCGGGATGGTCAGAGCCGAAAACGGCGTCGACAGCCGCTATGCCCTCGTCATGGAGGCGCTCCATAGTGGCATAGGCATATTCGATGCCCCCCTCGGAGCGCGCAAAGGAGTAGAGGCGGTCTATATCCTCGTCGGAAAAAGAGCCCTCGCTGAAGGCTATGGAGCGCATCTGCTCCTGAAGGCCGAGGTCGGAGGGATCAGGCCGGTTAAGGGCAAAGATAAGGGGGAGGGTAAACTTCTCTTCGCGGAGGTCGTTGCCCGTAGGCTTGCCCACAGGGTCGTCGCCCTGAGGGAAATAGTCAAAGATGTCGTCGCGTATCTGGAAGCAGAGGCCTAAGAGCTCGGCAAAGCGGCTCATGGTCTCGAGGCGCGGGTCGCCCTTGTCGATGCCGCAGGCAAATGCGCCCATCTCGATGCAGGATATGAAGAGCGAGGCGGTCTTCTGGCTGATCACCTTGAAATAGGTCTCTTCATTGATGGTCCGGTAGCGGGCGTTATAGATCTGGTCAAGCTCGCCCAGCGACAGCAGCCGTCCCAGGCACGAAAAGGAGTCGACGATGCGGAGGTCGCCCGTGGCGATGGCCTGGCGGAGGGCTCCTACCTCAAAGAAGTCGCCCACGAGCACTGCTATATGGTTGTCCCAGACGGCATTGATGGTCGGGGCCCCTCGGCGCAGCTTCGATTCGTCGACCACGTCGTCGTGGATAAGCGACGCGTTATGGAGAAGCTCCACGGCCGAAGCGGCTGCTATGACACGCTCGCTGACCTGGCCGAAGAGGCGGGCCGTCAGGATCACCAGGATAGGGCGGATGAGCTTACCTTTTGAGGTCAAGTAGCTGTTGATGACGGCATTGAGCAGCGGATTGGTCGACGATTTGAGTGTGTGGTCTATCTCCCGGCGCAGGGCGTCGAGCTCGGGGGCTATACTCTCTTTGATAGCGTCAAATGTCGAAGTCGTTGTCATTTCAAGACTGCAAAGGTAAGCATTATCGCCCAATTATCTCTATTTATGATTAAAATTTTCTGCCTGTGCAGCTCCAAAAGCTTCTGCGTTTATCGCGCCTTCCCTGCCGCGGGCTCACCGCTTGCCGAAGTAGAAGTCGAGAAGCTCTGCGGCGGCGGTGAAGGGGCTCTGAAGCCGGCCTAAGACGCGCTCTTCCTTAACCCTGAGCATGGCCTCCACTTCGGGGTCGCGGTAGAAACGGGAGCGGAGGCGGTCGTCGATGGTCTCAAACATCCAGTAGCGGCTCTGGGCATCGCGCCGGCGCTCAAAGTAGCCGTTGGCCTTTACGAAGTCAAAATAGCGGTCGATCATATCCCACACCTCGGGGATGCCCAGCTCGAAATAGCCCGAGTAAGTGAGCACCTCGGGGGTCCAGCCGCTCGGAGGGGTCGGGAAGAGGCGCAGGGCACTCTTAAACTGGGCCTGGGCCAGGCGGGCGCGGTCGATGTTGTCGCCGTCGGCTTTGTTGATGACGATGCCGTCGGCCATCTCCATGATGCCG
>CAZAUV010000147.1:0-5186 GCA_964488335.1 uncultured Bacteroides sp.
TCGCCGGCGGCAACCTCGCAGGCGGTCTCGCCGATCTTCACGGTGAGCTGCTCGGCCTTGACGACATAGATGGCGGGAGTGGGAACTACGGTGAGGGTCACTGTGCGCTCCGTAGCGTTTTCCACCATCTCGGTTGCGGCAGGAATAGAAGCGGTGAGCGACTCGAGCACTGCGGCCTTGATGGTAAATTCGGCAGTGGCTGAGAGAAGGTCAGAAGAAATGGTGCCATCTTCGTTGATCACCTTGACGCCGCTGCCTGAAGTTGCGGTCAGGATGTAGGTCACATCCTCGTTGGTGGCAGCGGGAGCCTCAAAGGTTCCGTCGTCGGAGAGCGTAACGGCCACAGAGTCGGTAGCTTCTGTCTTGCCCTGCTCAATGTAGCGGTAATTAACGCGATCGAGGAACGGGATAGTACCGGTCGGTTCAAAGGTAGTAGTGACAATAATTTTTCCTTCATTATCCTCAGTACCAACGGTGGCACCAAGATTGATAGTGTTGGGGATAACAGCGGGAGCAATTTGCCAGATATTTTTATTGTTTAATGCCGTTGTGTTACCATTGGTCTGAGCGTTGTTAGAGCTTTTGGTGATATACTTTGTATCTGGTTTGCGGAATGTGATACCGGAAACAGCATTGTCGCCTACCCCGAAAGTCTGGTAATTAAGGTCGAGAGCCTGGCAACTACCAACCTCCTTTATACCTGTAAGATAGGGGCCTATACCTTCATTCTTTGAATAATTTACAAGTTTGATCTTACCGGTGTATCCGTTGGCGTCCTGAACGGGAAGGATTCTCCAGATACTAAAGAAATCGCTACCGGCTTCGTCCATAGTGCATACTACGTTATTAGCTCCGTTAAGACTCGAACGGTAGGAAAGATAGTAGGGAGTAGTGGTATCACCGCTTACATCATTATTGTAGATGAGGATAAGCGCATTGGGGTTGATAGCGGCCATCAGGACCTTAATCTGAGGCAATAGCGCGGTATTGGCCTGTTGAGGAGTGTCATACTCTATGTCTGCATCAGTTGTGTCGTAGTGGGTATCCTGAATGTCGTTTTTAAGAGTGGCGATATCAGTACCTGCGAGTATCACACCTGCATTATCGAGAGCGTCAATCAGACCTTTCAAATTAGACTTGGCAATATTGAGCTGCTCCTCACCTTCAACACCGGGAGTAACAGTAGCAGTGAAGGTGCCGGAGATCTGTTGGCTTGTAGTTGACTGCGAAGCGGGCATCACGGAGGTAGCGGTGATGGTAGCCGAATTGTCGGCGCCCTCGGCATCATTATAGCTTTCACCGGTGATTTCGCCTGCGAGATAGCCGTTGCGGGCATCTTCAATCTCTGAGGGTATCATGGAGTCGAAGCGGCCGGTGCCGGCGACGGATACCTTATCAGAGGCCGATGAAGTCCATTCTACACCCTGGAGGCCTTCGGTAACGGGATGATCGTCGCCGCCATCAGAGACGAGGACGGGCTGGACGCTCTTTGAAGTGCCGCCCTCTACGTCAATCTGATCGGGGTCGAAACTAATTGAAACGGGGACGTAGACGCGCTCGATGTTCCAAATAGCGGTAGCGTTGAGGGATGGAACAGTGCCTCCCTGGTCTTGATCGGGTCTGCTGCTGAGGTAAGCTGTCGTTCCGGAGCCGGAGGCAGCAGTGCCGAGGAAGGTCACGCCTTCATAGGTCTTACCGGTCTCGTCTGTATAAGTGCCCCAGTCCATCTGCCATTTGGAAGAGGTACCTGCACCGATACCGCCGCCCCAGGGGCCGATATAGGCGTAATTTTCTCCATAGAATTTTGAGCCGATTTCCATACCTGACTCATTCCAGACCAAATTCCAGATTGAAGCAAAGCCAAAGGTGGCGTGTGCGTGAGGCTGCAATTTGTTTTTGTCAATTTCAGTCACATTGCCATCCTCATCATAGCTGGTCAAATGATGGGCGCAGAGATATTCACCTACAAGCTCAATGGTTGTCGAGCTGCCATCGGGCTGAGGGATGGTCTCGGTCTTGGTATTTGAGCTCTTGATGGAGACGTTGACGGGCTTTACCTTGGCCAGGAAAGCGTTTTTGGCCTCCTTGACTCCATCTTCGTCGGTGGCGGCGGCGATAGCCGTGGTGGCGTCGGTCACGGCCTGCTCTTCGAAGAGGCCGTTGACTGCGCCGAGGTATTCGACGAGCTTGGTGGCGTTGGTCTTGGCCGCGGCGAGGGCATCGGTAGCCACAGGCTCTTCGCCTTCTTCGCCCTCGGTGAGCTGCACCTCAGTGGCATCCTCGGAGCCCGTAAAGCCCTGGATGAGGACCGGGGCTGCGAAGCCTAATGCCGCGAGAAACACTGACACGCTGAGTAGAATTTTTCTCATAATGTTAGTTCGGGGGGTGTATTGGTTATGTATTTGATATTGATTGTTTTAGTTTGTGCTTAACCTTGAGGTTACAGAGCGATTACAAATATACGGCAAAAAAATACCCCCCCCCAGAAATTAACATTTATTAACATATGGGGGAAGTAAAAAACATCTGCTAAAGTGCAGACTGATAGGGTAATTTTGCGTAACTTTGTAGACCGGGCGTCGGCGCTCCCCTCCCCTCTCAGGCGGTGGTAATTCGCTTCTCCCGGCCATAATAAATCAATCACCCAAATACCCGCTGCCCATGAGCTCACACCTCACCAAATTCATGATGGGTCTGATCCTGTCGTTAACATCGCTGACATCTTATGCCGCCTCATCGGTCGCCCCTGACAACGATCCCGCCGACGGTAACAGTACCTTCTGGACGGTCTATCTCGCCGTTCCCGATGTAGAGAAGGCTATCGAGTCGGTAGGCGGAGAATGGATCAACGCTGCCGACCTCGCCAAGTCGGGCCGCCCCGACGACGACTACGACGGCTTTATCCTTCCCGGCATCAATGCCCTGATGGTCAACAAGAAGGAGACCCTCGACAAGTTTGCCGCCCAGGCCAAGGTGATCTACACTCCGAGCTTCGATGTGATCACTCTGAGCGACTACGCCAAGATACCCTACCGCGATATAATATGCATGATGCTGGCCGACGGTCAGATGCGCATCGCCACCCGCGACAACATCAACCCCGCGCAAAATCCTGCGTCTGACTTTGCCGCCTTCCTCGAAGTGGCCGGCAATTTCAGGGCGCAGGAGCGCAAATCGTGCTGTGGCGAGAGCTGCGCCAAATAATTCCCCGGGACCGTCAGAGCCCGCCCCCCGCATCCTGACCCTCAGAGCCGGCCCTCGCTATGGAAGGAATAAAATGACGCAGGGCCCACGATGATATGGTCAAGGAGCTTGACGCCAAAGATGTCGCAGGCGCTCTTGATGCGCGCCGTCAGGTCGCAGTCTTGCGTCGAGGGGGTCATATTTCCCGAGGGATGATTATGAGCAAGAATGATGTTCTCGGCCATCCGGTCGAGAACATTTTTCATCAACACCTTCACATCGACAACAGTAGAGGAAGTGCCCCCCTCGGAGAGGCGGAAAGCGCCGGTGATATGCCCCGAGCGGGAGAGGGTGATTACCCAAAACTGCTCGTTGGCAAGCGTCTCGAGATAGCGGCGGATATAGTTATATACCACCTCGGGGCCGGTGACCTTGGGCTGCTCGGGGGGCATCTCGTCGCGTGCACGGACGCCGAGCTCAAAGGCCGCCGCTATGGTCACTGCCTTGGCGGGGCCGATGCCGGGATTGTTGCGGATGAGGGCGTGGATGCTCTGCGCGCGGATGCCCGAGAGGCGGCCGCCGACATTCCTGAGCATCCCGCGGGCCATGTCAAGGGCCGAGAGGCCCGGCTGCCCGGAGCCAATTGCTATGGTGAGCAGCTCGGTGTCGGTCAGCGCAGCGATGCCCCGGCTGAGAGCCTTCTCGCGGGGCCGGTCGTCGGCGCTGAGCTCCTTGATGCGGATGGTCGGGGCTCCGTAGGGGGCCGATCCATAAGTCTGCTCCTCAGACTGAGGGGTGATCCGGCTGTTCATTTGCCGCGGCGGATGATAATTTCTTCTTCGATATCGCGTCCACGGCCGAGGAGGATGTCCCTTACCCAGGCGCGGATGAAGCCGGTGCCATAGCCCACGATCTGGACCGCCGAAGCGGGGAGCGCCAGGAGGGCTATGCTGAGCGAGCGGGTAGAGCGCAGGGCGTCGGCAAAGAGGGCGAGGGCGTAGACGGCAAAGGGCAGGAGCCACCAGGGGGAGACGAAGATGGCCAGGAGGATCAGAGCCACGGCTACAACCACGGCTATCGCCGGCAGGGCGTGGACAGCCTTGAGGGAGCCGGGATAGAGCTGATGGAGGGTGATGCGGCTGCGGCCGAAGACATGGACCTGGCGGAAAAACTTCCCGAGCGACACCCGTCGCTTGTGCCACACCATCGCTTCCGGGATGAGGCCTATGGAGAAACCGGCCCGGCGGATGCGCGTCGAGAGGTCGATGTCTTCGCTAAACATCTCGCGGAAGCCGCCGACGCGGTCGTAGACCTCGCGGGAGAAGCCCATATTGAAAGAGCGGGGGGTGAAGGTCTCCATTGACTTGCGGCGGCCGCGGATGCCGCCGGTGGTGAGCATCGACGTCATGGCAAAGGAAATCGCCTTCTGGACGGGAGTGAAGCTCTCCGAAGCGCCGTCGGGGCCGCCGAAGCAATCGAGGGGCCGGCTGTCGAGTGCGGCGCTGAGGGTGTCGAAATAGCCGGGGGGTATCACACAGTCGCTGTCGAAGAAGATGAGATAGCGGCCTCCGGAGGCCTCGATGCCGGCATTGCGCGCCGGCGAACGCCCCTCGTTGGGGCGCGCGATATAGCGGGCGTTGGCAGCGGGGCCGAGCCTCTCCACCACCTCGCGGCATGGCACCGGGGAGCCGTCTTCGACGATGATGGTCTCGAAAGAGCGCTCCGTCTGCGCCGCCAGGGAGCGCAGCAGGTCGGCCACCTCGTCGGGGCGGTTATAGACGGGGATGATGATTGAATAACGGGGCGATGGGGCGGCTGTAGGGGTCATGACATGCGTGAGCGATAGTCGTCGAAGGTGAAGCGGCGGAGGAGCTCGAGGGAGCCGTCGGCGCGGGAGAGGATTATGTCGGGGTGGCTGATGCCGTTAAACATAGTGGTCTTGACGGTCGTGTAATGGTTCATATCCTCGAGGGTGAGGCGCCGCCCCGGGACGAGGGGCTCGG
>CAZAUV010000148.1:0-5075 GCA_964488335.1 uncultured Bacteroides sp.
CGATGCCGATGCCGAGGGCTATGGTGCGCTCGAATGCGCGACCGGTGTAGTCCTGGAAGATGGCATATGACGAGTTGAGACCGCGGCCCTCGAGAAACATGGTGCGGAGCGATGTGCCCGAGCCCTTGGGAGCCACCATAATGACGTCGATGTCGGCGGGGGGCACCACACCGGTGCGGTCGTTCCAGGTGATGGCAAAGCCGTGGGAGAAATAGAGGGCTTTGCCTGCGGTGAGATATTTCTTGATGGTGGGCCATACGCTCATCACGGCAGCATCGGAGAGGAGACACATGATGATGGAAGCGCGCTCGCAGGCTTCCTCGATGGAGAAGAGGGTCTCGCCGGGCTTCCAGCCGTCGGCGATGGCTTTCTCATAGGTCTTTCCCTGACGCTGACCTACTATAACGTTGAAGCCGTTGTCGCGGAGGTTCATGCTCTGGCCGGGGCCCTGGACGCCATAGCCGATGACGGCGATGGTCTCGTCTTTGAGGACCTCGCGAGCGTGCTCGAGGGGAAATTCGTCGCGGATGATGACGTTTTCTTCAACTCCGCCAAAGTTCATTTTTGCCATAACAGATTAATATGGTGATAATAAGATTATATATTCTCGGAAGAGGCGAAAGCCAGTCGGGCGGCGCAATATGCAGCCGAGGGATTGCCCGGCTCAGTGATGGCGGCCTCGATGACAGTGGTATCGCCGGGGATGATGGTGCTCAGGATCTCAACGCTGTCGGCATACCGGGCCTCGCGGTGGAAGGCAATGTCGAGGCGGCTGAGAGCCGAGCGGTCGTAGAGGTCGAGAGGCACCGTGTCCATAATCAGGTCAACGTAGCGGGTGGTGGTCACGTGGCGATTGAAGTCAAGGTCAGAGAGGCCGAAGGTAAACTGCCTTACGCTCCGGGGATTCGCGGGGACCACGGGGCGCTGACCTTTGTCGATGGGGCAGGGGCGAGAGGGCATGGCGGCATCTGAGAGGGCCTGCATCACCGGGGCGAGCGAGGCGGAGCGGCGGGTGGTCATATCGAGGGCGCTCCATATGGTCCGGGCATAGCCGGCTGTGGCGCCATTGACGCGGAGCTCGAAGTCGCGCTCGCTGAAGAGGCGGTTGATACCCTCCACCCAGGTCGTGAGCTCATAGGAGTCAAACATCCGGGGCCACTTTGTCACCTCGATGCTGATGCGGCCCATGACCCACATTATGCCGTGAGGCTCCAAGGCCGCGAAGCCCACACCGAGACTGTCGGCATGAGCCACGGCGAGGTCAATGATATTGGCCACGATGGTCGAGGGAGGGAGCCGGCGGGCGGCGTCGCATCCGGCTGCCGTGATATTATATGAATTGGATAAAGACAAATCCTTAGATTGAAATTTGTTGCTATTCAGAGATTTATGAGCGCTCCGGTAGCCGCGGAGGCTATGGGTCACGAGCCTGCGGGCTGATTACATCTCATGGCAGAGACGGCGGCGACGCTCCTCCTGCTCGCGAAGGTAAGCGTCGACGAGCTCCACGGGGCTCTTGGTGATGGCCACTCGGCCCGAGCGGACAAACTGTGTCAGATCATAGCGGCGCAGCTCAAGGAAGAGGGCCTCGGTCTCGTCGCTGTGGCCGGTCTTCTCGAGGATGGTATAGTTGGCCGTGATGTCGAGGATGCGGGCGCTGTGGCGGCGCATGATATCCTCAAAATTGTTTTCCTCGAGGAGCTTTGCGGTCGACACCTTGTAGAGGGCCACCTCCTGATAGACCACCTCATCGTCGGTGTAGAGATAGGCTTTCAAGACGTCGATGCGCTTCTCTATCTGGTCAACGGCGCGCTTGAGCGAGCGGCGGTCGGAATAGCAGGTGAGAGTGATTTTGTGGACACCGTCGAGGGAGCAGCGGCTCGCCGAGATGCTCTCGATGTTGAGACACCGGCGGGTGAAGATGATGGAGAGCTGATTGAGGAGGCCGACGTGGTTTTCGGTGAAGACGGTTATGGTGAAGAGTTTCTTTTCGTCCATGATGGGAGGGGAGGGGGCTTAGGGTTCGTTCATCTCGGGGGAGTAGGCCTCCGTGGGGTTGAGCATGATATGATCGACCGCACACCCGTTGGGGGTCATCGGGAAGACCATGTCGTTGGGGTCGATCATCACATTGAGCAGATAGGGCCCGTCGCAGGCCATCATGCGGGCTATTGCGTCGTCGAGGTCGGCGCGGCGCTCCACCTCCTCGGCCGGGATGGCATAGGCGCGTGCTATCATGGCAAAGTCGGGGTTGACCATCGGGGTCTGTGAGTAGCGCTTGTTGAAGAAGAGGAGCTGCCACTGGCGGACATTGCCGAGATAATCATTGTTGAGCACGATTATCTTCACATTGACACCATATTGCATGATGGTGCCGAGCTCCTGCATGGTCATCTGGATGCCGCCGTCGCCGGTGAAGACACAGACGGTGCGCTTCGGAGCGCCCATCTTGGCGCCTATTGCAGCGGGGAGGCCGAAGCCCATGGTGCCGAGGCCGCCCGAGGTGATGATGGAGCGGGGGGCGGTGTAGCGGAAATAGCGGGCCGAGAGCATCTGATTGAGGCCCACATCGGTGACGAGGATGGGGTCGATACCGGCGGCGAGGCTCACCTTGCGGGCCACTTCGCCCATATGGCAGCGGGCCTCGGGGTCGGTGCTGTTGAGCTCAGGCTCCATCACGCGGCGGCGCTCCACGTCGTTGGCCAGGTCAAAGGAGCGGTTCCAGTCGGTGTGCTTGGCTTCGCGCACCAGCCCGTAGAGGCGGTGGAGCACCTCGCGGGCGTCGCCATGGACGCGGGCATAGGTCTTGATATTCTTGTCAAACTCCGATTTGTCGATGTCGATATGGAGGATCTTGGCCTGGGGGGCATATTTCTCCATGGCTCCGGTCACACGGTCGTCAAACCTCATGCCTACGGCTATGATCAGGTCAGCCCGGTTGGTGTTGAAGTTGGGGCCGATATTGCCGTGCATTCCCACCATGCCTTTATACAGCGGATGGTCAGACGGCATCGTGGAGAGGCCCAAGAGGGTTGAAGCCACCGGGAGGTCGGCCTTCTCGGCCAGAGCAGTGAGCTCCTTCTCAGCGCCGGCTATCATCACGCCCTGGCCGGAGATGATCAGCGGGCGCTCCGACGAGTTGATGAGCGAGGCGGCCACATGGAGCTCAGTGTCGCTCACCTCGGGATAGGGGATATAAGAGCGGATGAAGTTGCAGCGGCGGTAATGGTCCCACTCAAAAGTGCCGGTCTGGGCATCCTTGGCGATGTCGAGCACCACCGGGCCGGGTCTGCCGGTATTGGCTATGTAAAACGCCCGGGCAATAGCTTCGGGGATATCCTGAGCGCGGCGTATCTGGAGGTTCCATTTCGAGATAGGCTGGGTGATGCCCACTACGTCGGTCTCCTGGAAGGCATCGGTGCCGAGCAGCTCTGAATTGACCTGGCCGATGATGATCACCAGCGGAGTGGAGTCGATATTGGCGTCGCTCAGGCCGGTGATGACATTGGCGGCGCCGGGGCCCGAGGTGACCACCACCACTCCGGTGCGGTGGCTGGCGCGGGCATAGCCCTGGGCGGCGTGGATGGCTCCCTGCTCGTGGCGGGTCAAGACGTGGGTTATCTTGTCGGTATAGTCATAGAGCGTGTCGTAGAGGGGTATGATGGCTCCTCCGGGGTAGCCGAAGACGCGGTCAACCCCTTCGTGGATGAGGCCGCGGACTATTGCTTCGGTGCCGGTGATGGTCTCGCTCATAAAATGCTTGATAAGAAGTTAATGGAAGGTATGGTGAAAGGGGAGATATCAGATGCGGACACCGCCCTTGTCGGCCGAAGCCACCGTGGCGGCATAGGCACGGAGGGCGCGCGATACGTGTCGGTCGCGGCCGCGGGGGGTGAAGGCCTCCTCGCCGTGGGCTTCCTCCTCGCGGCGGCGGGCGAGGAGCTCGTCGTCGGTGAGCTCCACATTGATGGTGCGCCCGGGGATGTCGATGGCTATGATGTCGCCGTCGCGGACGAGGCCTATGTTGCCGCCGGCGGCAGCCTCGGGTGAGATATGGCCGATGGAGAGACCGGAGGTGCCTCCCGAGAAGCGGCCGTCGGTGATGAGGGCACACTCCTTGCCTAAGTGGCGGCTCTTGATATAGCTGGTCGGATAGAGCATCTCCTGCATTCCGGGGCCTCCCTTGGGGCCCTCAAAAGCGATGACCACCACGTCGCCCGCAACCACCTTGCCGCCGAGGATGCCGTCGACGGCCTCCTCCTGAGAGTGAAACACCTTGGCAGGGCCGCGGAAGCGGAAGATGGAGGGGTCGACGCCGGCGGTCTTCACCACGCAGCCGTCGAGGGCTATGTTGCCGCGAAGGACGGCTATGCCGCCATCCTTGACATAGGCGTGGGCCATGTCGCGGATGCAGCCGCCGGTGCGGTCGGTGTCGAGCTCGCCGTAATACGACATCTGGCTGCCGAGGGTAAGGGAGCGTTTCTCGCCGGGGGCGGAGCGCCAGAGCTCGTCGGCCTTGTCAGAGTAGTCCTTGCCGCCGATGGCATATCGGTCAATGGCTTCGGAGAGCGAGAGGCCGTCGACGCGATTGACCGTGGTGTCGATCAGGCCGCCGTCGGCGAGTATCTTCATGATGGAGAGGATGCCGCCGGCGCGGTTGACATCCTGAATGTGATAGTGGGAGTTGGGGGCCACCTTGCAGAGCACCGGAGTCTTGCGCGAGAGGGCGTCTATATCGGCCATGGTGAAGTCCACTCCCGCCTCGTGGGCTATGGCCAGGAGGTGGAGGACGGTGTTGGTGGAGCCGCCCATGGCAATGTCGAGGGTCATGGCATTGAGCATCGCGTTGCGGGTGGCGATGGAGCGGGGAAGGACACTCTCATCACCGTCGCGGTAATAGGCCCAAGTGTTGTCCACTATCTTGCGGGCAGCCTTGCGGAAGAGCTCGCGGCGATTGATATGGGTGGCGAGGATGGTGCCGTTGCCGGGGAGGGCAAGTCCAATTGCCTCGTTGAGGGAGTTCATGGAGTTGGCGGTAAACATGCCGGAGCATGAGCCGCAGGTGGGACAACCCT
>CAZAUV010000149.1:0-5056 GCA_964488335.1 uncultured Bacteroides sp.
CACGACCTTTTCGTTACGAATGAAATGCTCTACCGACTGAGCTATTGCGGCTTGGGACGTCAAAAACTATTTACGGTTAAAAGACAACACCCCGTAGGCTTGTTTTTTGACGCTGCAAAGTTACTAAAAATTTATCGTTTCAGTGCTATATGTGAGCTTAATTTTTGCATTATCGAGGCGCAGGCGAGCCATCGCAGGGCCTTCGATATGCGGCCCTACGGCTGTTACTACAGTGACTGTCTGATAGTTATTGTTAGTGTAGGTCTCCAAGTCCACCTCAACCGGCACTATGGCCATGTCAGACAGACGCTCAATCTCTTCAGAGCTCTTCTCGCCATCGATGAGGTCCATCAGATAAGGACGTAGCCCCGAGAAGTAATACTCGCCGGTGGTGGAATTATAGTCGGCAAGGAATGAGGTTACATTATCGGGTATCATCTGCTCGTCAAAGAATTTGTCGCGCTGGGAAGAGGGTATGAGGAGGATATGGGCAGGCGGCTGGATGCCGTAGTCGTTGGCTATTTTTTCAGCCGGGAGGGTGAAGGTCAGTGAGTTGACGATGCCCATAGCCGTCTGGGTAGCGCGGTGATATGCCGATATGAGCTCTTGGGCCGGAAATTTGATGCGGCTCTCATAGCCTAATGGCGCTACTATGATGGGGTCGGTGGCGGCCAGAGCGGTCAGAGACGGGTCGATGTTGAAGGTCAGATTGTTGTTGGTCAGCACCTCGGGAGTCGAAGCTGCGATGACGCGGGAGTAGAAGATGGTGGTGTCGCGCTCCTGATCAAGAGAGTTGGTATAGCGGGTGTTGGCGTGGAAATAGAGCACCACGCGGGTGTTGAAGATATTTGTCACGCGCCCGTTGCCAAATGAATTGGCCACGTAAAGCCCCGGTATGACCGATGAGAAGGCATCCGGCGAGCTGAATATGAGCGGATCAGTGCGGTAAAGCTCTACGTAGCGCCGGCCTATCTCGATGGGGAGCCGGGCGTGGATGAGATGGACGTTGAAGAGCTCGAGGGAGTCGGAATAAAGATTATTGGAGGAGTAGATGGCAGAGGTCAGGGGCGAGGATGGGTCGTAATATCCCTCAGGATTAAACTGCGAAGTCAAGACGGGGGGTAGCTGCTTGTTGAGGGCAAAGACCTTCACTCCCATCGGGGCCATGGAGTCGCCGGTGATCTTATCGCCGTAGAAGCGCAGGAAGAGAGCGATGGAGTCGACTGTCTCGGGGGTGACTCCGGCAGTGTCAAAGGCTTCGGAGGGCATGAGTTGCGTCACATAGTCGCTCGAGAGAGAGCCGTAGCGCCGGGCATCGATGGAGCCTATGAGCTGAGTGAGGGTGCGGGCCCGCAGTGAGGTGGTGGTCACCGACCGTCCTGATAATGAGAAGAGGGAGTCGATGGTGATCTCGCTCTTGTCGGTGACAAGGGATGAGCCTATGGTGGAGGTGTCGCTGGAGCAGGCCGTGGAGACCAATGCCATGATTATCAGGGCCGGTATGATGCGTAACAAAGCCAAGGGCTTGATCGACGATAGCGTTTTCAACGGAGAGGCGTCTTGAGATGGTGGAGAAAAAAGAGACAGATTTATGCCTGAGGCTCAATGAGCTGCTGATAGAGAGCGTTCATTTCGTCGGCAAAGGCGGGGAGATTGGGATTGAAGGGGAGAAACGGCTTGCCCGAGGCCTTTACAGCCTCAAGGATCTCGGCCTTGGCATCTATGTCGGCCTGGATGACGGCATCGGCATATCTGATTGCCAGGCGATGAAGAGCGTTTATGTCAATCTTCGAGGCATCGCTGAGCTCAGCGAAATCGTCGGGCTCGAGGGCCTGGGCCAGAAGAGATGTAAGGGAGCCATCGAGAGGTGAGGGAAGGTCTTCGTTGCGGATAGCGTAGACCACCTTGACATTGGCCAGCGTAGGATCGTCGGCCATCAGTTTCTTGATAAAGAGAGGCGCCAGGGCTGTTACCCACCCCATACACTGGACCACGGCGGGCTCCCAGCGGAGCTTCTTTACGGTCTCTACAACGCCGCGGTCAAAGAATATGATGCGCTCATGATTGTCTTCAGCTCCGGAGATTATCTCCAGGGGAGCGGAGGCCCCGCTGGTCTGATTGAAATAATCTTCAGAGTCGATAAAGTAGACCTGCATTCTCGAGGGCTGAAGAGTGGCCACCTTGATGATCAGTGGATGGTCGGTGTCGTCGATGATTATGTTCATGCCCGAGAGGCGGATGACCTCATGGAGCTGATTGCGACGCTCGTTGATGCACCCGTATTTGGGCATGAAAGTGCGGACCTCAAAGCCCTTTTCCTGCATCTTGACAGGGATTTCCTTCCCCATGACGGCCATAGGGGAGTCAGAGAGATAAGGAGCAATTTCTTGCGAGATATACAGTAACTTCTTATTTTTCATCATAAGTAGACGGGACTAATGGAGGCGCCATGGATATGAATAATGGTATGGCGTTCAATATCCCGCGCAAAATTACAAAAAAAATCTCAACCCGCCAAATCGCCTCCGCGACTCACGTTGGCTTTAACCGCCCGGCCTATCGCATAGCCTGAAAATGTTGTCGGAGGCTACGCCACAGAATAATGCTGATTAAGGCTATGGCGGGGCTGAGAGAAAAATAGACGTCTCCTTTACGGAAAGGAGACGTCAATATTGTTTATCTGCAGGGCAGATCAGAAGCTCAGGCCCAGTCGAAGGCCAAATGTGCCATAGCTGAATTTATAGATATAAAAGTCGTCTTCATAGCGGGGATTATTACCTTCCCAGACTATGCCGAGAGAGACTGACGGCGACAGATTGACTCCTGCGCCGACCTCATATGCGAAACCGCTGAAATCGGTGTCTTCAGTGAGGAGGCAGTAGCCGAGAGAGAAATCGGCATAGAGGCTTTTGTCGCCTATCACTTCCGGAGAGTTATAGCGAATGCCGGAGAGGAAGCGGAGAGTCATCAGGTCGCTGAAATTGCTGACGCCCGTATTGGCGCCTACCTTCAGGATATCCCAGCTGAGACCGCCGGCAAAGTTCCAGCGGTAGCCTAAGGTAAGGTCAATACCGAAGTCGGTATCGACATCACCGGTGATGACGCCCAGCGTGGGGTTGATGAAGAACCCTGAGTGGTTATACTCGGAGTTGTCGTTCCAGATGGTAGCTTCGCCGGCGCGCTGGGCGCTTGCCCCGAGGATGCAGCAGAGGGCTGCAATTACGGTCAATAACTTTTTCATCAGATAGATTGTTGATATATAAATAGTTGAAAAATGGCTTTTACAGGTTGAAATTCATCTTCCATACATTATAATTGCCCTCCTTGGAGCCTCTTTGAGAGAGGAAGAAGATGTTTTTACCATCGGGGGCCCAGACGGCTGAGAGGTCGTTTCCCGGATGATAGGTCAGCTGAGTAAACTGAGTGCCGTCAGAGCGGATAGCATAAATGTCGGTGTTCATTTTTTTGCCTTTCTCAGTGACTGAGGTGCCGGTGACAAGGAGCCATTTACCGTCGGGCGAGAGCACGGGAGTGGTGAAGCTGCGGCCGGGCTGGGAGAGAATTATCTCCTCGACTCCGGTCTTGAGATTGACACGCCATATCTCGCTCTCTTTCCGGTCAGTATATCGGCTGCAATAAATGACATCATTGTTGCCGGGGATAAGGCAGGGAGTCATGCCGCGGGAATAGTTGGAAAACAGATTTTTATCGCGGTCATAGCTCCAGATGCTGTATTGTGAATATCCTTCACCGCGGTGAAAAAATATAGTCTTGCCATCTTTGGATATCTGGCCGGCAAAGTCATTGTCATTACCTGCGGAAATCTGCCTCACCACCGATCCTTGAGCGGCATCGACGAGATAGATACCGTAATGTCCGCCACGATATTCCGTAAAGCAGATAGTCTTGCCGTCAGGGCTCCAGGTGAAGTCGGTTACTCCGGTGCGGAAAGTCCTCTGAGTGCTCGCGCCACCTTTCTCGGCGGCCTTTACCATCACGTTGGCGGTCTTGTTTTTCCAGTTGATATAGGCTATTTTAGAGCCATCGGGAGAAACCGCGATCTGGGGGTTGACCCACCAGTCGATGGCGGCTGAGTTCTTTAAGCCAAACAGGCCACCCTTGTTGACGAGCCATTCAGAATTGACGCAGTCGGCATCATCGGTGATCTTCTCAAACTTCACACCACCTTCTTCGGGGACTTCGACAATGGAGAAGTCGACCCTTACCCTTTTGGCCTCCGACAGGAAAGTCACCGAGGCCAAGAGGAGGGTTAGTAATAATATTTTTTTCATGTAAGATTATTTTTTGTTTCTCTTTGAAACCAGAGATTTCAGAAAAGCTATCTGAGAAGGATCGGAAACGACTGTCGGTGTAAGTGACCGTTGCTCTATTCCGTAGTCGTCTCCTTCCTCTGCACGATTGTAGAGATAGGTGATATCCTTTGGCTCACCTTCTACAGAAAATGAACCTGTGCAGTAACCAAGATATTTGTCGTATGTTTCATCATAAATTCTGAACGACACCTCTTTGGCATCCACCTTGGCCATTTTACCATCAAAGGAATAACTTGCATAATGATGGAGATCATCGATATAATAGTATGTAAAAGATCCTTTGGTGGCACGTTTGTTGGGCTTGAATATGATTTCGGCATACGTGGGGATGCCACCATATGTATCAATAAATAAAATGGTGATATTTACGTTGATATCTTCCCAGTCTTTATCCAGGTATTTTATTATATCTATGTCGGAGAAATAATATCCCTTATTATCATAACGGCCGGTATTAGTAACATAGGCATACTTCAGATTTGCCTTATGACCGTCGATTTCTACGTTTCCTTTGGCTTTTGCATTGCCGCTGCCGGGCTCGTCATCGCCGGAGCTGCACCCTCCGAGGACGACCGTGAGGATAAGACCGAGAGCCCATAATAAATGTTTCATATCTTATAGTTTGCGCTACGGCTCCCCGGTAGACGTTATAGTCAGATAAAGGAAATGCTCTAAGTTTGCAGTCGCATAATAAGAGAGTGGGGAATTTATCTTAAAAAAGC
>CAZAUV010000150.1:0-5025 GCA_964488335.1 uncultured Bacteroides sp.
CGTGGTGCGTCCCTCGCAATAAAGCTGATAGGTGGCAGGGTCGTCGATGGGGATTGTATCGGGGTCCACATCGATGCCACGCGTACGCTTGATATTGGCCACTGCCTCTTTGATGATCGAGAGGGTCTTTAAGCCGAGGAAGTCCATCTTGATGAGACCTGTCTCTTCGATGACAGAGCCCTCATATTGAGTGACGATTATCTTCCCCTTGTCGCCAGAGCTCTTATCGACGGCTGTCGATACCGGCACCCAGTCAGTAATTGCATCGCGACAGATTATCACGCCGCAGGCGTGGACGCCTGTGTTGCGCATATTTCCTTCCAGGGCTTTGGCATATTTAAGCGTCTCGCGGATGAGCGGGTTCTGGCTGTGTAGCTCAGCATCAAACTCGGGGACATATTGGTAGATGTTGCTTAGGGTGGGCTTAAGTTCTTTGCCGTTGACCTCGGGCATTCGCTTGGGGATAAGCTTGGTCAGTCGGTCGCTTTCGCTCAGAGGAAGTTGCTCCACTCGCGCCACATCCTTTATGGCCATCTTGGCCGCCATAGTACCGTATGTTATGATATGAGCCACCTTCTCTTCACCATATTTTTCGGTGACGTAGCGGAGCACTATGGCTCGCCCGTCGTCGTCGAAGTCGATATCTATATCAGGCAGGGAGATACGGTCGGGGTTGAGAAAACGCTCGAAGAGGAGGTCATATTTGATAGGGTCAATCTGGGTGATTCCGAGGCAATAAGCCACGCAGCTGCCTGCGGCCGAGCCGCGCCCGGGCCCTACGCTTACTCCGAGCCTGTGACGGGCTGCGTTGATAAAGTCCTGGACTATAAGGAAATATCCCGGGAAACCCATGGTCTTCATTATATGGAGCTCAAATTTGATGCGCTCCTCGAGCTCTGGCGTCAGAGGGTCGCCATAGCGCCTCCTGGCGCCTTCATAAGCGAGCTTGGCCAGATAGTCAGCCTCAAATTTGATGCGGTAGAGCTTGTCATATCCTCCGAGTTTGTCGATCTTTTTGCGAGCTTCCTCGGGGCTCATCACCTCATTGCCGTTCTCGTCGCGGGTAAATTCGTTGAAGAGGTCTTCCTCGGTCAGTCGGGAACGATATTCCTCTTCTGTGCCAAAATCGGTTGGTATCTCGAAGAAGGGCATGATCGGCCCATGGTCTATGGAATAAGTTTCCACCTTATCGAGGATTTCAAGTGTATTGGCCAGTGCTTCAGGAATATCGCTGAAAATCTCGTTCATCTCCTCCGTGGTCTTCATCCATTCCTGCTTGGTGTAGCGCATGCGGTCGGAATCGTTGAAGTTGGCCCCGGTCGAAATGCAGATAAGCCGGTCGTGGGCCTCGGCATCCTCGGCATTGACAAAATGCACGTCGTTTGTGGCGATGAGCTTGATATCCAGCTCACGAGCAATATCTATAAGATGAGGGTTGACAGCCTTCTGGGTCTCATAAACGTCGCGAGGTGCCAGAGGGTCGGTGGCTCTGTGGCGTTGCAGCTCTATATAATAGTCGTTGCCAAATGTGTCTTTCCACCATCGGGCGGCCTCACGGGCGGCATCGATCTCGCCGGCGGCTATCAGGCGGGGAAGCTCTCCGCCGAGGCATGCCGAGGCGATGATAAGACCCTCGCGATGGGCCGCGAGTTGCTTCTTATCTGTGCGAGGGTGGGAGTAGAAGCCTTCGGTGAAGGCCTGGCTCACGAGCTTGATAAGATTTTTATAGCCGGTCTTATTCTTGGCCAATACAATGAGGTGGCGCCCGGTGTCGCGCTTATCTGTCTGAGTGTGAAGGTCGTCGTTGGCCACATACATCTCGCATCCGAATATAGGCTTCAGGAGCTTTTTTCGGAGCTTTTCTGCTTCGGTCTCAGCTTCGGCCGCTTTGACTTCGTCGCCGGCAGCCCGAGCCTCGGCAGCCCTGCCCTCGGCCTCCTTTATGGCATCGCGGGTCTTGCCGTTTTTCTTGTTTGTATAATTGAAAAACTCCTTGATGCCAAACATATTGCCATGGTCTGTGACTGCCAGACCGGGCTGACCGTCGGCTATGGCCTTGTCGACGAGCGCGGCGATGGAGGCCTGCCCGTCAAGGAGAGAATATTGAGAGTGGACGTGAAGGTGGACAAATGGAGCCATGATATTCTGTTGACTTTAGCGGCTTTAGAGGAGTGAGTGATATGTCATCTAAAGTTTTCCGACTCCAAAGATAATACATATTTTTGAGACTCTCCGCATAATGTTGAAAACTCCGCGGGCATCTCCTTGTCTACAATCTTTTTACTCAATCGGGCCGACTGACGCTGATGGTCAGTCGGCCCGATCGGGTAATTTTTGTCGTATTATGGTCAAAGCTCTAATATTGCGCCGATGCCGAAGGTGTGATATTGAGGCCCGCACCCGTTGCGCCAGGGATTAACTGGTGCCCAGCTGAAATAGGCTGAAACATAGTCTGACCACCCTATGGCGCCGTAGACTTCAAAGGTGGCTACCCGCTGGTGAAGTCCTTTGAAGATCCATTTCTGCTTGCCGATCATGCCCTCAGTCGGGGATAAAGCATCCCAGGTTGATGTTGCTGTCGAATAGGAGTTGAGATGGAGTTCTCCTCCGAGATCGAGCCCAAAGGTCTTGTGAAAAGGGATGTGGAGGCTGATAGGGATGGTGAAGTGAAAATGGCGCATTCTTGATGAGCTGTTGTAACTGTTCTCAGGGGTAGGGGTGAGATACAGATGTCCGTTGCTGCTCCCGAGCACAAACCCATGACCCACGGTCTGAAATTTCCATCCCAGTCCGGCTCCAATGCTCAGTGAAGGTAAGCCGCTGTCGGCTCCTATAGACAAAGCTATAACGTTTTTTACGCCAAACTCCCATCCGCCTGTCACCGGGAAATGATCGCCGGTGGCAATAAGACCGCCGGCATAGACCCCTTTAAAGCCTTCGGTAGTAATCTTGCTCCATGGGTTCCGGCCTCTGCGGCTTTTGCGAGGGCGAAAGAGACGGCCGACGTCCCATCCCTGGGGGCTGAGGAAGACCGGGCCGGTATTCTCGCCCGTGACGATGTAAGTGTAGCACGTGGTGTCGGAGTTTTCCGATATCTCCATGACGGAGACCCGCTTACCGGAAGTAATGGTGATTTCCTCGATGGTTGTCTTAGCGGAAATCGTGTCTGGCCCCTCAGTCTGTGCGTTTGCGCTGAATGATAGGGTTAAAAGAGTGGTGATTGCTGTGATGAATTTTAATATTTTCATTTTCAGAAAGATGTGATTACTTGCTGATTGTGGTGATTAATCGTTTGATTTGTGATGGGGTGGCTTTGCCCTCGAGATATATTACGGTAGCCTCGTTGCCCCCACTCGGGAATGTGTTAAGATAGAGGATATAGCGTCGCTTTTGTTTCCCTCTCAGTTCATATATGGCATATCTCAGGCGACCCCCTACGCTCTCGGTTTCTTCCCAGAGAGCTTCCTTGCCATCGGCTTTGACCGCTTTCTCCAAGGCCGATGATGCCTGGGAGTCATCGGTAATCATAAGCGAATGGAAGAGGGTCAGGTCATAGGGTTTCAGTGGCTCGCCTGTGATGATGGTCTCGGTAGCTGCCGGAGAGCTTCGGTATGGGCCGTTAAACAGCCTGCCTATTGCTGCCGGCACCTGAGCTGATGCTCCTGCGCTCATTGACAATATGATGATCGTCAGGGCTAATAATCGTCTTAAACTCATTGTATCAGTCATTTTTCTATCGTTTCATTCAGTGCCTGGAAAATTGCGGCAGCTTCTCCCTCTGCTCTCTCGCGTCCCACGCTCCCGAGTTGAGAGCGCATAAGAGCGAGAGCATCTTCTGTGGAATGGCTCTCAATACCTTGACAGTAGATTATGGCTCCGTTCTCCTGAGAGCTCCCTGCATTCCCGGTCAGGAAATACGCGAAAATACTGATTAGCAGGGCTAATGATGCGGCTACCGAAATAATACGCACAGTTTTTAACCTCATTATCTTGGGCTTTCGCGGGCGAAGAAGTGCCGTAAACCACATTACGGCCCTGGCCTCCTCTACAGTCGGTGTCGGCTCGGTTTTTGGGTCGGCCAAGATGCGTCGCAAGGTAGCTTCCTCCGATGCCGTAGCTGTGGCTTCAAAATATCGGTCAATCAGTCGTTCAATTTCAGTTATATGGTCGGGCGGTATCTTCATATAATATCCATTGTTGTTTTCATTATATATAAGGTGTCAGTTGCGATGACGTTGACGATATGCTTCGCGGATAGTCTTCCGGGCGCGCGACACTATCAGCCGACAATTAGCTTCAGTGATCCCATATCTGGCCGCAATCTCCTCATAGCTCATCTCCTCAGCATCGTGCAGAAGCAAGATGTTGCGTGTCCGCTCATCAAGCCGGGCACCTATCAGCGCCGCTACATCTTCAGCCATCTCCGAGAGGGGATTGGTGGCCGGGATGACGTTTTCATCCGCTCGTTCAAGCGGCTCTGAATGCCTGACTTTGCGGCTCCTGAGCATATCTATACACACACTTCTGACGGCAGTCATACTGGCCGCGCCGAGATCGACGCTCTCCTGCGCAGATTCTGCAATCGTGCCCCGGCGCCACAGGCGGAAAAAAGCCTCCTGAAGGGCGTCCTCAGCATCATCGCGATTCTGTAGCAGTCGCTCGGCCCACGCTCTTAGTCGCGGGCGAAGAGCCTCAAACCTTCTGACAGGATTCTTTGAGATGTCGGTATGGTGATCAGATTTTTTCATCGCTTCTGACAAATATACGTTCATCATGCCTCGATTGCAACAGCCTCTGTCATTTTTTTTTCAAAAGAGGGTAGGGCAGGGAGGGAGCGCCTTCCTGTCTCGATACACTTTTCTGGAGCTAAGTGCCCCCTTGTATAAGTATAAACCAGCCTCTTAGTGTTAAAGAGTGTTAAACATCGAACTTTTTTACGGGCTCTTATTTTGCTGATTGATAGCGGAGTGAGGGCCTTTTTAACGTATTTTGGCAGAAAAAATTATTGGCGGGGACTTGCGCAAT
>CAZAUV010000151.1:0-4962 GCA_964488335.1 uncultured Bacteroides sp.
CGATATCATCAAGCACAACCCTGAGGAGTTTATGGTCATCTCGGGCGACGACGGCATCACCTTCCCCCTCATCACGCTCGGCGCCGTGGGCGTCATCTCGGTCATAGGCAATGCCTTCCCCAAGGAGTTTGCCAAGATGGTGCGCCTGGCCCTGGCTGGCGATTATGAGAGCGCCCTGTCAATCCACCATCGCTTCACCGAGCTCTTCTCCCTGCTCTTTGTCGACGGCAATCCTGCGGGAGTGAAGAGCGCCCTCAACGCCATGGGCTTCATCGACAACGAGCTGCGCCTGCCGCTCGTGCCCACCCGCATCACTACCTACGAGAAGATACGCACCATCATCGACGGCCTCTAAACCTCATAGTGCCCGCGGATTATGCGACAGATAATCAATCATTTCACCGACGACGACCTGTATAAGTTCACGATGTGTTGCGCCGTGATTGACAATTTTCCGCGCACACGTGTCCGCTACCGTTTCATCGACCGCGACATGACCTCCTATCCCCCCGGCTTCGCCGCCCTGGTCATGGATCAGGTCAGGATGCTTGAGAGCGTGGTCATCACCGAGGAGGAGATAGCCTTCATGCGCCGCCGATGCAACTTTATCCCCGAATGGTTTCTGAGCTATCTCAAGGGCTTCCGCTACGACTCCCGGTGGGTCAAGGCCACCCAGGATGACCGGGGGCATCTCGAGATAGAGTTTGAGGGCCTCTGGAGCGACACTATCCTGCTCGAGGTCAAGGTGCTCGCCATAGTCTCGGAGCTCTATTACATGACCACCGGCCTCGACACCGGGATAGACTATGATGATTTCAGCATACGCACCCTGGCCAAAGGGCGCCGCCTCATCGAGGCCGGATGCACCTTCAGCGACTTCGGGACGCGCCGCCGCGCATCGTTCCGGGCCCAGGAAACGGCTGTGGCCGCCCTTAAGGAGAGCGACAGCGGCTGCGGGCCGGGGCGCTTTGTCGGCACGAGCAATGTCTATCTGGCAATGCGCTACGACCTGACACCCATCGGCACCATGGCCCACGAGCTCGTCTGTGCCATCGCCGGCATGTATGGTCCCCTGATGGCCAATTACTTAGCCATGCGGGCCTGGGCCGCCACATATCGCGGCGCCCTCGGCACCTTTCTCTATGACACTTATGGCTGGCGGATCTTTGCCCTCAACTTCTCGGAAGACTATGCCAATATGTTTAAGGGCCTGAGGGTCGACAGCGGCGACAACCGCCGGCAGCTCGATCTGATCGTGGAGAAATACCGCTCCTTAGGCATCGACCCGTCGACAAAGCAGGTGGTGTTCAGCAACGCTCTCGACGTAGACCGGGCCATAGAGCTGAGGCATTATGCCGCCGGCAAGTGTATCCCCTCATTCGGCATCGGGACACATCTGACCAACGACTTCCCCGGTGTGAAGCCGATGAATATCGTCGTAAAGCTTATCGATGTGAAGATCACCGAGTCGTGGCCCTTCTACAGCCCTACCTGCAAGCTCAGCGAAGACCGGGGCAAATATACCGGCGACCGGGCCACCGTGGAGCGCTTCCGCGCCATCCTCCATCTCGACTGATCTCCCCCCTTGAGGCGGCATCAGAGCCGGCCATCCTCGCGGCGGCGCCGCTCGATAATCTCGGCAAAAGAGCGGGGGAGACGCACATTATAGAGGTCATAGGCCTCATCAAAGAGCGGCGCTATCTCCTCGTCGGTGAAGCCGGCGATGCCACATCCGATGCGGGTGACATAAAACGTGTTTTGGTCCCATTCCCGCGCCAGGTCGATGAAGCGGTCGACATAAGGCTTGATGGTCTCCACACCTCCCTGCATCGTCGGTATGGCATAAGACCGGCCCTGCGGGCCCTCGCCCTGACCCATGATGGCGCCGAAGCGGCTCAGGGCCGTCCTCGCCGCTCCGCCGCAGTGGCGACCGGCCAAGTTGCTTCCAAAAACAAAGATATCATCGGGGCCCAGCTCCGTGATATTTTCAGGTGTATATTCTCGCATATTATTTTAAGAGGGTTACGAATATTTATTTTTTGAAAAGCTCGGAGTGAGTTCCGAGACGCAATAGAGCGATGGTGTTTGAATTTTTGTCAATCCAAATAAGCAAAAAGTCGCCCTGGATGTGACATTCGGTGTATCCGGCGTAAATGCCCTTCAAGGCATGGGCCCGATACTTCTTTGGAAGGGGAATTTCATTGGCAAGCATATCAAGGACCTTGCTTAATTCCTCCAGCTTCTTGGGTTGATGAAAATAGTTCCTTTAATCCTTCTTATACCGGCGGGTATATTTCTGCGACTTCATAAGTCCATGGATTTAAGCATGGCTTCTACGCTTGAGGTGTCGATGGGGCCTTCAAGATGGCCCGCTTTAGCCTCTTCAAACGAGGTTATGGTGGTAGCGTTTGGCTCGTTATAAACGGCATCCAACAGAAGCCCTTCCACATAGTTGTTTAGGCTCCTGCGATCTTTAGCCGCCAATTCTTTAAGCCTGTCAAGTAGATGTGTCGAAAGGCGGAAAACATGAGCTTTCTTCCCTAAGTGGGCTTTAGTTTCTAATACAGCATCCATAGTGATATCATTTTGATGCAAAGTTAATATCATTTTATCATCTAAACAATATCGAGTTTCAAAAATGATGCGTTAGTCAGTCTGTATCATGATAATTGTTGAGGTGGGTCACCGGATTTATGTAAAACGCTTTTCATTTAGGGGCGAGAGTTATGACGATGTTTCCGCCTTTTCCCGAACTCTTCCCTGCATAAAGCACCCACTCTATAGCAGAAGCGGAGTGTATCGGTGTTCCCCTCTTCTTGAATATGTCCACACCCTTGTGTGTCACCGAGGTGCCCCAGGGATAATACCAGAATGACTCCTGACTATAGTCTTTTTTTGTTGCGCCTTCAACCGGATTCTGAAAAGAATAGGGTATGCAGTAACCTATGACGACAATGGCGCCTAAGGCAATTAAGATTTTGTACTTAATCTTCATATCTAAACCGTTTGCTACTTTTCCGCGCTCAATTCAAGTACAAAGATAAGAGATAATTTCAAAATCAAGAAATAATTATCGTCTAATTATCTTTTTGAATTTTTACGGGCGGGATGAGCCGGCGAGGCTAAAAAATCGTTATATTTGTGGCTCAGAATTTTTGCGGGGCGGCAGCGCCATCGCCGCCGCCATCCCTTCCCTCACCTTTATATGCCTTTAGCCCATGAAAACCAACCTCAGCTCGCAAATCAAGCTCGAGTATATCCCCAAGCGGTATTATGATCCGCAAAACGAGATAGACCAGGCCGCCCTCACCCGCGACGAGCGCATCTACACACGCATCTTCGAGTCGCCCGTCGAAGGGTCAGACTACCTTGCCGACCAGATAGTCCGCGCCATCAACCTGGCCATCGACAAGAAGGGCCATGCCACCATAGCCCTCGGCGCCGGCTCGGCCCTCGCCGCGGCCTACACGCGCCTCCAGGCCCTCGCTGCCGAGGGTAAGGTAGACTTCTCCAAGGTCATCGTCTTCAATCTCTACGAGTTTTTCCCCCGCGAGGCCGAAGGGCCCTCGACCCTCAGCCGCCTGCGCCAGATGCTCCTCGACCATGTTAACATCCTCCCGGAGAATATCCACTCCATAGAGCTGACGGTGACGATGGACAATATGTTTGAATACTGCCGGGCCTATGAGCAGAGCATCGCCGATGCCGGCGGCCTCGACCTCTGTGTCCTCGAAGTAGGGCCCCAGGGGTGTCTCGGCTTCAACGAGCCCGGATCGTCGGCAACATCGCTCTGCCGCCTCGTGCTTCTGGGCAACGAGCTCCGCCACTATATAGGCAACGACTACAAGAGCGACTGGACCCCGACGACAGCCATCACCCTCGGCATTGCCAACATCCTTTCGGCCACCCGTGTCCTCGCTGCCGCATGGGGCGAAAACCGCTCGCAGATAGTCTACCGCGCCGTCGAGCAACATCCTTCGACCGAAGTCCCCGCCTCTTTCCTCCAGGGCCATCCCCACACCAAGCTCGTCACCGACCTATCGGCCGCCGATGCCCTGACGCGCATCTCCACCCCCTGGAAGGTCACATCATGCGAGTGGACCGACAAGCTGACACGCCGCGCCATTGTCTGGCTCTGCCAGCAGACCGGCAAGCCTATCCTCAAGCTCACCGATAAGGACTATAACGACCATGGCTTAGGTGAGCTCGTGGCCCTCTACGGCTCGGGCTACAACGTCAATATAAAGATTTTCAACGACCTCCAGCACACCATCACCGGCTGGCCCGGCGGCAAGCCCAACGCCGACGACACCTATCGCCCCGAGCGCGCCAACCCCTATCCCAAGCGGGTGATAGTATTCTCGCCCCACCCCGACGACGACGTGATCTCCATGGGAGGCACCCTCAAGCGCCTCGTAGACCAGAAGCACGACGTCCACGTGGCTTATGAGACCTCGGGCAACATCGCCGTGGGCGACGAGGATATGATGCGCTACGTGATGCTCATGGATGGCATCGCCGACAAATTTGGCATCGACACCCCCGACTGGAAGAAGAAGAGCGCCGAGATAAGAGCTTTCATCGCCAAGAAAAACCCCGGCGACATGGACACTCCCGACATACGCTACTTCAAGACCATGATACGTCAGGCCGAAGCCACCGGCGCCTGCAACTACATCGGTGTGAAGCCTGACCATATCCACTTCCTCCGCCTGCCCTTCTACGAGACCGGCACCATCAAGAAGGGCGACCTCTCGGAGGCCGACATAGCTATCGTCCGCGACCTCATCCTCTCGGTCAAGCCCCACCAGATCTTCGTGGCGGGCGACCTGGCCGACCCTCACGGCACCCATCGCGTCTGCACCGATGCCGTCCTGGCCGTCATCGATGAGCAGAAAGATGAGGAGTGGATGAAAGACTGCCGCATATGGATGTATCGCGGCGCATGGGCCGAATGGGAAA
>CAZAUV010000152.1:0-4915 GCA_964488335.1 uncultured Bacteroides sp.
CAGGCAGCCCTTCGCCAGGCCCTCGACAACACCGTCGAGAGCTGCGTCAACTCAGTGGGCGTCAATGTCAACACCGCCTCGCGCCAGCTTCTGGGATATGTCTCCGGCATCGGCCCCAAACTCGCCGGATATATCGTTGACTACCGCACCGAAAACGGCCCCTTCCGATGCCGCCGCGATCTCCTCAACGTGCCCCGCATGGGCGAGAAGGCTTTTCAGCAATGCGCCGGCTTCCTCCGCATCCCCGGAGGCGAAAATCCCCTTGACAACACCGCCATCCACCCTGAGCGCTATGAGCTCCTCGAGACCATAGCGGCTGATATGGGCGTGGAGACCGAGCGCCTCGTCCGCGACTCCAACCTCTTCAACCGCATAGAGCTCGATAAATATGCCACCCGCAAGGTGGGAATGCCCACCCTGACCGATATCATCCTCGAGCTCCAGAAGCCGGGCCGCGACCCGCGCACGGAGAATGAGGCCGACGACTCCTACTCATCAGCCGGCTTCGTAGACCCCGACTCCCTCCATATCGGCATGGAGCTCAACGGCAAGGTGACCAATCTGACAGCCTTCGGAGTGTTTGTCGACATAGGGCTGAAATACAATGGCCTTATCCATGTGTCGCAGCTCTCCGACCAGTTTGTCACATCCCCAGCCGACGTGGTGCGCGTAGGGCAAACCATCCGAGTGCGCGTGGTCGACATCGACAATGCCCGTAACCGTGTGGCCCTCACCCTCAAAGGAGTCTCCCAGCTCTAAACCCTCCCTTAACATTCCACAAGCTCTCAAGCCCCATGCCAGTCAAGAAGCTCATCTATTTCATCCTGTGCATCCTCATAGTCTTCCCCGGATCCCTTTTCGGGATGCGGGAGGTGACGCCTCCGCTCGCTCTGCTCATCGGCCTCATCTTTGCCTTTGCCGTAGGATGTCCGGCTCCGAAATTCAATAAGAAGACCTCCAAATATCTGCTTCAGGCATCGGTGGTGGGTCTCGGCTTCGGCATGAACCTCATCGAGAGCCTCCGCTCGGGCGCCGAGGGCATGACATTCACCGTCATCTCCGTCATAGGTGTGATGGCTATAGGTGTGGCCCTTGCGGCATGGATGGGTATCGACCGCAAGACCGGCTATCTCATCTCATCAGGCACCGCCATCTGCGGAGGCTCGGCCATCGCAGCGGTAGGGCCTGTAGTCAAAGCCGATGAAAATCAGATGGCTGTGTCGCTCGGTGTGATCTTCATCCTCAATTCCATAGCCCTCTTTATCTTCCCCGCCTTAGGCCACATGGCCGATATGAGCCAGGCACAGTTTGGCACCTGGGCCGCCATTGCCATCCACGACACGTCGTCGGTCGTCGGTGCCGGCGAAGCCTATGGTCCCGAAGCTCTCCAGATGGCCACCCTCATCAAGCTCACCCGCGCCCTGTGGATCATCCCCCTGGCGCTTGTCACAATGTTTATCTTCCGAGACAAGAGCTCTACCGGCAGGATTTCCATTCCCTGGTTTATCTTCCTCTTCGTGGCAGCCATGGCCATCAACACCTATTGTCCCCTGCCCGAGATGGTCACCCGCGTGCTGGTCACCGCCGCCAAGCGCGGCCTCGTCCTCACCCTCTTCCTCATCGGTTGCTCCCTCTCGCTAAAGACCATCAAGAGCGTGGGCTTCAAACCTATGCTCCAGGCTATTATCCTCTGGGGCGTGATTGGTGTGGCGAGCTTCTTTGTGGTGATCTACACCATCCCATGACCTCAATTCCCAGGGCATAGCCGTCATGTCGCGGAGCAGCCTCGCAAGTCCCTCTCTCCGGGTGCTCCCCGCTCTGCCCGTCACTCTTGCTTTCGCCTCGGGCATAGTGGCCGCAATGCTACTGCCCTCCACCCTCCCCCGCCTCTACATCATCCCGGGGGTCTGCGCCATAGCCATCGTGGCGCTCCTCTTCGCCCCGACACGCCGCGCAGCCCTCCTCGCGCTCATAGCCTCAGCGGGAGCGGCCGATATGACCCTCGCCGACCTCCACTCCCCGGTGCCCGATGGCGAGCATCTCTTCACCGGCAAGATTACCGCCCTCTACACCGGCTCATCGGAGGCCTTCGGCCTGCGGCTGACATCTGCCGACAGCACTGCTCTCAAAGACCCTCCCGAAGTGATCGCCGTGCTGTCAGGCGAGCCTCCGGCCGACATCCTCCCCGGCTACACCATCACCTTCAGAGGCTCATTTACGCCCCCCGACACAGCCGACCGGCACATAATGCCCTCCTATGGTCAACGCTTCGCAGCCTCGGCCTTCATCACCCCCCGCGATATTGTAGGCTTGGCCCCCGCTCCCGGCCTACGCGCAGCCGCCGAGCGCCTGCGCAACAGACTGAGGGCCATCCTCTTGGCATCGCAACTCACTCCCGAGGCGAAAGAGTTTCTCGCCACAGCCCTCTTAGGCGAAAGGGCCACCATCAGCGCCTCTACCCGCGAAGCCTTTTCCCGCGCCGGCCTCGCCCACATCCTCGCCCTCTCAGGCCTCCATCTGGCCATCATCGCCGGTCTCTTCTACTGGGTACTCGCGCCATTGGTGCTGGTCGCCCCGCGCCACGTCCGCTCCATAGCCCTCCTCATTCTCATCTGGGCTTATGCCCTGCTGACGGGGCTCGGAGCTCCGGTGGTCCGCGCGGCGCTGATGACCTCCATCGTGCTCCTGGCCGACCTCCTTCAGCGCCGCTCCGTGTCGCTCAACTCCCTCTTTGCCGCCGCCCTTATCATCCTCATCCCCGACCCTGCTCTGATAGCCGACGCCGGCTTCCAGCTCACCTTCCTTGCCGTAGGCGCCATCATCACCCTCTCCGACTCCCTCAACCCCTTCGCGGCGAGCCGCCGCAGATGGCTCGTCAAACTTGGCGAATCTATAGGAGTGTCGGCCGCCGCCATGCTCGCCACCGGCCTCATCGCCGCCCTTCGGTTCCACTCCATCCCTCTGCTCTTCCTCCCGGCCAATATCATCCTTACTCCGGTGGTGGTGCCCCTGCTGCTCGGAGCGGGGCTCCTACTGTTGGGTGCCCTCACGCTCGGCCTCCCCTGCGGGATGCTCATCGCCGCGGTCGACGAGCTGGTGAGGCTCCTCAACGCCGTGGCCGAGAGCATCGCCGCCATCCCCTACTCATCCATCTCCACCTATGGGCTGAGCACTATGACAGCGGTAATCGCCATCGCCGGAGTGGTCTCGGCGGCCATAGCCCTCTATGGGCCCTCACCATCGCGCAGGGCTTTAGCCGTGACCGCCGTCATCTCCCTCTGCGCCATCATCTCTGCCGCCGTCACCTCCGGGACTGAGCCACCCCTCGCTCCCGGCGAGTGGATAGCCATGGGGAAGATGCGCCACCAGGCCATCCTAATCCCCTCGGGGAGCGACCTTTACCTCGTGACGGACGCACCCCCGACCATCGCCGGCAATCTGCGCGACCGACTCGACACTGACCTGACCGACTTCATGGGTCGTCATAGCATGAGGAGGCTCATCCTCATGCCCGACACCCTTACCACCCCTGCCGTCATCCGCCGAGGCCGGCATATCTTTTTCCACGGCAAATATCTTCGCATCGTCGACCGCCCCGCGCCTGCTCCCCTCCCCTCGCTCCCCCGGCCCGACATCCTCGTGGTGGCCGCCGGATTTCGCGGCAGCCCCGACAACGTCACCGACTCCATCCGCCCCCTTAAGGTCATCGTCTCCGCCGGGCTTAACAGCAGCGTCAGGAGCCGCCTGACCGACAGTCTGGCGGCCCGCGCTATCCCTTTCGTCACAAAATGACAGTTTTTGGAGGCTAAATAGGCCGCGATAGAAAATTTATTGCTACTTTCGCAGAAAATTTTGTTTCATCACCGACAACCCGACCCTCCGGGGCCCCTCTTACTCCCATTATCACAGGATGAAAGTATTGAAATTTGGCGGCACCTCCGTTGGCTCCGCCAGCAGAATCAAGAAAGTCGCCGATCTCATCACTCAGCGTGGCCGCAACATAGTGGTCCTCTCCGCCATGTCAGGCACCACCAACACCCTCGTTGAAATCTCTGACTACCTCTATAAGAAGAATATAGCGGGAGCCAAGGAGACCATCAATATCCTCCAGGCCAAATATGACGCCGTGATCGACGAGCTCTTTGCCTCTGACGATTTCCGCCTCCGCGCCCGAGGCGAAGTAGGCGCTTGCTTTGACTTCATCCGCTCCCTCAACAAGGAGATCTTCACTCTCTTCGAGGAGCGTGAGATCCTCGCCCAGGGCGAGCGCATCTCCACCACCCTGATGCATCTTTATCTGCTCGAGCAGGGCGTGGATGCCGTGATGCTTGACGCGCTCGACTTCATGCGCACCGACAAAAATGCCGAGCCCGACTCCGAATATCTCCGCGACAAGCTCATCCCGCTGATGGAGCAGCATCCCGACGCGCAGCTCTTCATCACCCAGGGATATATCTGCCGCAACGCATATGGCGAGATTGACAATCTCCAGCGCGGTGGCAGCGACTTCACCGCCTCGCTCATCGGCGCAGCCATCAATGCCGAAGAGATAGAGATCTGGACCGACATCGACGGCATGCACAATAATGACCCCCGCTTTGTCGAGGGCACACGCCCCGTCCATCAGCTCCACTTCGAGGAGGCCGCCGAGCTCGCCTATTTCGGCGCCAAGATTCTCCACCCGACATGCGTCCTGCCCGCCAAGCTGAATAATATCCCGGTACGCCTGCTCAACACCATGCAGCCCGAGGCCGAGGGAACCCTCATCTTCAACGCCCCCGCCACCCATTCCATCAAGGCCGTCGCAGCCAAGGACAATATCACCGCCATCAAGATCAAGAGCGGCCGCATGCTCCTGGCCTACGGCTTCCTCCGCAAGGTCTTTGAAATCTTCGAGACCCATCGCACATCCATC
>CAZAUV010000153.1:0-4899 GCA_964488335.1 uncultured Bacteroides sp.
CGCTTAACCCCCAGAAGCTCGCCGGACAGTGTGCCAAGCTCACGTGTTGCCTCAATTTTGAGGTGGATGCCTATATGGAGAGCCTCAAGAAGCTCCCCCCGAAGGAGGTGCGCCTCGAGACCACCGACGCCACCTATTACCACTTCAAATATGACATCTTCAAGCAGGAGGTGACATATTCCACCGAGAAAAACTCCGCCCAGGGCCTCATCACCATCTCCGCCGCCCGTGCCTTTGAGATCATAGCCCTCAACAAGGCCGGCGAGAAGCCACCTTCGCTCCTGACCGAAGAGGAGCAGGCCGCCGCCGAGAAGCCCCTCTATAACGACATCCTCGGCCAGGATATCACGCGCTTCGACAAGAAGAAAAAGAGCAAGCGCTCGAAGGGCTCCGAAAAAGACAGGGATAAAGATAAGGCCAAAGACAAGGATAAAGACAGATCCAAGACCCCCCGCGACTCCAAGGACGACAAGGAGCCCCGCGAGCCTAAGGGAGCCAAGGAGCCCAGGTCTCAGAAGGAGCCGAGAGCCCCGAAGGAGCCCCGCGAGCCCAAGGAGCCCCGCGAGCCCAATGAAGAGCAGGAGACGCGTCAGCGCCGCCAGCGCCGGGAGCGTCCCGCCAAGCAGAAGGGTTTCCGCCCCGAGGACGACACCCCCGACGGTGTGCCCGCCCCGCGCCGGCAGCCGGCCCCGGATCTCTCCGAGGCAGATAAGCCGCGCGAAGAGGGCACCCAGGATTCTGACCGCCGTCAGTCACAGCGCCGCCAGCGCCGCAGCAAGCCCCGCCGGGGGCAGGGCGGCCAGGGATCAGGCGACAAAGCCCCTCACGCCGATGATTAGACTCCCGGCCCTCTGCCTCGCTGCCCTCTTCTTTGCCCAGGGTTGCGACCGCATCAGGGAGGAGGCCGAGAAGCCTCTCCTCCCTCAGGGTTTCAGCTCCTATCAGGATATCGACCCCAAAGGATGGGCCTATGATGATGCCCTGACCTTTACCACCGACAGCGTCGCCGGCGATCTGACAGTGGCCATCCGCCACTCCGTAGACTATCCTTACCGCAATCTCTGGCTCGAGATCACCCGCCGGGGGGCCGACTCATCCGCCCGGGTCATCCGCGACACCATCGATATGGAGCTGGCCGACCCCTTCGGTCTCTGGCGAGGCAACGGCATCGGCGCCTCGCGCCAGGTGGAGGCCACTGTGGCCCGGGGCATCAGTCTCGACAGCGCCTCGACCGTCACGGTGCGCCACATCATGCGCCTCGACACCCTTCAGGGCATCCGGCAAGCTGGCATCTTCATCATTCATTAACCCTTCACTCTCCATGACCCGCCTCCATCTCAATCACGATATAGTGCTCCTTCCCGCCGGGGAGCAAGCCGAGCGCCTCAGTCGCCTGCGCGCCAATATGGCCGCCGCCGGCATCCCCGCCATGCTGGTCTGCGACAACGCCAATCTCTATTACCTGACCGGACGCGTCTTCGCGGGCTACATCTTCATCCCCTCCGAAGGCGACGTGACCTATTTCGTGCGCCGCCCGGTGGGCCTCACCGGCGCCGACATCGTCTATATCCACAAGCCGGAGCAGATAGCCGGAAGCCTCGACATGGCCCCCTTTGAAACCTTGGGCCTTGAGCTCGACCTCCTCCCCTACAACACCGTCCTGCGCCTCCACAAGGCCATGGGAGAGCGGCTCAACATTGCCGATGCCACCCCGGTCCTGAGACTGACACGCTCCATCAAGACCCTCTTTGAGCTCGCTAAGCTCCGGGAGAGCGGCATAAGGCAGACTGGTGTCTATCGGCGCATCCCCAAGATGTATCGCCCCGGCATGACCGACATTGAGCTCCAGGTGGCCATCGAGAGCAATCTCCGCCTTGAGGGTTGCCTCGGCCAATTCCGCATCGCCGGCTCCTCGATGGAGCTCCATATGGCCAATATCATCACCGGCGACAATGCCGACACTCCCACCCCCTACGACTTCGCCATGGGGGGCGCTGGCCTCGACCCCTCGATACCCGTGGGCGCCAACGGCAGCCTCATCCGGCCCGGCTCTGCGGTGATGGTCGATGCCAACGGCAATTTCACCGGCTATATGACCGACATGACCCGCACCTTCACCTTAGGCGACACAGAGCCTCTGGCCGTGAAGGCCCATCAGACCTCGATCGACATATGCGCCGCCGTAAGCGCCGCCGCCCGCCCCGGCGTCAAAGCCTCCGACCTCTATCATATGGCTGAGAAGATGGCCGCCGAGGCCGGCCTCGGGGAGTATTTCATGGGCCATCGTCAGAAGGCCGGCTTCATCGGCCACGGCGTGGGCATCGAGATCAACGAGCTCCCTGTCATTGCCCCGCGAAGCCGCGACATCATAGCGGCCGGCCAGGTCATTGCCCTCGAGCCCAAGTTTGTAATCCCGGGCGTAGGGGCCGTGGGCATCGAAAACACCTATTATATAGGTCCTGCCGCCGAGCGCCTCACCAATGCTCCCGAGGAGTTAATCCAATTCCTTATATGACCCTCATTCCACCGGCCCGTCAGGCCATGATCGAGCGTGCTCTGGCCGAGCATCCGGAGCTCGCCCTTGTGGGCGATGTGGCCGATAGCCTCGGTCTGGAGTGCTACGTCGTGGGCGGTTTTGTCCGCGACATCTTCCTCGGGCGCCCGTCTAAAGACATCGATTTTGTTGCCGTAGGCAGCGGCATCGACCTCGCCCGGGCCGTGGCACGCAAGCTTGGCCGCAAAGCGCGTCTCTCGGTCTTCAAGAGCTATGGCACCGCCCAGGTGGCCCTCCGCTCGCGCGGCCTCGAGCTGGAGTTTGTCGGCGCTCGCCGCGAGAGCTATCAGCGCGACAGCCGCAATCCCATCGTCGAAGACGGCACTCTCGAAGACGACATAGCGCGCCGCGACTTCACCATCAACGCCATGGCCATCTGCGTCAACGCCCCCCGCCGGGGTGAGCTCGTTGACCTCTACGACGGCCTCGCCGATCTCGACAGCGGGCTGATACGCACCCCCCTCGACCCCGACATCACATTTTCCGACGACCCGCTGAGGATGATGCGCGCCATCCGCTTCGCCACCCGATTTGACTTCACCATCGTCCCCTCCACCCTCGACGCTATCACCCGCAATGCCCCCCGCATCGAGATCATCGCCGGCGAACGCATTGCCACCGAGCTGATGAAGATCATGGAGAGCCGGCGACCGTCGCTGGGATGGCGGCTGCTCGACCTCACCGGCCTCCTGCATTTCATCCTCCCCGAGCTCGAGGCTATGAAGGGGGTGAAGACGGTCAATGGCCGCGGTCACAAAGATAATTTCCTACACACGATGGAGGTGCTCGACAATGTTGCCGCCGCCACCACCAATGTGTGGACCCGCTGGGGTGCCCTCCTCCACGACATCGCCAAGCCCGTTACCCGCCGCTGGGACGAGAAGCTCGGATGGACATTCCACAACCACAATTTCATAGGCGCCAAGATGATTCCCCGCATCTTCAGGAACCTCCGTCTCCCCATGGGCGAGCCGATGAAATATGTGGCCAAGCTCGTCGGGCTACATATGCGGCCCATCGCCCTGGTGGAGGATGAAGTGACCGATTCAGCCGTCAGGCGCCTCATAGTCGACGCCGGCGATGACCTCGACGAGCTCATGACCCTCTGCCGCGCCGACATCACCTCCAAAAATCCCGAGAAAGTGCGGCGCCTGCTGGCCAACTTTGACCATGTCATCGACAAGATGAACGAGGTCGAAGCCCGCGACCATATCCGCAACTATCAGCCCCCGGTCGACGGCATCGAAATCATGGAGACCTTTGGACTCGGACAATGCCCCGTGATAGGCACCATCAAAAACGCCATCAAAGAGGCCATCATCGAAGGCCGAGTGGCCAACGACCATGATGCCGCCCGCCAATATATGTTTACCATTGCCCGTGAGCTCGGTCTGACGCCGACCACCGGTGCATCCGATGATAAATAGTCAGCTATGTCTCTCACTCCCAAGCAGCTTTTTCCCGACTTCGACCCCCTCAAATGCCTCTGTCTCGATGCCGAGTTTGCCTCAGCCCGCGACATCCTCGAAATGCTTGAGCTCACGATCGTCGACTCCGAAGCCTCCATCATCTACAATCATCGCTTCCGTCCCGCCAGGCTCCGCCGCTGGAACCTCGTGCCCCACAACATATCCCCCGCCCAGGTGGCCGCCGAGCCCTCTTTCGCCTCTTGCCGCCCATCGATCCAGCGCATCCTCGACGGAGCTGACTATATCATAGGCTTCGCTCTCGACAATGACATCCGCCGCCTTCAGGCTGAAGGCACCCGCCGGCTCGACAGCAAGAAAATCATCGAGATACGCGACTGGTTTTGGCTCATCTATGGCCGCGACCATGGCCTCGACTATGCCCAGGATATCGGCCTGGCCCGCTGCTGCGCAGAGCTCGGCATAGAGCTCGACCCGGAGAAAGCCCACGGCGCGGCCTACGACACGCTCCAGACCCTCAACTGTTTCCACAACCTCCTCGGTCGCTTTGCCGCCTCCCACGCCGATCATCCCTTCACCTCTTTCGACGACCTCGTTGACTGCTTCTCCGCCGAGTTTGCCCCCGCCAAGGAGGCCTACGACCTCGAAGCCGCCCGGGGCTTCTGCGCCATCTACCGCAACACGCGCCCCGACGCCACCCACGCCTATCGCTTCATAGCCACCCACAAGGCCCCCGACACCGACCGCTCCGACCTCGTGGCCATCATCGAAGTCTCAAACCGCCGCAAGGCCATCCTCGACCTCTCCAAGATGCTCTTCGGCAAGCCCATCTCGTCGCAGCGTTTCCAGTTTGACCGTCTGACCGACAACGCCCTCGCCCGCTTCGTTCTCGGTGATTTCTGGGACTGTCCCGTTGAG
>CAZAUV010000154.1:0-4872 GCA_964488335.1 uncultured Bacteroides sp.
GGCGACAGCGACACCCTCCGCAAGGCAAGGGGTAAGAAGCTCATCGAGAAAATGACCGCCCTGAAGACCAAACGCCTCTCGGGCGGCCAGAAGAATGGCCATGACCCCAAAGTGCTTGAGAAGATTTGGGCCGACTGGGAGAAATTTGCCTCCTACGCCTTTAATAAAAGCCACGCCACCTGCTACTCATGGGTAGCCTACCAGACGGCATATCTCAAAGCCAACTATCCCGCCGAGTATATGGCCGCCATCCTGACACGCAATATGAACGACTCCACCAAGCTCACCAACTTCATGGAGGAGTGCAGGAAGATGCATATCTCGGTCAAAGGGCCAGATATCAACGAGTCGTTTACAACCTTCGGCGTCAACAAGCGCGGTGATATCCGCTTCGGTCTTGCTGCCATCAAGGGCGTCGGCGAGGGTGTAGTGGCCGAGATAATCAAGACCCGCGACTTGGGAGGGCCCTTCACATCTATCTACGACTTTGTGGAGCGAGTGCCCTCAGGGACCATCAACAGGCGCATCTTCGAGGCCTTAGCCCTTGCCGGTGCCTTCGACTGTTTCGGGCCCGACATCCGCCGCGAAAGCTTTTTTGAAGCTAATGCCAAGGGCGACATCTTCTCGGAGGCCCTTCTGAGATATGGGCAGCTCTTCCAAAACGACCGGCAAGTATCATCAATGAGCCTCTTCGGCGACGATGATGCCGCCATGTCGACGGCCGGTCGCCCTCAGGCTCCGTCGGTCAGCCCCTGGGCCGATGCCTATCGCCTCGACAAAGAGCGTGAGCTCGTAGGACTTTATCTATCGGCCCATCCCCTCGATCCCTATTATATGGATCTTAACTTCGGATGCACCCCTCTCAAGCACTTCTCCGACGAAGATGCGGCAAAGCCTGAGGGAGTGCCTCTGACCTTCGGAGGGATGGTCGTGGGCTTCGAGAAGGGTACCTCAAGGAAGGGTAATCCTTACGGACGGCTTAAAGTGGAAGACTTCACCGGCACCCACGAATTTATGCTCTTTGACCGCGATTTCTACACCTTTTCGCCCTATTGTTCCATCGGCACCAAGCTGCTCATCCACGGCGCCTACAGCCGCCGCTTCAACAGCCCCGACCTTCGCTTCAGCATCTCGTCTGTCCAGCCGCTTGATGATGTCAAAGGGAAACTGTGTACAGGCATCACGCTGAAATTGAGCACAGAACAATTTGACACCACCCTCTACGAGCTTCTCTCCGAAGCCCTCAAAAGCGCCTCGGCAAGTAGCTCTGACCGCTCCGATGGTATCACCGGCACCCTTACCTTCAAACTCCTCGAGCCTCGTTCGCGTCGCTGGCTGACAATGACCAGCCAACACCGCTATCATATCAATCGACATATGACCGACACCCTTCGCGAGCTCGAAATTGACTTCTCCATAGACACTAACAAACAACTCTAACATCATATAACTTTCCAAACAACCGCAATGGCACTTGATTTTACCGACGCCACCGTCAAAGAGGCTATAGCCTCGGGCAAACCCGTCGTAATCGACTTCTGGGCCACCTGGTGTGGCCCCTGCATGGGCATGGCTCCAGTATTCAGTCAGATAGCCGAGGAATATGCCGGCCAGGATATAGTCATCGGCAAGTATAACGTCGACGAAAACACCGAGCTCGCCTCAGAATGTCGCATCATGTCGATACCGGCCTTCCTCTTCTTTAAAAACGGACAGCAGGTGCGCGACCTTCGCCTCGCCGGCTCCCAGTCGCCCGACACTCTCCGCGCCAATATCGACAAGCTCCTCGCCCTCTAAGGCGCAACATCTTGTCCCATCTTCGCCCCCGGACCCTCACGGCTCCGGGGGCGCTTCATTACCATATCTCAAAATGGTACGCTATCCTTCTTCCTTTCTTTCAATTCTTAATCTCTGCAAATTGCCATCTATTTTTCATATCAGATTTGCCTCAGAAAATCTATGTCTTTATTAAGATTCTGTCACCCTCTTGAGTTTACCCACGGTCACCTTTATCCTGCTCTTGAGAAATCTACATTTCACGCCGACTCAGCGGATGGTTAATTCATAGTCTCTGTGATGAAACTTCCGAAACATTATCCTACGTCCACGTCAGGATTGAGCGCCGAAGTAGCAATCAAACGGATTTGGTCAAGCGACAGGATTACAAATATAGCCCTTTGATTAATAATCAATAAGCATAAAACATTTCGGTCGCTTGACCAATTTTCACACACCTTTTGCGTTGGAATTCAAAATATTAAAATAAATTTTATAGTATATAACATAACGACAAATTTTTTCACGAACTATTTTATTAACAAAGTGGTGGAGAGCCGATTTTTTTGCGTATTTTTGCAGATAATTTGCGACCTATACAAATGTGGGCCGCGCTGACTACGATAATACGCTATGCTTCAAAGCATTGACATTGACGGCATGAAGGTCGTCTACGACGAGAGCGGCCAGGGTTCCCCCCTGATATTGATGCATGGATGGGGGTGTGACCACACGACCGTGGCCTCTGTTGCAGCCACTGCCGCCCAGACTCATACCGTCTATTCCCTTGATCTCCCCGGCTTTGGCGGAAGCACCGAGCCCCGTATTCCCTGGACTCCCGAGCATTATGCACGCCTGCTGAGAGCCTTCATCGAGAAGCTCGGTCTTCACCGGCCCTCGCTGGCCGGCCACTCCTATGGCGGTAGGGTGGCTATTGTCTACTCTGCCTGTCATCCTGATGAAGTAGATAAAATAATCCTCATCGATGCCGCCGGAGTCAAGCCGCGGCATGGCATGAGATGGTATTGGAAAGTCTACTCCTTCAAGACGGCAAAATGGCTCCTAAACACTATTATGGGGCGTAAGAAAGCGGAGCCGGTAATTGACCGTATCAGATCAAAGAAAGGAAGCGCCGACTATCGGGCAGCCTCGCCTGTGATGCGGGCCACCATGAGTGCGAGCGTCAACGAAGACCTCTGCCATTATATGCCCTCCATCAAAGCCCCTACCCTTCTGATTTGGGGCGAAACCGACACTGCAACTCCTCTAAGCGATGCCAAAAAGATGGAGCGTCTTATCCCCGATGCCGGGCTTGTGACCTTCCCCGGAGCGGGCCATTACTCATTCCTTGATGCCCCGGCACATTTTGCCGCCGTATTGTCGTCGTTTTTATTATCCAAGTAATTTCCAATCGCTCAATATGATTGCATTAATCGCCATCTGCGCCACGGCCCTCATATCAGTGGCTAATATGACCAAGGAATATCAGCGCTGCCTGATGATGCTCCAGCAAAATTCTTATCGCTCGGAGCGCTATACCCGCTGGCTGCGACAGAGCGGCGACACTTCGTCGGCCAGTCGCCTTATAGGCATCGCTGTCTTTTTCCTCGCAATGGTCAGATGGGGCACACCCTATCTGGCCCTTGGCGCATTGCTGCTCTTTGGCATCTTCAGCGTCCTTCGCCTCTGCCGGGCCAAATATAAAAAGCCTCTGGTCAGGACCAAGCGAGTGGAGCGCCTAATGAGCGTGATGCTCCTTCTTAGCGCCATCGTAGCGGCTGCCGCAATCGCGGTCTTCGGTCAGGGCGAGCTCATCAAGTCGATATTTGTCGGTATAGTCGCCACCCAGGGACTCTACTGTGCCTCCCCCATTATAACCGTTGCCTCACTCTGGCTCCTCGAGCCTGTGGAGCGCCATATAAATCAAGGCTTTATCGACGATGCAAAGCGTATTCTCGGCTCGATGCCTGACCTCAAGATAATCGGCATTACCGGCAGTTATGGCAAGACATCTACCAAGCATTATCTCCATCGCATCCTGTCTGAGAGCTTCGATACACTGATGACACCGGGGAGCTTCAACACCCCGATGGGTGTGGTGCGCACCATCCGCGAGCATCTTAAGCCTTATAATGAGGTGTTTATCGTGGAGATGGGAGCTAAAAATGTGGGCGATATAAAAGAGATATGCGACATAGTCCATCCTCAGGCAGCCATCGTCACTGCCGTCGGCGAGCAGCATCTGGAGTCGTTTAAGAGCATCGAGAATGTTCAGCGCACAAAGTTTGAACTCGTCGACGCCCTCCCGGCCGATGGTTTTGCCGTGGTCAACGACGACTTCCCCTTCGCCGCCAACCGTCAGGTTGACAATGTGAAGTGTGTGCGTTACGCTATCCGCGCCACCCAAGGAGCCCAGGTCATAGCCACAGATATCTCATATGACCGCCGGGGCACCTCCTTCACAATTCAGGGACCCGACTGGCAGATGAAGCTGCGGACGCGCCTTGTGGGCGAATGCAACATCTCCAATCTTATGGGCGCGGTCATCATGGCCCGGCATATGGGTGTTCCCGACGAAAAAATACGCATCGCCGTTGAGCACATTGAGCAGGTGGAGCACCGACTCAACATGAAGCACACTCCCGGCGGTATCACCATCATTGATGATGCCTTCAATTCCAATCCCACCGGCTCCTCTATGGCCCTCGATGTGTTGGCCTCGATGACAGAAGGAAAGCGCATCATCATCACCCCCGGCATGATAGAGCTCGGGGACAAGCAGGATGAGCTCAACGGTGACTTTGGCCGAAAGATAGCCTCCTCTGTCGATGTGGCTATCATCGTAGGCGAATATAATCGCGATGCTATCCTCGAGGGCATCAAAGCCGGAGGCCTTGACCCTGAGAAAGTACATGCCGTCGGCTCCTTTGCTGAGGCTCAGGCTCTCATGATGGGCATAGCTCGCCCCGGCGACACCGTGCTCTACGAAAACGACCTCCCTGACACATTTAAATAATCGCCTCATTAAGATATAATTACGGCTTAAGAAAATGAAACCAAATATTGGCGTGTTTTTCGGCGGCCGATCCACCGAGC
>CAZAUV010000155.1:0-4854 GCA_964488335.1 uncultured Bacteroides sp.
AGATATATTCCTGCTTGACGAGCTCGCCGCGCTTGGAGAGGCATAGGGTCATGATAGGGCCTATGAAGTCGGCCGCGGTGATGACCGACGCGCGGATATAAGGTTCCTCAATATGGTCTATGAGGGTGAGGTCGGGGAGGCCCGAAGGATTATGGACCTCAGTCATGTTGCCTTTCTTGTCATAGACGCGATAAGATACGTTGGGGACAGTGGTGATCACATCCATGTCAAATTCGCGGCCGAGGCGCTCCTGCACAATCTCCATATGGAGCAGCCCGAGGAAGCCGCAGCGGAAACCGAAGCCGAGGGCCATCGACGACTCAGGCTGGAAGGTGAGCGATGCATCGTTGAGCTGAAGTTTCTCGAGCGAAGCGCGCAGGTTTTCAAAGTCTTCGGTCTCGATTGGATACACACCGGCAAACACCATGGGCTTCACCTCCTCAAAGCCGTCGATAGCCTGGGAGCAGGGACGTTCTACATGGGTTATCGTGTCGCCTACTCTGACTTCTTTTGAGGTCTTGATGCCGGATATTATATAGCCTACATTACCGGCCGAGAGCTCGTCGCGAGGCGACATATCGAGCCTGAGGATGCCTATCTCATCGGCGTGATATTCCTTGCCTGTGGCAACAAACTTAACAAAGTCATCTTTATGGATGCGGCCGTTGACGATCTTGAAGTAGGCAATAATTCCGCGGAAGGGATTGAAGACCGAGTCGAAGATGAGCGCCTGAAGCGGAGCATCGGGATCACCGACAGGGGCAGGAATACGCTCTACGATGGCTCTAAGCACCTCCGGGACCCCTTCGCCCGTCTTGCCCGAGGCGCGGAGGATATCTTCGCGCTTGCAGCCTATGAGGTCAATTATTTCATCTTCCACTTCCTCGGGCTTGGCCGAGTCGAGGTCAATCTTATTGATTACGGGGATAATCTCCAGATTGTTGTCAATGGCCATGTAGAGATTGGAGATGGTCTGAGCCTGGATGCCCTGAGAGGCATCGACGATGAGGAGGGCGCCCTCGCAGGCGGCGATTGAGCGACTCACCTCATAGGAGAAGTCGACGTGTCCCGGAGTGTCGATGAGGTTGAGGGCATATTTCTTACCGTCAAGCTCATAGTCCATCTGTATGGCGTGGCTTTTGATGGTGATACCACGCTCCCGCTCGAGATCCATATCGTCAAGCACCTGAGCCTGAAGGTCTTTGCCTCCGACTGTCTTGGTGTATTCCAGAAGGCGGTCGGCGAGGGTGCTCTTGCCGTGGTCAATATGAGCTATGATGCAAAAGTTGCGGATGTTGTTCATGACTGGGTGATAATTGTGACAAAGGTAGGAATTTTTTCCGAGCCGACAAACGCTCAGGCATGAAAGAAAGAGCCTCTCACTGCGCTAATAGATGCAATAGGGGCTCCAGGTAAGGGGCAATAAGGTTTTTAGAGCGCTCCCATTCCTATTAAAGCCGTGATGGCGGTGCCTAAAAACAAGAGTAGAAAAAAGTCGATGAAAGAGATTATGAAGCCGGCAATGGCCAGTCCTCTCGGAGCCTTAAAGAGTCCGATAAATGAGAATAGAGCCCCAAGGGCCCAGAGGAGCCAGCCAAAGAGGGGGATCCAGCCAATGAAGAGGGCTATCAGGGCGAAAACAAATCCAGCGGTGCCCAAGCCATTGCTTTTATGCTCGATGATTATTGTCTGCTGACCATATCCCTGCTTCCAATGAGGGGCAGGGGCTTGCTGCTGAACCATATTATAATTCTGTTCCATTTGCAAAAAGAGTTTATTCTTCACAAAGATACGTTTTTTCCGGGAAAGAATAAATTATTCTCGGAAATAAGAAAAAGAGAATGCCTCGGGGCACTCTCTTTCGTTGAATAATGCTTAATGTGATGAAATGGAGAGGGATTACTTGGATAAGATGGATGTCTCGATTTTCTCGAGGTCATCGCGTAGCTGTTTCTCCAGGCCCAGACGCTGCTCTATGGTGTTGCAGCCATAGAGGACTGTGGCGTGGGTGCGGCTAAGGCGGGTGCCTATGGCCTGAAGTGAGAGCCCGGCATGCTTTTTAGCCATATACATCACCACCTGACGCGCATCGCTTATCTCCCGCTTGCGGCTCTTGGTGAAGATCTGGTCGGGGGTGATGCCATAATGCTCGCTGACTGCGGCGGCCACCATCTCAAAGTTGATGGCTTTCTTGCGGATGCGGATGCTGTTGCCGAGCACTTTCTTGGCAAGGTCGAGAGTGATGTCGCAGTTGAGCACCGTGGCGTGAGCGAGGAGACTCACCACTATGCCTTCGAGCTCGCGGATGGAGCCGGTGACGTTGGCTGCAATGAAATCGAGCACCTCGGCGGGTATTTTCAGACCATCCTGATCGGCACGCTGATGAAGAGCGGCCAAGCGCAGCTGATAGTCAGGCTTCTCAAGCTCTGCGGTGGCTCCCCATTTGAAGCGTGAGAGAAGACGTCCCTCCATGCCCTCCATCTGCGAAGGCTTGCAGTCGCTCGAGAGAATGAGCTGCTTCTGATTTTGATGGAGATGGTTAAAGATATGGAAGAAGGTGTTTTGGGTGCTCGTCTTCCCTATGAGGTCTTGGATATCGTCTATGATGAGGGTGTCAATGCTCTGATAGAAGTTGATGAAGTCATTGATCTTGCCCTGACGTACCGCCGTGGTATATTGGCTCTCAAAGAGGCGTGCGGTGATATATAGCACGCGCGTGGCGGGATTTTTCTCTTTGATGCGGATGCCTATAGCCTGTATCAGATGGGTCTTGCCTACGCCGGGGGCTCCATAGACAAAGAGGGGGTTGTAGGTCTTGCACTTGGGATTGTCGGCAATAGCTTCGCCTATGGTGCGTGCCACAATGTTTGAGGGTGAGCCGCAATAGTTCTCAAATGTATAGCGGGGATTGAGTTGCGGATCGATATCGTCTTTGCGGACAGCCTGAAAGGGATTGGATGTGACACCCATGCGCGGCTTTACGGCCGTGGAGCTAAGGCTGTCGGTCATGCGGACTGCCGTCGATGGGTCGCCTCCCACCTGATTAAACTCATAGCTGAGCTTTACCCCCGGGCCGTAAACCTTGACGAGTGTGCGACCGATGAGATTGCGATATTGCTCCTCAAACTGCTCCATAAAATAGGGGGAGGGGAGGCGGAGGATAAGGTCAGTATCGGAGCAGCTGACGCAGGTGATGGGCTCAAACCACGCCTTATACTGCTCGGGGAGCAGATTGTCGCGGAAGATGCGCAGACATTTCTCCCACAGCTGTATGTGCTGCGGAGATTGTGCTGATATGTCGGCAGATATGGCGGCGGGTGTTGAGTTCATGGGGGAGGTTAAATGATTTCGGTTGCAAAATTGATGATAATTTTTCTGAAAAACAAACCGAAAAATATTTGGAAAATTCAAAGATGTTGCAGGATATTGAATTTCAGTGGCTTATAGAGCTAATATTTTTTGAGCTGCGTTGCTGATGGCTAAATGGCTGATTTTTAGTAATGTAGAAAGGGGTGCAATAAGCCGCCAAACCTGTCCGAAAAGAGTAAGGAGTGGCGGCAATGTCGGTGAGAGTGCAATATGAGGGCTATTGAACGGGGAAAAACAGCCCTTTCGCTATTTGTAATGATTTTAATTAAGCTTTGGCGCCTTTAATGCCGCCTTTGACTCCCGAGCCCATGGCGAAGATATTGGCATCGAAGCTGAAGGTTTTGCGCTCCTGCTCGCGCTTGCGCTTGAGGGCGAGGGCTACCAGGCGGTCCATCAGACGGTCGAAGGGGAGGCCTGCGGCTTCCCATAGGTAAAATGAGAGAGAGCCGGGGATGGTGTTGATTTCATTGACATAAATATTGTCGGTATCGGCATCGATCATCACATCGACTCGGCTCACACCATGGCAGGAGAGCACTCTGAAGGTCTCGCCGGCGAGGAAGCGAATGCGGTCGCTCGTGGCTTCGGGGAGGTCTGCGGGGATGCGTTTTTTTGATGACGCCATGCCCTGGCGGTTGCCTCCCTTGGCTCCCGTGCCTTTGGCCGGGGCCGAGCCATATTTCTGGTCATAGGTGAGGAAGTCGCCGCAGTGGAGAGGCTCTTCGCAGACAGAGGTCTCAAACTCATCGCAGTCGCCGAGGACAGAGCAGTTGATTTCGCGGAGATGAGCAATCATATGCTCAACGATGATGCGCGACGAATAACGCTCGGCATCATCGATGGCTCTCTCAAGAGCCTCGCGATCTTTGGCCGAGGCGATGCCTACTGATGAGCCCAGATTGGCGGGCTTGATGATCACGGGATAGCCCAGAGTCGACTCAATCTTATCGATGATGGTCCCGCGAGATGAATACCACTGTTTGTCAGTAAACCATACATAGGGCACCACAGGGATATCACAAGCCGCCAAAATCATCTTCATCGTGATCTTGTCCATGCCGTTGGCTGACGAGAGGGTGGAGCAGCCGGCATAGGGGATGCCTATCGACTCGAGGATACCCTCAAAGATGCCATCCTCGCCATTTGAGCCGTGGAGCACGGGGATAACGACATCGAGGCGCGTCACCACCGGGTTTCCCCCGAAGAAAGAGCGCTTGCGGCGATAGAGGTTATAGTCGCCATATTCAGGCTCCATATAGACTGCCTCGCATTTCTTAAGCAGTTCAGGGACATTGCGGTAGGCCTTCAGGTCAAGAAGAGCTTCGCCTGTGTACCACTGCCCCTCTTTAGTTATATAGATGGGAGTGACATCATATTTGTCGCGGTTGATGGCTGCCATAGCCTGGGAGGCTGAGATTACGGATATTTCATGCTCGGTGGAGCGGCCGCCGAAAAACACGCCAATATTTGTTTTCATTTTCTTAA
>CAZAUV010000156.1:0-4832 GCA_964488335.1 uncultured Bacteroides sp.
ATGTTGGAGGTGGCTTTCTCGCGGCGGATATGCTGCTCGCGGGCCTGGAGGGTGAGGACAAAGACGCGCTGCCCCGAGGCGTCGCGGGTGGCGCCTACGATGCGTCCGGGGACTTTGCGGATGAGGGCAGCCGAGGTGCAGAGGAAGCCGAGATAAGGGCCTCCGAAGCTCAGGGGCATGCCGAGGCTCTGGGCATCGCCGCAGGCGATGTCGGCGCCCCATTCGCCGGGGGTCTTCAATACGGCCAGGTCGCCCGGGATGCAGTTGACGGCTAAGAGGGCCTTGGCGGCGTGGACCTCGTCGGCCAGGCCGGTATAGTCTTCAATGATGCCGTAGCGGTTGGGCGTGGCCACGATTACGCCGGCCGGGGGAGTGCCGGCGGCTATCATCTCCGTCAGGGCTTTGCGGTCAGTGATGCCCCCGGCCTCGGGGATGGTCTCGAGCTCCACGCCGTGATAGCGGGCATAAGTGGCCACGACGCGGCGCGTGGCCTCATTGACCGTGGCCGAGATGAGCACCCTATTGCGCTTGCGGGCGGCGGCCACGCAGAGCATCATGGCCTCGGCGGTGGCCGTAGAGCCGTCATACATCGACGCATTGCTCACCTCCATGCCGGTCAGCGATGCCATCATGCTCTGATATTCAAAGATATACTGGAGCGTGCCCTGGCTTATCTCGGGCTGATAGGGTGTGTAGGCCGTCAGAAACTCCGAGCGGGAGATCAGGGCGTTGATGGCGGCGGGTGCCATATGGGAGTAGATGCCGTTGCCGGCAAAGCATACGTCGGCCGGACGGTTGAGGCGGTCGAGGGCGTGGAAGAAGTCGCGCACCTCCTTTTCGCTCATCTCCGGGCCGATGTCATAGGGGCGTCCCAGGAGGAGCTCCTCGGGGATGTCGGCATAGAGCTCGGCCTCGGAGGCCATGCCGCAGCGGGCGAGCATGGCGGCGCGGTCGGCCTCGGTGTGGGGGATATATCTGTGCATGTTCCTTCTGATGGATAGAGCGGATCAGTGCTTTGACTCAGCGTCGCAGACAGCCTTGTAGCCGGCTTCGTCGAGGAGATTGTCGAGCTCTGAGGGGTCGGTCATCTCCACCTTGATAATCCAGTTGGCCACAGGGTCTTCGTTGAGGAGGCGGGGATTGTCGATGAGATGCTCATTGCTCTCGATCACGGCGCCGGAGACGGGGGCGATGAGGTCGCTGGCGGCCTTGACGCTCTCCACGGCACCGAAGTCGTCGCCGGCGGTGACGTCGTCGCCCTGCTCGGGCATATCTACATAGACGATGTTGCCCAGAGCGTGCTGAGCATAGTCGGTGATGCCGATAAAGGCGATGTTGCCCTCTACGCGGGCATATTCATGGGTGGGGCTGTAATAGGTCTTCATGGGTGATGGTGGAGGGAGGTATATCGGGGTTAGGTATTGGAAAATCGGAGGGAGCAATTATTTCTTGTAGCTCTTCTTGAAGAAGCGCTTGGCGGTGACGGCTACGGGGAAGGTCTTGCGGCGGACGCGGACCGAGAGACCCTCGGTGCCGGTGGCGGCATAGCGGGCGTCGATGAGCGCCAGGGCAATGCTCTTGTCAACGGACAGGCCGCGGTAGCCCGTGGTCACCTCACCGATGACTTCGCCTTCGGGCGAAAGCACTTCGGCGCCGTGGCGGGCGATGGCGCGGTCGAGTATCTCGAGGCCCACGAGCTTGCGCTTCGGCCCTTCGGCCTTCTGGGCGGCGCAGGCGTCGCGGCCAATGAAGCCACCCTCTTTGTCGAGCTTTACGAAGATGCCGAGGCCGGCTTCGATGGGGGTGATGGTGTCGGAGAGCTCGTCGCCGTAGAGGGGAAGGCCCACCTCGAAGCGGAGGGTGTCGCGGCAGCCGAGGCCGCAGGGCTTACACTCGCCGCTCTCGACGAGGCGATCCCAGCAGTAAGCTATCATCGCGGGGGAGCCGTAGAGCTCGAAGCCGTCTTCGCCGGTGTAGCCGGTGCGGCTCAGCAGCAGGGGCTCTCCGGTATGGGGCTCGATGGTGTCGGTAAAGGTGTAGAAGGCCAGCGGGGAGCCGTCGATGCGGAGCACCTGGCTGAGCACCTGCTCGGCCAGCGGGCCCTGGACGGCTATCTGGGCCGTCAGCGGGCTGATGTCGGTGATGGCCACGTCATATCCGTCGGAGTGGCCCATGATCCATGCAACATCCTTATCGATGTTGGCGGCGTTGATGACCAGGAGGAAATTGTCGTCGGCCCGCTTGTAGACGAGCAGGTCGTCGACCACCCCGCCATCGTCGTGGAGCATCATGCCGTAGAATATCTTTCCGGCGGGAGCTCCCGTGATATCATTGGTGAATATGTGATTGACAAAGCGCTCGGCATCGGGGCCGGTGACGGTCACCTCGCCCATATGGCTCACGTCAAACACGCCGCAGGCCTCTCTTACGGCCTTGTGCTCTTCGGCGATGCCCTCATACTGGATAGGCATGTCGAAGCCGGCAAAAGGGCTCATCTGAGCGCCCAATGCAATATGGCGGCTATGGAGCGGCGTGGTCTTGATTTCTTGATTGTTTTCCATCGGTTACGGTATCGGTATTCTGGGTAATAATGTCGTGGAGGGGGTCAGAAGAGGAGCGAGACAAATTCGTCGCGCGTCAGGGAGTAGATGACCCTTCCGGGGTCGATGTCGCGGCTCACGAGGAGGGCCGCTACGCTCTCGCGGTCGTAGTCGGTGCCGCGCAGGGGGTCGAGGAGGCAGGCGTTGAAGTCGCCCAAAGCGAAGAAATCGCCCGAGAGGTCGATGGCGTCGATCTTTCCCCCTTTGAGGCTTATGTCGGCCGTGAAGTCGCCCACGCCCTCGATGCGTCGCGAGATGGTCACCGAGGCGCGGATATTGTGGCCGCGGAGCCAGCCCTCGTCATAATAATCCTTCTCTATGAGGGCCACCTCGCGGAGCTGGTCGGGCGAGAGGGTCACTTCGCCGCGGGTCATAAAGCGGCGGATAGCCTCCATGAAGCTGTCCATCGATATATCGGGGCGGAAGTTGGTGATGGAAGTCACCCGCGAGCGGACGCTCTCCACCCCCTTGCTGCGGAGCTTCTCGCCCGAGGGGGTGATGGCTGCGGCCATGCGCTCGGGGTCGGCCGTGTAGAGCATCGTCCCGTGGGCTATGCTTCGGGAGCCGAGGCGGTAAAAGGAGTTGCCGCTCACCTTGCGCCCCTCCGGCCCGATGACCACATCATTGCGTCCGCCGGCGCGGGCATCGATGCCGAGGGAGCGGAGCATCTCGGCCACCCGCTCGGTGTAGGCCGCAAAGGTCTCCTGAGCGCTTGCCCCCGAGGCGGTGATGAAGCTCATCATGATATTGCGCAGGTCGGCATAGACAGCTCCGCCGCCGCTCTTGCGTCGGTAGATCTCGATGCCGTGGCGCCGGCAATAGTCGGCGTTAACCTCCGTCTCCATCAGCTGATTGCGGCCGATGATGACCGTAGGCTCCACGATCCAGAGGAAGAAATAATCCTCCTGAGGGGTCATATTGCGGGCCACGTATTCCTCGGCGGCGAGATAGAAGGGGAGGCGTCGGCGCGCCCCGGGGATGTAGACATACTTCATACCTGCAAAGATAAGTAAAAAAAGCAAACGATAGCCTCAAAGATGATTTTTTGAGGCATAATGTTTCGGCCGCTTGCAAAATTGGACTAAAGTCACTACCTTTGCAGTCCCTTAGGCCGTGGCGTCGGATGTGGCGGCCGTGAGGCTTCGGAGTGTTGCGCAGCCCGGTAGCGCGCCTGCTTTGGGAGCAGGAGGTCGCAGGTTCGAATCCTGTCACTCCGACGATGAGAAGCCCCGCTCTACGGTCGCCGTGGAGCGGGGTATGTCGTCTCTTGTCCTATCGTGAGGATGCGGGATGGTGATTAACTAAGGGCTAAAAGCTGAGTGCCGATAATTGCGAGAGCGGCTTTGATTCTGGCTATCTGGAGTGGGCGTGGATGTCTTACTCCGTTGGCATAATGAGACAGCTGCTTCTGATTAATGCCGGATACACGGCTTATTGCCGAGATGGTGGTAAAAGTCTCGGCATTGCGGATAAGAGCGGCTGCATCAAGGCAATAATCGATGTCATATTCCCCATTTTCCAGATATTTCGGGAAAGAGTCGCCATCGTCAATACATCCCTTGATGTGCAATCTGATAGATGCTGCCATATCATCTTTAAGTTCCTTGAGAGTCTTTGCTGTCACTAATACGGTCCCATCCTGCCCATCACACCAGGATGCACAGAAATTATCGCCCGTCCAGCTTACATCAACTGTTATCTTGTTCATTTTATTAAGGTTGACAATGCAAAGGTAGAAATTTTTCTATCATTTACAAAAAAATGAGCTCGGTTTTAGTAATAACTTATAGATATGCGGGTCGGTTTCCGACGATGAGAAGCCCCGCTCTACGGTCGCCGTGGAGCGGGGCTTCTCTCCGTCGGGGCTTCGTCGGCGCCCTGATGTGGCGAGGCGGCGAGGCCGGGAGGAAAATGGATCAAGGGGAATCAGTTGACGCGGAAGCGGTCGATGCCGTCGCGGAGGAAGGCTACCACCTGGCGCGCGGCGGCGATGCCGGCGTTGATGTTGGCCTCGGCGGTCTGGGCGCCCATCTTCTTGGGAGTGAAGAACACTCGCTTGGGATAGAGCCCGGCGAGCTCGGCTGCGCAGTCGGGGGCTACGTCGGCCACATACTTGATGTCGGGGCGCTCGGCCAGGGCGGCCTTGAGGCCCTCTTCGTCGATGACCTCCTTGCGGGCGGTGGTGATGAGGATGCCGCCGCGGGGCCTGAGGGTGATGAGGTCGCGCCCTAT
>CAZAUV010000157.1:0-4448 GCA_964488335.1 uncultured Bacteroides sp.
GGATGTCGGGGAAACGGAGGAGCACCGGCGCCATCACGTCGCGCACTTGGAGCTCATCCATAAGCTCCTTGAGGTCAACGGAAGCGCAGTCGTGCTTGGGGGTGACCTGGACATGGCCCCGGTCGTTGATTGAGAAATAGCTCAGGCCCCACCCGCGGATGTTGTAGAGCTCTTCGCTATCGTCAATGCGCCATTTTCTCATCGGCGTGGCAAATAAGGGATAAGTGAATGATTACTGAAAAGGCAAAGGTAAGGATTTTTTTGCAACCGCGCGCAGGATTTCGCAAAAAAAGTCAGCCGGCCCATAGCCCGCGAGGGGCCGGAAGCCGGCTGCAATGATTGAGAGCCACGTGAGGCAGAGGGTGCGGGGCCCGAAGCTATTTACTTCGAAGCCTTGGGAGCGCGCTCCTTGATGCGGGCCTTCTTGCCGGTGAGGGCACGGAGGTAATAGAGCTTAGCGCGGCGCACCTTGCCGAGCTTGTTGATGGTGATGGAGTCGATGAAGGGCGACTCGATGGGGAAGATACGCTCCACGCCGATGCCGTCAGAGATCTTGCGGACGGTGAAACGCTTCTTGTCTCCTTCGCCGGAGATGCGGATTACTACGCCGCGATAGTTCTGGATACGCTCCTTGTTGCCTTCCTTGATGCGATAAGCCACAGTGATGGTGTCGCCGGGCTGGAAAGATGCGTGCTGCTTGCCGGTAGCGTAGGCCTCTTCGACTACTTTAATCAGGTCCATTGTTTAATGCTGATTTTAAGGGATTTATAACCTGCGCAACATCCGCAGGCACCTCATGTCCTGCCAGCGGTTACGCTTATCGGCTGCAAAGGTAGGCATTTTATCCCAATCCGCCAAGCCTCCCGGCAACAATTTTTCCCGTAAATATTCACCCTCAGCCTCCGCCCGGCGGCCGTCGGAGGCGAGTTTCGTCCACCGTCCCGGCGACCCACGACTGCATCGGAATAACCCTTTGATGCAAGAGCTCCGAAGCCGGTCGGGAGAAACTGAGCAGGTGGGAACGGGGTAACCCGAACAAAAGCCGGCGGCCTGTTGTTTCAAGAAAAAAATTCATTAAGTCACATCTGAAGCTCAAATGAAAGTAATCGGAATAAATGGCAGCGCCAGGAAGGACTGGAACACCGCCACCCTTGTCAAGAAAGCCCTCGAAGGGGCTGCCTCAGCCGGAGCTGAGACCGAATATGTCGATCTCTACGCCGAGCCCATAAAAGGCTGTCTTGAATGTTTCGCCTGCAAGCGTAAGGGAAGCAAGACAAATGGCCTGTGTGCTATCCGTGACAATCTGCGCCCGCTGCTTGAAAAAGCCCTTGGGGCCGACGCTGTAATCATAGGCTCGCCAAATTTCTTCGGCTATCCATCGGGTATGGTAAGGTCGTTTCTTGAAAGATTTCTTTATCCCCTCTCCTCTTATCAGATCGAGGATGGAAAGTTTGTAAGAATTCTCGGGGAGCGCATCATCCCCTCCGCAATCATATTCACGATGAACTCCGATGAGCAATATTATAAGGTCGGAGGATATGATATATCCTTGGGAATGACCCGGGCAAATCTCGAGCACGTCCTTGGCTATGCCGAGCAATACAACTCCTATAATACACTCCAGTTTGCCGACTATTCGAAGATGGACGCTAATTTCTTTGACCCCGAGATCAAGAAGCACCGGCATGAAACCCAATTCCCGATCGATCAGGAGAAGTGTCGCGAAATGGGCCGCCGCCTGGTCGAGAAGGCTGCCGAGCTCAGCCGTTGAAGGCTGAGCCGACGATAAGACACGATTAAGGCCATAACCTCCCGGCTGGGGTTATGGCCTCTGACGGTATGATAAGGCCATCGGCGGAAATCAGTCTTCGGTGTCAGCCCGGGCGCCGGCGGCGGTCGCAAGGGAGGGCATGTATTGACCCTCAGGTCTATGATGCCGTTTTGAAAATTGTGAAACTGAATATTATCAGCATCAGCCCAAGGATAAGGTTGAGATATGCAATGAGATTACGTTTGCGGCCATTCTTTCTGACGGCGCCGCATCCGATTGCAATATTGCAGCAGCCTATAATAAAAAAAGTCGTGTTCATCGCTCACAGTCATTTGACAGCTATGCCTCTCTTTTTAAGGATGATATAAGCATCCCCTTTGCCAGACTTCAGGCGGGTTACAGAGTCGTTGACCCGGTCGACGGCAGCAACAAGAGGAAGCACCTTTCTCAGCATCTCTTCTACCTCCATATTGTCGCAGGCCATCTCTGTCGTTGCAATATCCGTCAGAAGGAGAGAGTCGTTGGTCTGCCTGTAAAGCCCTCCGAGATGATTGCAATTGGTCATTATCCCGAAAGTGTTGTCCTCTCTGAAGTCGATCAGGGCCGTTATCCCATCCTCGACCTCAGCGGGAGCTACAGACGAAGAGTCGTTTTCAACGATTTTTTCTATCTCCCATTGACCTTGGATATCGGCAATAGAGATGTCATCATCGTCGGCTCTGCTTGCGCCGGATTTATCGGAGTCGTTTGCCGACGTGCAGGCCGCCATGCCTATCAGGCAGCAGATTATCAAGTGTTTCAGCATAAGATATTGTCTGTTATAGAATTAAAATTGCTGCCGCCGATCGTCAGGCCGTCTCCGGCGGCCGTCACAATCAGCCGGGGCAAACCCTTAGTCGACGCAAAAGGTTTCTTCTCTGGCGTGAACGGGGGCGCAATGTCCCGCAAAGTTACATGTTTTTCCGGTATTTTCTCCATTACCCAAGAACAGGTTAGGCTGTAACCTCCTTTTTATCGGAGTGTTACAGCCTAAGGTTTTTATGCCTTGAAACTATCTGTTAGTCTTCGATGGCGGCCTGTGCGGCGGCTACGCGGGCGATGGGCACGCGGTAGGGGGAGCAGGAGACATAGTTCATGCCGAGCTTGGCGCAGAACTTGACGGATGAGGGTTCGCCGCCATGCTCGCCACAGATACCTACCTTGAGGTCGGGGTTGGTGGCACGGCCTTTTTCAACGCCCATCTTCACGAGCTGGCCAACGCCTTCCTGGTCGAGGACTTCGAAGGGATCGGTCTTGATGATGCCGTGTTCCTTGTAGAACTTAAGGAACTTGGGAGCGTCGTCGCGAGAGAAGCCGAAGGTCATCTGGGTGAGGTCGTTGGTGCCGAATGAGAAGAACTCGGCTACTTCTGCGATCTGGTTGGCTACGAGGGCGGCGCGGGGCACTTCGATCATGGTGCCGACCTTATAGGCGATGCTGGTGCCCTTTTCTTCGAATACTTTGCCGGCGGTGATGTTGATAACGTCGGCCTGGTTCTGGATCTCCTTGAGGGAGCCTACCAGGGGTATCATGATCTCAGGATGGACGTCGATGCCGCGCTGCTTGCAGGCGATTGCGGCTTCGATGATGGCGCGGGTCTGCATCTCGGTGATCTCGGGATATGTGATGCCCAGGCGGCAGCCGCGGTGGCCGAGCATGGGGTTGAACTCTTCGAGGGAGTCAACCTTGGCCTTGACAGCTTCGAGAGAGAGGCCGAGCTTGGCGGCGAGCTCCTTCTGGGTGTTGGCATCGTGGGGGACAAACTCGTGCAGAGGGGGATCGAGGAGACGGATGGTGACACCGAAGCCGTCCATGGCTTCGAAGATGCCCTCGAAGTCGCCGCGCTGCATGGGGAGGAGCTTGGCGAGGGCGGCGCGACGGCCTTCTTCGTCGCCGGCGAGGATCATCTCGCGGACGGCATCGATGCGGTCGCCTTCGAAGAACATATGCTCGGTGCGGCAGAGGCCGATGCCCTGAGCGCCGAAGCGGCGAGCCTGCTTGGCATCCTTGGGGGAGTCGGCGTTGGTGCGGACGAGGGTCTTGGTGAACTTGGCGGCGAGGTTCATGATGGCGCCGAAGTCGCCGTCGAGCTCGGGCTCTACGGTGGCCACCTGGCCGTCGTAGACGTCGCCGGTGGAGCCGTTGAGGGAGATCCAGTCGCCTTCCTTGTAGGTCTTGCCACCCATTTCTACGGTCTTGGCTTTGTAGTCGACTACAATCTCGCCGGCGCCGGAGACGCAGCATTTGCCCATGCCGCGGGCAACGACGGCGGCGTGGCTGGTCATGCCGCCGCGCATGGTGAGGATGCCCTGGGCCACGGCCATGCCGCGGAGGTCTTCGGGCGAGGTCTCGATGCGGACGAGGACCACCTTCTTTTTCTTCTCGGCCCATGACTCGGCGTCTTCGGCGGAGAAGACGATCTGGCCGGCGGCAGCGCCGGGAGAAGCGGGGAGGCCTTTGGCCATTACTTTGGCTTTCTTGAGGCTCTCTTTGGCAAAGACGGGGTGGAGGAGCTCGTCGAGCTTCTGGGGCTCCATGCGGCTAAGGACGGTCTTCTCGTCGATTTCGCCTGCGCGGAGGAGATCCATGGCAATCTTGACCATGGCGGCGCCGGTGCGCTTGCCGTTACGGGTCTGGA
>CAZAUV010000158.1:0-4387 GCA_964488335.1 uncultured Bacteroides sp.
CGTCCGCAAAGTAATCATCGAAAACCTGCCGTTCCTCCTGACCGATACCGTAGGTTTTATCCGCAAGCTCCCGACCCATCTGGTCGACTCGTTCAAATCGACGCTCGACGAGGTGCGCGACGCCGACCTGCTCATCCACGTCGTCGATATCTCCCATCCCAACTTTGAGGAGCAGATAGAGGTCGTCAACCGCACTCTTGCAGATATATGCGGCTCGGCCGACAAGCCCATGATAATGGTGTTCAACAAGATCGACGCCTTCTCCTATACCCCTAAAGACGCCGACGACCTCACTCCCGCCACCCGCGCCAATCTATCTCTCGACGACCTCAAGGCCACCTGGATGAGCCGTCTGGGCGACAATGCTGTCTTCATCTCGGCCCGCAACCAGATAAATATCGATGAGCTCAAGATGAAGATCTATGACCGTGCCAAGGAGATCCATGTGAGCCGGTTTCCCTTCAACGACTTCCTCTTCCAGCGCTATGACAACTTAGGCGAGGAGGGAGCCGACCAAATCTCAGACCCTATCGTCTGACATGCGTTTCTTCATCTCAGCCGGCGAGGCCTCAGGCGACCTCCACGGCGGCGAACTCATCGCTGCCCTCCGCCGGCTTGACCCTGAGGCCCGCTTTGCCTTCCTCGGGGGCGACAATATGAGCGCCGCAGCGGGTGGAGTGGCTCCGGTGATACACTTCCGCGACATGGCCTTCATGGGCTTCAGCGAAGTGATCCGCCATCTTGGCGACGTGGGCCGCAATATGCGCTTGGCCCGGCAGGCTTTGGCCGATTTCAGGCCCGACGCCCTCATCCTCATCGACTACCCGAGCTTCAACCTGCGCCTGGCCCGCGAGGCCAAGGCACGGGGCATACCGGTGTTTTATTACATCTCCCCGAAGCTATGGGCCTGGAAGTCGTGGCGCCTGAAGAGCATCCGACGTCTGGTCACGCGCCTCTTCTCGATCCTCCCCTTTGAGGTTGAGTGGTATGGCAAGCGGGGATATGATGTAGAATATGTCGGCAATCCTTCGGTTGAAGAGGTCGACCGCAAGCTCTCTGCCCTCGCGGCCGAGTCTGAGCCTGATGACGCTGACCCTCGCCCCATCCTTGCCCTCATCCCCGGCAGCCGCGAGGGGGAGCTGCGTTGTAATCTCCCTGTCATGGCCGAAGTGGCGCGCCGGCATCCCGAGCTGCGCCCCGTCATAGCTATGGCTCCGGCCCTCGATGAGGCTCTCTATGACCGCTATGGAGGGGGTGGAATAGAGCGCATCGGGGGCGCCACCCTCCCGCTGATGAGACGGGCCCGCGCGGCACTGGTCACATCGGGCACTGCCACCCTTGAGTGTGCCCTTGCCGGGACACCACAGGTGGCGCTCTATCGCTCCAACGGCTCCCGCTTGATTTTCACTCTCTTTCGCCGTGTGATCAGGGTGCCGTGGGTTACACTTCCTAATCTTATAGCCGGGCGCGAAGTCATCCCGGAGATGCTGCTGCATCGATGCACCCCGGCCCTTGTCGACGCCGAGCTCACGCAGCTCCTCGCCGAGGACTCGTCAGAGCGCCTGTCGCAGCTCGAGGGCTACGCGGAGATGCGCCGCCGTCTCGGCGCCACTCCTGCCGCTGCCACCGCCGCCGCCCGCATCATCGCCCACCTCTGCCCCCCCGGAGTTAATTAGCGGGGCCTAAGTCAGAGGGTGGTCAGAAGATGGAGCTGCCGATGTCGGTGGTGAAGCGCTCGAGGGTCTCGATGCCGAGGAGGGAATTGCCGAAGGCGTTGAGGCCCGGACACCACACCGCTATGGTGAGCTCGCCGGGCATATAGGCTGCTATGCCGCCGCCCACGCCGCTCTTGCCGGGGAGGCCGACGCGGAAGGCGAAGTCGCCGCTCTCGTCGTAGAAGCCGCAGGTGAGCATCAGTGCGCCCAGGCGCTTTGCCTGGCTGGGGGTGAGGATCTTTTCATGGCCGCCCGGAGCGAGGGGATTGATGCCCCGGTTGGCCAGGAAGAGGAAGGATCGGGCCAGGTCGGTGCAGGTCATCGAGATGGCGCATTGGGCGCAGTAGACGTCGATGAGGGTCTCCACATCGTTGTGTATATTGCCGAAGCTCTTCATCAGATAGGCCAGCGACATATTGCGGCTCGCTGTCTCGCGTTCGGAGCGGGCAATGTCGCGGTCATAGTATATGTCGTGGTTGCCGGCAAGGGAGCGGACAAAGTCGAGGATGGCCTCTTTGGGGCGTGGATAAAGGTCGATGAGGCGATCGGTGATGACAAGGGCTCCGGCGTTGATAAAGGGGTTGCGGGGGCGGCCATGCTCATATTCGAGCTGGACCAGGGAGTTGAATGGGTTGCCCGAGGGCTCGCGGCCCACCGATTTCCATATTTTGTCGCCGAGATGGCTTACCACCATAGCGTAAGTGAACACTTTGGAGATGCTCTGGATAGAGAAGGGTGTGAGGGCGTGGCCCACGGTGAAAGATCGGCCGTCGAGGGTCTGGACGGCGATGCCGAATTGCGAGGGGTCGGCCTGGGCCAGTGCGGGGATATAGTCGGCCGGCGCGGCCTGGGGCCACATGGGCCCGACTTCGTCATATATCCGGTTGATAACCTGCTGATAGTCGGTCATGGATTGAGGATTAGATTGAAGCCCTCCTAAAAAGCCCGCGCCACAGGCCTCGGGGCCGGGCGCGGTGCTCAGGATAGTTGAAACGTGGTTATGAAGGGAGGTGTGTTGTCGGTTGGAGGCTGACGCTACGGGTCGTGGAAGGGGATGATTACTTCACCTCCCAAGTCTCGCCGGCGAGTATCATGGAGCGAAGCGAGTCGAAGCCGTGGGCGGCCTTGACCTGCTCCACCTGAGCCTCTACATCTTCGTTGTAGACGGGGGCTTCTACGTCGCGGATCACTCCGATGGCCAGAGGGAGGTCGGTGCCGTCCATCATGGCGAGCTGCTGGTGGAGGAAGTTGGAGGGGGTGTGGGCATCGTGGACGAGGACATCGTCGAGGGTCCAGCCATCCTCGCCTACGGTGACGGCGCGGATATAGAAGCCGTCGCGGACGAGGCCGCGGTTCATCTCCTTGCCGAAGAGCATCTTCTGCCCGTCGACGAGATGGATGGTGCGGTCGGCGCGGTGCTCGCGGTCGGTGATGAAGTTGTGGATGCCGTTGTTGTAGATCATGCAGTTCTGAAGCATCTCCACGACGGAAGCGCCGCGATGGCGGGCGGCAGCGGCGAGCACTTCGCGGCTGGTCTCGAGGTCAACGTCGATCGAGCGGGCGAAGAAAGTGCCGCGGGCGCCGAAGACGAGCTCTGCGGGAATGAAGGGGTCTTCGGTGGTGCCATAGGGCGATGTCTTGCTGACAAATCCACGGGCCGAGGTCGGGGAATACTGGCCCTTGGTTAGGCCGTAGATCTTGTTGTTGAGCAGCAGCATGTTGAGGTCAACATTGCGGCGGACGGTGTGGATGAAGTGATTGCCGCCTATGGCGAGGCCGTCGCCGTCGCCCGAGACTTGCCATACGGTCATGGCGGGGTTGGCGAGCTTGAAGCCGGTGGCGATGGCTGCGGAGCGGCCATGGATGGTGTGGAAGCCATAGGTGCCCATATAATAAGGGAGGCGCGAGGAGCATCCGATGCCTGAGATCACAGCGGTCATGTGGGGGGCCACTCCGATGGAGGCCATGGCCTTGTGGAGAGAATTAAGGACAGCGTGGTCGCCACACCCGGGACACCAGCGGACGGGGCTGCCGTTCTTATAGTCGGCAGCTGTATATTGAGATGTGATATTTTCTTCCATGGGGGTTGATAAGGATGAGGGGAGATTAGCCGGCTATGATTTTCTTTACTGCGTCTTTGACCTCGCTTACCATGAAGGGCTGGCCCTGGATCTTGTTGATACGGTCGATCTTGAGTGAGGGGAAGCGGCTCTGGAGATAGTCGGCCATCATGCCGGTATTGAGCTCGGCCACCACGACTCTCTTATAGCGGCTGAGGATATCGAGGGTGTTTTTGGGCAGAGGGTTGATGTAGCGGAATTGGGCGAAGGCCACCGGAGTGCCCTCGGCGGTGAGCTCTGTGGCGGCGGTGCGGAGATGCCCGTAGGTGCCTCCCCAGCCTACGAGGATGGTGTCGGCTCCAGGGGCTTCGATGGCCTCGAGGGCGGGAATATCGTCGGCAATGCGGGCAATCTTCTCGCGGCGGGTCATAACCATGCGCTCATGATTTTCGGGGTCGGTGGAGATGGCTCCGGTGGAGAAGTCTTTCTCCAGGCCGCCGATGCGGTGGGCCAGGCCGGGAGTGCCGGGGATGGCCCAGTAGCGGACGAGATTGTCGTCGCGGCGGTCATAGGGCTTCCATGAACCGGCCAGATCGTCGGGGACATAATTGG
>CAZAUV010000159.1:0-4299 GCA_964488335.1 uncultured Bacteroides sp.
GTTGTGCCGGCTTCGGCTGCTGATTATTCTTTATGTTTATTCTTTATCTGATTGATTCTATGATTACCACATCGATTTCGCCAATGTCTACGGCGACGGACAGGCTGGTCTTTAAGCCTTTTGGATATGCTGAGATCAAGGGGCTGCTGCCGATGCTGGCGAGCAGTCCGAGCCGGACGTGTGATTTCACTATCGGGGGTATCTATCTGTGGCAGAGCTATTTTATGTATGAGCGGGCTATAAGGGAGGATACTCTTTTTATCCGTGGGGTGGCTGAAAATGATCTCTCAAGGCGGGCTTATTCGCTGCCTCAGGGACGTTTGCCGCTGTCGGAGTCGATACCTCTTCTGCTGGGCTCTACGGTGGATGAGGGGAGTGAGCTGCTTCTCTCGGCTGTCCCTGAAGACCGGCTGGAGGAGCTCGGGCGGGCTGCTGTTATCTCTTGTGTTGAGGAGCTGCCTGACTGGGCTGATTTTCTCTATGATATTGAGCCGATGACTTCTTTTGCGGGTAAGGCGATGAGCAAGAAGCGCAATCATGTCAATCGCTTCAGGGCAGATAATCCCGGGGCGGTCTTTGAGGCTCTGACGGCGGAGAATGCGGCTCAGGCGCTGGATTTTCTTGAACGTCATGCTGTGCCGGGGCCGGAGAAGTCGGTGACGGCTGATTATGATATCTTTCAGACGGCCGACACGCTGCGCCATCTCGACCGCTATCCTAATTTCGAGGGGGCTATCCTGCGCACTCCCGACAGGGGGATTGTGGCCTTTACCGTGGGGGAGGCTATGGGCGACACTCTGTATGTCCATATCGAGAAGATGGACCATGAGGTCAATGGCTCGGGGGAGACTATCAGCTCGCGCTTCTGCGGGCTGATGAAGGAGCGTCACCCGGATCTGCGGTTTGTCAATCGCGAAGACTCGTCGGGCGATCCGGGTCTTGCGCGGGCCAAGATGGCTTATCGCCCCATCGCTCTTCTGAAGAAATATAATGTGACTCTCAGCAGGCCTTAAAACTCATATCGAGGCTCTTGACTGAGTGGGTGAGGGCGCCGACGGAGATGAAGTCGACGCCCGCCTCGCCATATGCGCGGAGGGTGTCGATGGTGATGCCGCCTGAGCTTTCCACTTCGGCGCGTCCGTTGATGAGCTTTACGGCCTCGGCGGTGGCTTCCGGGGTGAAGTTGTCGAGCATGATGCGATCCACTCCGGCTTCGAGGGCCTGGATGATCTCGTCGGTGTTGCGTGTCTCCACTTCAATTTTGAGGTCTCTTCCGGTCTCTTTGAGATATTTGCGGGCTGAGGCAACGGCCTGGGGAATGCCTCCGGCAAAGTCGACATGATTGTCTTTGATGAGAATCATGTCGAAGAGGCCGATGCGATGGTTGGTGCCTCCACCGATTTTCACAGCTTCTTTTTCAAGGATGCGCATGCCGGGGGTGGTCTTGCGGGTGTCGAGGACGGTGGCTTTGGTGCCTTTGAGGCGCTCCTGATAGCGGGCTGTGGTGGTGGCCACTCCGCTCATGCGCTGCATGATGTTGAGCATGGTGCGCTCGGCTATGAGGAGGGAGCGTATAGGGCCGGTGACGATGAAGGCCACGTCGCCGGGCTTCACCCGGGCGCCGTCGGATATGAAGACTTCCATTTTGAGCGAGGGGTCGAGCCTGCGAAACACTTCGCGGGCCACTTCTACACCGGCGAGGATGCCCTCTTCCTTGATGATAAGCTTCTGGGAGCCTGTGGCATCGGCAGGGATGGTCGAGAGGGTGGTGTGGTCGCCGTCGCCGATATCTTCGGCAAAGGCGAGGGTGAGGAGGTCGTCGATGAGCTGCTCTTTGGTCTTCATGAGGGTCATTGAGTGGAGGGTTGGTTATGAAAAGGTAATGCAAAGGTAGGGCTTTTTTTGAGAGAGACAAAGAGCGGGGCGGGATAAAATCGATTATTGCTCAGGCATCCGGGGTCGGGACCGTTTCAGGGGGGCGTAACTGAATGTGGCTCCGGAGATAACCCATAGGGGAGGAGGGTTGACTTTCATATGGGCAGTCGGGGGGAACGGGGCGAGGGCGCTCCCCGATGCCGGGAAGCGCCCTCGCTTAATGATGACAGGTCGGTGAGGGGGGGGAGATCAGAATCGTCCGCCTCCGTGACCGCCTCGGCCACCGCCGCCGCCGGGAGGGGGCCCCATGGGACGGTCGCCGCCACGGAAGTCGCCGTTGCCCTGGCGGGCGCCCTTGCCGATGGTGTTGAAGCGCCAGGCCACGGTGGCCATGAAATAGCGGGTAAGGGTGTTGTAGCTCGAGTCGTCGATATAGTTGGCGGTGACGGAGCGTGAGATATTGGTGGTCTGATGGAGGAGGTCGTAGCCTTTTAGGGTGAATGTGAGGCTCTTATCGCGGAGGGTCTGGTAAGAGATGGAGGCATTGAGCATCCATTCATTGCGGTTATATCCGACGGCGTAGCCTGAGGTGGCGGTGTAGTGGAGGTCGGAGTTGAGGGTCAGACCGAAGGGGAGATACCAGTAGAGGTGAAATCGGCCGCCATAGCGATGTGTGTCTGGGGTCTTGATGCGGGAGATGGAGTTGTGGGTCGATTCGAAGCCGTAGGTCGGGCGGAGCTCAAGCTCGAAGTTGTCGGGGCGGAACGTGATGCCGGGGTTGATGTTGAAGCCTGTGTTGAACGACCGGTTGCGCTCGCCGTTGTTGTAGCCCACATTGTTGTTGAGCCTTACGGAGGTGTGGACGCTGACGCTCCAGGCCTTATTGCGGAAGGGCTGTGAATACATGCCCATGAAGCGACCGTTCCATACGCCGTTGACGTTTTCATATGTAGTGGTCTGGCCACCGGTAGTGGGGTCGAAGGTGGTCCGGCTGATGATGCTGTTTTGGGTGATGGTGGTGCCGAGGTTTACCATAAAGGAGCGCTGAGCCATGCCGTTGAAGTCGTTGAAGCGGACATTTACGCTATGGGCAAACGAAGGGTCGAGGGCCGGATTACCGACAGTGATGCGCAGGGGATTGGAAGTGTCGGGGACGGGCTGCAGCTGCTTGATCGAGGGGAGGCTCGAATTGCCGCTATAGTCGGCCTGGAAGTTCATCGACTTTGTAAACTTGTAGCGGAAACGGAGGTAGGGGGAGAAATTCCATATCCAGCGACCGTCGACAGAGCGCTCCGAAATGATGAGGTCGCGGGAGGCCGACCGCTGAGGGACGGCCTGGATGCCAACGTTGAGTGTCAGCTTTGAGCTGACCTTGCGGTAACCTGCGCGGAGAGTCTGGCGGAAGTTGGTGTTGCGGAAGACGTTGGAGAGGGTGTCGTTGAGGATGATATTATCGTAGTCGATGGCCGGGAGGCCGTCGAAGCCGTCGGGCCATGCTATGGGATGGTCATAGACGAGCTTGTCGGCATTGTTCCAGCGATAATTCATGTTGTAGCTGAATTCGAGGAAGTTGCCATTGGCGGAGTCGCCCAGTGGCTCGGTCCATGTCAGTCGGGAAGCGAAGGTGTTGCTCCAGGTGTGATTGTCAAAGACCTGGTCGTAGAGGTCAAAAGAGTCGCTGAGGAGATAGGGGAGGCGGCGCCAGAAATAAGCCTCATTGTAGGCATCCTGATCCTCCTTGGTGTCGGAATGGCGATAGTTGGCCATGATAGAGAAGGATCGTCCGCGATGAGCCTTGAAGGAGTGGGAGTAGATGAGGCGGATACCGCCGTCGATGGAGTGACCGTCGGAGCTGTTGCGATTGAGGGAGCGGTTGACGCGCTGTAAGTGGCCGTCGCGAGTCAGCGACGAGTCGGAGCTCCAGGAGTCGGCATAGTTAAGGCCAATCTCGGGGCGTATCTCCAGGGTGTTGAATGAGTCGGGCTTCCACTGGATGCGCAGGTTGGCCCGGATATTATGGCCTTTGTTCTCGCGCTCGGAGGCCGATGAAAGATAGCTTGTGGAGTCGGGGAAAAGATATTGACGCTCACTGGTGTTGAAGGTGTTGCGGGTGGTGTGGTTATACATCACGCTGCCTCCGACGCGGAAAATCTGAGCATTGCCGAGATTGAAGTTTACGCCAAAGGCATTGCTCTTAGTGATGCCGCTCGAAGGGCCCCATCCGTTGAATCGGTTGCCATTGTCGTCGGAGAAGCCTATTTCGTTGATGTTGTTGAAGTTGCCCAGGAGGGTCACGCTGTTGCCGTTGCTCCACATGCGATTGACATTGAAGGAGCCTTTATATCGGTCGTCGGTGCCATAACCACCTTCGATGATGCCAAACCACCCCTGCTTCATGCCGGGCTTTACCGAAAGATTGATCAC
>CAZAUV010000160.1:0-4283 GCA_964488335.1 uncultured Bacteroides sp.
AGGATGAGACCATCCTCCCCTCGCTCGCCCAGGGCGGAGCGCGCGGCGGCATCGGCGGCACCACCAACTACAATGGCCGCGAGCTCAATGCCATCATCTCCTGCTGGAAAGCCGGCGATCTCGAGGGTGCCCGCGAGCACCAGAATTTCGCTCAGGAGGTGATCAACGTCATCTGCCGCTACCGCGGAAACATCGTCGGCGGCAAGCGCATCATGAAGCTCATAGGCCTCGACCTGGGCCCCAACCGCGTCCCCTTCCGCAACATGACCGACGAGGAGGAGGAGGCTATGCGCCGCGAGCTCTCCGAAATCGACTTCTTCTGCCGCTGCAACAAACTCTGACGAGCTATGACCAAGAAATATCATTTTGCCGCCACGGCGGCTGCCGCCCTGAGCGTAATGGCAGGAGCGTGCTCCTCCCCCTCCGACGAGACCCCCGCGGCCTCTGCGGCCTCAGCCGAGGCCGTGATTGAAAACATCATGACGCGCACCTCGGTGCGCCGCTTCACCGCCGAGCCCATCGGCCGCGACACCCTCGAGACCATCGTCCGCGCCGGCATGGCTGCTCCTACGGCTGTCAACCGTCGGCCCTGGGAGTTTGTCGTCGTCGACTCCCGTGAGATGCTCGACACCCTCAAGGCCCGTCATCCATATTCCAACCTCGCCACTGCCGCCGCCGCCATCATCGTCTGCGGCAATATGGAGAAGGCCCTCGATGACGACGGTCAGGACTATTGGATACAGGATTGCTCGGCTGCTTCGGAAAATATTCTCCTGGCAGCCCACGGCCTCGGCCTGGGAGCCGTGTGGTGTGGCGTCTATCCCATCACCGACCGCATCGAGGCTGTCAGCGAAGCCCTCGGCCTGCCCGGCTATATCATCCCCCTCAACATCATCGCCATGGGCCACCCCGAGGGGGAGAGCGAGCCCAAAGATAAGTGGAACCCCGAAGCCCTGCACTTCAATGCCTGGGCCTCCCCTGAAGAAGAGCAGAAATGAACCTGTCGCCCGAAACACGCGCATATCTCACACGCTGGCGCGCACGCTACATAGCCGATCTCACCGGCGATATCCTTCCCTTCTGGCTTGAGCACGGAGCTGACCCGGTCAACGGCGGCGTCTATACCTGCGTTGACCGCCGGGGCCGGCTGATGGACTCCACCAAGAGCGTATGGTTTCAGGGCCGATGTGGCTTTGTCTACTCCTTTGCCTACAATAATATCGAGGCGCGGGAGGAATATCTCGCCATGGCCCGCAGCTGCCTCGATTTCATCGACGCCCACTGCTTTGACTCCGACGGCCGGATGTATTTTGAGGTCACCGCCGAGGGACGCCCCCTGCGCAAGCGCCGCTATGTCTTCTCAGAGTGCTTCGCGGCCATCGCCAGGAGCGAATATGCCATAGCCACCCGCTCCGAGGAGTATGCCCGTCGGGCCCTCGACCTCTTCGACGATATAGTGAGGTTTATCACCACTCCCGGCATCCTCGAGCCAAAATATCTCCCTGAGCTCCAGGCTATAGGCCACTCCGTGACGATGATCCTCCTCAACACGGCCGCCTGCATCCGCCGCGCCTTCACGGCTCTGGGCCTCGCCGGCGACCCGGCCCTCGACATCCTCCGCCGCCAGATCGACACCTCGCTCGACCTCATCACCACCCGCTTCATGCACCCCGAGGTGAAGGCCCTCCTGGAGATGGTCACCCCCGACGGCGAGCTTATCGACACCATCGCCGGCCGCACCGTCAATCCGGGCCACTGCATCGAGACCTCATGGTTTATCCTCGAAGAGGCGCGCCATCGCTCCGACAAAGCCCTGACGGACACCGCCCTGACCATCCTCGACTGGGCCTGGGAGGCGGGCTGGGACGAGACCTATGGCGGCATCATCAATTTCGTTGACTGCAAGGGCTTCCCCGCTCAGGATTACTCCCAGGATATGAAATTCTGGTGGCCGCAGACCGAAGCCATCATAGCCTCGCTCTATGCCTTCCTCGCCACCGGCGACGAGCGCTTTATCGAGATGCACCGCAAGGCCAATGACTGGGCCTACCGCCATCTGCCCGATGCGGAATATGGCGAATGGTATGGCTATCTCCATCGCGACGGCTCCGTGGCCCAGCCCGCCAAAGGCAATATCTTCAAGGGCCCCTTCCACATCCCCCGCATGATGATCAAGAGCGCCATGCTCATCTCCGAGATACTCAGATAAGCTCGATCCCTTACACTGCTCTTCTGTCATTGAGGCAGGGTCAGAGGCTTTATCGCCGCCGGCCCTGCCTCAACTTCATCATCCTACGTGCGCAGCCATTGTTTCAAATCACAGGGACTGCGCCCGGTGATTTTTTCGGGCGAAAAGTGTGGGACTTACGCCGATTTGCATTACCTTTGCAGATGGAGCGGCCCGAAGATCGACCGTGGCGGTTTTTTTGCGCTCCCCCTTTGAACCCCTATATCCTCCTCCGGCGTTAATCTGATAAGATAATCAACATTCCCTCTGACACTAATACCTTACCCTAATGGTCAACTCCAAGCCTTATGTCATCGGCATCGATATGGGTGGCACCAACACTGTCTTCGGCATCGTCGATGCCCGCGGTGTGGTCCTCACATCTGATAGCATCAAGACCCGTAAACACAACAATATCAACGACTATATCGAGGAACTCTATCAAGGCATCACCCGCCTTATTGACTCCATCGACGCCAAAGACAAGATCTATGGCATCGGTGTAGGCGCTCCTAACGCCAATTTCTATACCGGCATGATCGAGGATGGTGTCAATCTCCCCTGGCCCACTCCTCTCCCTTTGGCACAGCTCCTGAGCGATAAGTTTGGCATCCCCGTGGCCATCACCAACGATGCCAATGCCGCTGCTATCGGCGAGATGACCTATGGCGCCGCCCGCGGCCTTAAGGATTTTATCATGATCACACTCGGCACAGGCGTAGGCTCCGGCATCGTGGTCAACGGTCAGGTGGTCTATGGCCACGACGGCTTTGCCGGTGAGCTCGGCCATGTCATCGTCAAGCGCAGCAACGGACGCCTCTGCGGCTGCGGTCGTGCCGGCTGTCTCGAGACATATTGCTCCGCCACGGGAGTTGCCCGCACCGCCCGCGAGTTTCTTGAGATACGCGACAGCGAGGAGAGCCTCCTGCGCAATATCCCCATCGACGAGATCACCTCTAAAGATGTCTACGACGCCGCTATGGCCGGCGACAAGCTCGCCAAAGATGTCTTTGAATATACCGGCAACATCCTCGGCGAAGCATTGGCCGACTTCACTACCTTCTCGGCTCCCGAAGCCTTCATCATCTTCGGCGGCCTCGCAAAGGCTGGCGACCTCCTCTTCGAGCCTATGCGCGCCTCCATGGAGCGCAATATGCTCTCGATATGGAAGGATAAGGTCAAGATCCTCCCCAGCGAGCTCAAGGAGGCTGATGCCGCCGTCCTCGGCGCCTCGGCTCTGGGCTGGGAGGCCAAGGAGAAATAATCTGATTTCCTTACGTTTACCATCTTCTCACCCCCGGCAGCCCGTCACCCGCTCTCTGCCGGGGGTGAGCCTTAAATAATCACTGCTATGGCCGACAATGCAATAAGTCTACTGGAGCTCCACGGCATACGCCCGACGCCCAACCGCATCCTCGTGGCACGCGCCCTCGACGGAGCCACCCGTCCTATTGCCCTGGCCGACCTGGAGAAGACCCTCGACACCGTCGACCGCTCCGCTATCTTCAGGGTGCTCAACCTCTTCCGCTCGGCAGATATGGTCCACGTCATCAACGACGGCTCCGGCTCCACCAAGTATGAGCTCTGCCGGTCGCCCCGCCATGAGCTCTCGGAAGCCCATCTCCACGCCCATTTCCACTGCTCGCGCTGCGGAGCCACCGAGTGCCTCACCTCCACCCCGGTGCCCGGAGTGACCCTCCCCGAGGGCTACACCGCCGAGGATATCAACTTTGTCATCACCGGCCTCTGCCCCCGGTGCAGCTCCTGAAAGCAATATACCCTCTGACCTTATCATAATCATTATCACCCCGCCATGGATGAAGATGCTCTCATAGATGCCGAGATGGCCGACCTCATCAGAGGCTATCTCGCCAGCCGCCACCGCAAGAAGGTGGAAATCATCGAGCGCGCTTTCCGCTTTGCACGGAAGGCTCATGAGGGAGTGCGCCGGAGGTCAGGAGAGCCATATATCCTCCATCCCATTGCCGTGGCCAAGATCGGATGCGTTCAAATTATTGTAGCTTTAATTTTTTCTTTTTTAATCGAACAGTGCCGT
>CAZAUV010000161.1:0-4229 GCA_964488335.1 uncultured Bacteroides sp.
GTGTAATGGTTCATATCCTCGAGGGTGAGGCGCCGCCCCGGGACGAGGGGCTCGGCAAACGACCAGTCGCCGACAAAGTCGCCCGAGAGGCAGGAGTTGCCCCCTAAGCGATATGTCGGCCTGGCGGGGTCGGGCTCCGGGAGGGCCTCGGTGATGGCCGGCTTATAGGGCATCTCGAGGCAGTCGGGCATATGGCAGGCAAATGAAGCATCGATGATGGCTGTGGATATGCCCTGGTTTTCAACTATATCGACTACTGAGGTGATCAGGTCGCCGGTGCGCCAGGTCCATGCCGAGCCGGGCTCGAGGATGACCTGAAGATGAGGATGGCGGGCGCGGAAGTCGGTCAGCAGCCTGATGAGATGCTCGGTGTCGTAGCCCTGGCGCGTCATCAGGTGGCCTCCCCCCATATTGACCCATTTCAGCTGCGGGAGATAGTGGCCAAACTGCTCTTCGAAGGCGCGGAGCACCTTCTCGAGATCATATGACGACGACTCGCAGAGCGAATGGAAATGGAAGCCCTCGATGTCGGGCGGCAGGGAGGCGGCGCTGAGCTGGTCGGCGGTCACTCCGAAGCGTGAGCCCGGCAGGGCTGGATTGTAGATGTCGGTGTCGATGACGGAGCAGGCCGGGTTGACCCTCAGGCCGGTGGAGACCCCCTTGCCGAGGGCGCGGGAGGCAAAGCGGCGGGCCTGGGAGATGGAGTTGAAGGTGATGTGGGTCGAGAGGGCGAGATACTCGTCGATGGTCTCGTCGGTGTAGGCCGGACAATATGAATGGGCCTCCCCTCCGAGGGTCTCGGCTCCGAGGCGCAGCTCATTGAGCGACGAGGCGGTGAAATCGCGGTTATAGCCGGCTATGATGGGAAAGGTCTTCCAGAGGGCATTGGCCTTGAAAGCCATGATGATATTCACACCGGCGCGGCGCTCCACCTCGGCGATGAGCTCGAGATTGCGGCGCAGACGCTCCTCATAGACTATATAATAAGGTGTCGAGGGAGGATTGGTCAGGGCTTCTGTCATTATTGGATGATGCGAAATTTGGCAAACTTCAGGAGGAGCTTCTTGGTCTCGCCGGAGGCTGAGAACTCCACGTCGATGCGGTCGCCGCCGGGAGTGCCGGTCTCAATGGCGAGGATAGTGCCGCGGCCTAAGAGGGAATGCTCTATCTCCATCCCCTCGCTCAGGTCACAGGCCGGGTGAGTGGTAAGGTCGGCACCGGGGAGGGCCGGGGTGGCCGCCGGGGAGCGGGGTATCTGACGGGGAGCGGGGGCATCGGCGGGGCTCAGCGGACGGGGCGAGCGGTAGTCGGAGCGGGAGCGGAAGCCGCCGCCATAGGGGGAGTCAAAAGATGAGCGTCCATAGCTCCCCACCGATGCGGGAGGGGCGATGGAGGTGCCGCTCATCAGGCGCAGATATTCCGGGTCGATGTCGCGCAGGAAGGGCGAGGGCTTGGTGATGACCGTCTGGCCAAACTTGAAGCGCGAGGTGGCGAAAGAGAGCATGCAGAAGCGCCGGGCGCGGGTGATGGCCACATAGAGCAGGCGCCGCTCCTCCTCGATCTCCATGACCGAATTTTTGCTCATCGCCGACGGGAAGAGATCATCCTCCACCCCGACGACAAACACATTGTCAAACTCCAGCCCCTTGGCCGAATGGACCGTCATGAGGGTCACCCGGTCTTCGCCGGCGGTCTCGTCATTGTCCTGATCGGTGGCCAATGACACGTCGGCCAGGAAGTCGGCCAGGGTGATGTGCTCGCCGTTGCCCTCCTCGATGCGCTGGTCGACAAACTGCTTGATGCCGGCCAGGAGCTCCGACAGGTTTTCCTGACGCGAGACGCTCTCGGGGGTGCGCTCGCTGCGGAAGAGGGCCATCAGGCCCGAGCGCTCGATGATGGCCGAGGCCCCTGCCATAGCATCGGAGCCGCCGGCGGCCATATCGATAAACCCGGTCATCATGGCGCCGAAATCGTCGAGCTTGCGGCGGGCGGCGGGGGTGATGCCGGCGTCGAGGGTGGTCCCCCCGGTGCCGGTGATAACGCTCCAGAGCGACACACCCCGGTCGGCAGCATAGCGGGCCAGGCGCGCCATGGTGGTCTCGCCTATGCCCCGGGCGGGATAGTTGACTATGCGTCGCAGGGCCTCGTCGTCGTCGGGGTTGACGGCCAGGCGGAAATAAGCGATGGCGTCCTTGACCTCCTTGCGCTGATAAAACGACAGGCCGCCGTAGATGCGATAAGGGATGTTGCGCTTGCGGAGGCTCTCCTCGAGGATACGGCTCTGGGCGTTGGTGCGGTAGAGTATGGCGGTCTCCTGCCAGGAGGCACCCCCCTCATTGTGGAGGCTCGAAAGGCGGTTGGCCACCAGAAAGCTCTCCTCATAGTCGCTGTAGCTCTGGACCACCTCGATAGGATTGCCGGCCTCGCCGAGCGAATAGACCTTCTTGCGTATCTGCTCGGTGTTTTTGTCGATGAGGGTGTTGGCCGCCCCGATGATGTTTTGCGTCGAGCGGTAATTGCGCTCGAGCTTGAAGGTGCGCAGGTCGGGGTAGCTCTTCTCCAGATTGAGGATATTGCGGATATTGGCTCCGCGGAAGGAGTAGATGCTCTGGGCGTCGTCGCCCACCACGCAGAGGCGCTTATGGTCGGCGCAGAGCTGGCTGACGATCACGTGTTGGGCGAAGTTGGTGTCTTGATACTCATCGACCAGGACGTAGCGGAAATATTCCTGATAGTGGCGCAGCAGGTCGGGATTGTCTCGCAGGAGGATGTTGGTATAATAGAGGAGGTCGTCGAAGTCCATCGCGTTGGCCTTGAAGCAGCGGTCGCGATAGTTGCGGTAGACGGCATATGTGTCGGGGCGGCGGGCATCGCGGTCGGCGCGCATCACGTCGCTCAGGGTGGCATAGCGCTCGGGCGATATGAGGGCGTTTTTGGCCGAGGAGATGGCCGAGAGCATGGCGGCCACGGTATAGATCTTGTCATCGAGGCCCATATCCTTGATGATCATCTTGATGAGCGACTTGGAGTCGGTAGTGTCATAGATGGTGAAGGATGGCTTGAAGCCGATGCGCTCGGCATTGGCGCGGAGGATGCGGGCAAAGATGGAGTGAAAGGTGCCCATCCAGAGCGAGGCCGCCGTGCGGGGCCCGACGAGCCCCTGGATGCGCTCGCGCATCTCGCGCGCCGCCTTGTTGGTAAAGGTCAGGGCGAGGATGCGCCAGGGCTCGTAGCCGAGCGCCAGCAGATGGACAATCTTATATGTCAGCACACGCGTCTTGCCCGAGCCCGCTCCGGCGATGACCAGAGCAGGCCCGTCGGTATACTCTACGGCCTGGCGCTGCTGCTCGTTGAGCTGTGAGAGATAGTCTTCCATAATCTTCCACAAAGGTAGCAATAAAAATCTTTCCCCCGGCCCAAGACCGGAAGAAAGTTGTAGGCGCGGGGCCGGCGGCGGGGGCTGCGGCAGCCGGACCATTGCGGAGAGCCGCGGGATTTTTTGGCGGGGGAAACGGAAATAATTGCTATATTTGCGGCATAATAAACCAACCCCCCGATAAATCATCATCAAGCAATGAGCAAGTATCCCAAGATAGGCATCAGGCCGACTATCGACGGCCGCCAGGGCGGCGTCCGCGAGAGTCTCGAAGAGAAGACCATGTCGCTGGCCCGCGCCGTGGCCTCCCTCATATCCTCCAACCTCCGCAATGGCGACGGCTCGCCGGTGGAGTGTGTCATCGCCGACGGCACCATAGGGCGCGTGGCCGAGAGCGCCGCCTGCGCCGAGAAGTTTGAGCGCGAAGGCGTCGGCGCCACCATCACCGTCACATCCTGCTGGTGTTATGGCGGCGAGACGATGGACATGAACCCCTACTGGCCCAAGGCCGTCTGGGGCTTCAACGGCACTGAGCGCCCCGGAGCCGTCTACCTCGCTGCCGTCCTCGCCGGCCACGCCCAGAAGGGCCTCCCCGCTTTCGGCATCTACGGCAAGGATGTCCAGGACCTCGACGACAACACCATCCCCGACGACGTGGCCGAAAAGATCCTCCGCTTCGCTCGCGCCGCCCAGGCCGTGGCCACCATGAGGGGCAAGAGCTATCTCTCGATGGGCTCCGTCTCGATGGGCATCGCCGGCTCGATGGTCAATCCCGACTTCTTCCAGGAATATCTCGGGATGCGCAATGAGTCGGTGGACCTCACCGAGATCATCCGCCGCATGACCGAAGGCA
>CAZAUV010000162.1:0-4114 GCA_964488335.1 uncultured Bacteroides sp.
TAACAAAGACTCCAAGCGCATCATCCTCAGCCACTCATGCATAATCGAGGATCAAAACAAGGCTGAGCGGACCGAGGCCCGCAAGCCCCGCAATGCCGCCAAGGGCGCAAAGCGTCAGGCCGAAGAGCCCGCAGTGGCCGCTCCTCAGATCGAGAAGACCACTCTGGGAGACCTCGCCGCTCTCGCCGCTCTCAAAGAGAAGCTCTCAGAGCAGTAATCTCTCCGACTTTTCATTTTGATTCCCGGGTCGTCGGCTCAGCCGGCGACCCGGTTTTTTCGTCCAAGGGCCGCCTCTCATTTGGAGGCCATTCGTCGTGCTGCAGGGAGGGGAGGAGCCGCAGCGAGCACTCGGACTTCAGCTTTTTTTTGGCGCGAGAAGAAAAATTAATTACCTTTGCGGCATATCCTTCAACAGGGGTGCTATGCTCTCCGGAGCATGGCTGAGATTATACCCATCGAACGTGGGCGGGTAATGCCGCCGATCGGAGACTTGAATATTAGGTTTGAATTGAAATGCGTTCGATATGGTATAAGGTAGATACCCTGTCGGACGTTTTTTTCATATGTCACACCTTCCTAAAACCATCCTCACTATTGCCGGAAGCGACCCGGTGGCGGGCGCCGGCATCCAGGCCGATCTCAAGACCGCCGAGGCAGTCGGGGCTTATGCCATGACAGCCATCACTGCCGTGACGGCTCAGAACTCCATGGGCGTCAAGGGTTTCAAGGCTATAGATCCTGATCTGCTCTTGTGCCAGATGGAATGTATCGTGGCCGACAGGCGCCCCGATGCCGTAAAGATAGGGATGATACCCTCAGTAGAGTCGGCCACTACTATTGCCGATTTCCTCCTGAAGATGAGGTTTGAAAACCTTGTGGTTGACCCCGTGATGGTGGCCACATCGGGCGACAGCCTCTCTTCCGTCGAGATAATAACCACTTTTTTGGGGCGCATAGGCGGTCTGCATCCCATCCTTACGCCCAATATCCCTGAAGCGGAGGTGCTTTTAGGAGAGACCATAGCCGACAATGACCGGCTCGTGAAAGCGTCGCGGGAACTTTTGGAGCGGTATGACTGCCGCGCTGTGCTCCTCAAGGGGGGCCACACTCCGGACGACAGCGATGGGGGCCTGTGCGACCTCCTGACTTACCGATCGCAGGGAAAGCTGCAAGTCAGAAACTTTGTCCATCCCCGGATCATCACCCCAAACACCCATGGCACGGGATGCACGCTTTCAAGCGCCATGGCGTCATATCTTGCCCTCGGTTTGGAGCTCGAGGATGCAGTAGGCGATGCCATCGAATATCTCCTCAAGGTCATCATTGCCGGACGCGACTACTCCTGGGCGCCCGGAGGGAACGGTCCGATGAAACACTCCCTAAACTCTTCCTCACCCTCCATGGACCAAAGAATGGTAAGGAGACTGTGACACTGATTTTGAAAATCTTATATTTTTTCTGACGCATGAAGATTCGACTCAATAATAAAGAGACAGAGGTGACCGAAGGGATCACCGTAGAGGCCCTTAAAACCGAGCTCGGGCTCCCTGACAAGGGTGTGGCAGTGGCGGTCAATGACAAGATTGTCCTTGCGGGCAATCAGCCCTCCCATATCATCAATGAGGGTGATGACATAATAATAATCGGCGCGGCGTATGGCGGCTGACTTTAAGCTTCATCTTTTCACTCCCGAGACCCCTCGCGCGGGGGAACCGGCCCTCCTGCGGCTTTTCCTCGATGCGGGCCTCGACCGTCTTCACCTGCGCCATCCAGGAATTGGGGAAGATGAGTTAGCTACTATGATAGAGACTCTTCCAGAGCGTCACCGCCCGAAAATAATTCTTCACGACCATCCCGGGATTGCCCGGCGCTATGGCTGTGGCTTCCAGCTCAACAGCAGGCATGAGAAAGTTAATTTCAGCCCGCGGGAGCTATCGCGGAGCTGCCATTCGAGAGCCGAGGCTGCCGAAGCCCTCTCCGGGGGGCAGCTCGCCTTCGTGACCCTCTCTCCCGTCTTCGACTCTATCTCCAAGGATGGTTACCGGGCCAATCCATCTCTCCTCGCGAGAGAGGAAAACGGGAAGACAGTGGCCCTCGGAGGGGTGACTCTCTCCTCGCTCCCGGCCCTGGAAGCCGAGGGGTTTGCCGGAGCGGCCCTCCTCGGTGAAGTCTGGAACCGACCCGACGGACCGGCCAGGCTGCTCAAATATCTGAGGATGAGAAATGTGGCTTTCCAGTTTATAACCAACGGGCACACCCTTCCCGAGACTGTCGACCAGGCTCTGACAGTCTTATCCGGAGGAGGCCGATGGATACAGGTGAGGATGAAATCAGCACATCCCGACGAGGTGAGAGACACCCTTATTGCCCTGAGGCCTCATTGCGAGGAGGTGGGCGCAACCCTCATCGTCGACGATCACTTTGCGCTCCTCGACTACTGCCACGGCGTCCATCTTGGTCAAAACGATGCTCCGGTAGGGGAGGTGAGGGCCCTCGCCGCCCCCGACAAAATCATAGGCCTGACCATCAACGATGAGACCCATCTTAAAGCCTCTCTCGCCGACCTGCCTGACTATTACGGTATAGGACCCTTCCGCTTCACCACCACCAAAGAGCGGCTCGCTCCTGTGCTCGGCCTCGAAGGTTACGCCCGCCTCTCCCCCCTGATCCCCCGACCCTTCGTGGCCATCGGCGGTATCACCGGGGCCGACATACCCGCCCTGCGGGCGAGCGGCGTGACCGGCATAGCTATGAGCTCAGCCCTTATTAATGCTGATGATCCCCAAGAAAATATAAAAAACATTATACATCACATTTATGAAAAATGATGTCCTCACTATCGGGGGGCGCGACTTCTCCTCGCGCCTCTTCGTGGGCACCGGCAAATTCCCGTCGCCCGACGTGATGCTCCGCGCCGTCTTAGCCTCTGAGTCGGAGATGATCACCGTGGCGATGAAGCGCATCAACCTCCTCAATGAGGCCACCGACGAAATGCTCACTCATATCAACCGCGAGCACACGCAGCTGCTGCCCAACACCTCGGGAGTGCGCAATGCCAAAGAAGCCGTCCTCTCCGCTCAGATGAGCCGCGAGATTTTCCATACCGACTTCATTAAACTCGAAATCCATCCCGACCCGAAATATCTTCTTCCCGACCCTGTGGAGACCCTCGCCGCCACCGAAGAGCTCGCCCGCCTTGGCTTTGTGGTGCTCCCTTATATCCAGGCCGACCCCGTCCTCTGCAAGCGCCTCGAAGAAGCCGGAGCTTCCGCCGTGATGCCCCTCGGCGCTCCCATCGGCACCAACCGCGGCCTCCTGACGCGAGATTTCCTCGAGATCATTATCGAGCAGAGCAACGTCCCGGTAGTCATCGACGCCGGTCTCGGCCTCCCATCCCATGCCGCCGCCGCAATGGAGATGGGCGCTGATGCCGTATTGGTCAACACCGCCATAGCCGTCGCCACCGACCCCGTGGCTATGGCCGAAGCATTCCGCGACGCCGTAAGAGCCGGGCGCCGGGGCTTCCTGGCCGGCCCCGGCGGATGCAGCCGCAGCGCTCAGGCCACCAGCGAGCTCACATCTTTTCTCAACGACCTTTAAGCCGTAAGCCGACCATTATGAAAATCGAAAATATCGACCTCTCATCATATCCCAATTCAGAGAAAATCTATGTCGGGGGGAGCATCTATCCCGATCTGAGAGTAGCAATGCGAAAAATCAATCTTTATCCTACGGTGAAGATTGAAGACGGCAGGCGGGTGGAGCATCCCAACGCCCCCGTCGTGGTCTACGACACCAGCGGCCCTTGTACCGACCCGGCTGTCGAAATAGACCTCAACAAAGGCCTGCCGCGCACCCGCGAGAAATGGGTCATCGAGCGCGACGACACCGTCGAGCTCCCCGATATTACATCCTCCTATGGTCGCGAGCGCCGCGACGACAAGGCGCTCGACCCCATCCGCTTCCCCAATATCCGCCGGCCACGCGTGGCACGGGAGGGAAAGCGCGTCACCCAGATGGCTTATGCCAAAGCGGGCATCATCACCCCTGAGATGGAGTATGTGGCCATCCGCGAGAACCTTAACAATAAGGAGCTCGGCATAGACAGCTATAT
>CAZAUV010000163.1:0-4111 GCA_964488335.1 uncultured Bacteroides sp.
GACGTGCCTCCTCGAAGATGTCAAGAGCCGCCGTAGAGTTGGCGATAATCTGCGCAGAAAGAGGTGGAAGCCCTCTCCTCAGAGGCCGAGACAATGTATAAAAACTATCAGGCCCAGATGGTGTTTCTGACCGACGAACAGAAGAAAGCCAGCGAGGAAGCAATCGTCGCTAAAGAGAAAGAGGCCATGGACCTCCGCACCAAATATTTCGGCCCCGACGGCGAGCTTTACAAGAAGCGCCAGAGCCTCATGGCTCCGATACAGGAAGATGTCTATAATGCCGTCAAGGCAGTTTCAACTCAGCGTGGCTACCAGTGTGTCTTTGACCGCGCTTCCTCTTCCGACATCATTTTTGCATCTCCCGCCATCGACATCAGCAACGAAGTCCTCGAGCGGCTTGGTTATGCCAAAAATTAAGCGTATCTTTGCAGTCGCATTAACCATTTTAACTTAATACACATCTCTCTCCCCCTCTTACCCAAGTTAAGAAACTATGATTAAGAAACTTATCATCGCCATCCTTCTCATGATCCCCTCTATGGCATTCGCCCAGAAGTTTGGCGTAGTCGACACCGAGGGCATCATGACCAACATGCCTGAAATCAAAGAGATGCAGGCCACCCTCGAAGCCACCTCCAAAAGATATGAAGATGAGCTCGGCAACCTCCGCCAGAAGTTTCAGAAAGAGCTCGAAGAATATCAAAACCTCGCCGCCGACACCCCTGAGACAATCAAGCAGCGCCGCGAGGAAGAGCTCCAGCAGCTCGACCAGAAGATGCAGCAGTTTTATCAAAACGCCCAAAACGAGATGCAGCAGACTCAGGCTCGCCTTCTCCAGCCCATTCAAGACCGCGTCCGCCAGGCTATAAGCGCCGTTGGTGCCGAAGGTGGTTTCACTTTCATCTTCGAGAAGCAGCTCCCCCTCTTTACAGGCACCGACGCTGAAGACGTCACCCCCCTCGTCAAGAAAAAGCTCAATATCCAGTAAATCTTATCCCCCTCCGGCTATGCTCCATCGCCTGATTTGCCTCCTCGCCATCTGCATCCCCTCCCTCGCTTTTGCCCAGCGCTTTGCCACTGTTGATCTCAACGCTGTCAAAGCTTCTATGCCCGAGACCCTCGAAATGCAGGCCGTCATTGACTCCACCTCCGCTAAATATGAGGCAGAGTTTAACAATCTTCGCGAGAAGTTTCAAAAAGAGCTCACCGACTTCCAGGCCCTTTCGGCCGACACCCCCAACTCCATCAAGGAGCGTCGGGCTCAGGAAATCCAGGAGCTCAATCAGAAGATGCAGCAGTTTGTCACCACAGCACAGGTAGAGCTTCAGGAAGTCCAGCAAAAACTCTCATCGGCCATAGACGACCGTATCCACGAAGCCATATCAATCGTCGCGCGTCAGGGCGGCTACGGCCTCGTCCTCGACTCCCGGCAGGCTCTGTATATTGAAGCCGTCGACGTCACCCAGCAGGTCATCCAGCTCCTCCACGGCATCTGATTTACCCCAATCGCCCCATAATTGGCGGCGCGCCTGTCCATTGACCGACGCGCCGCCTTTTTTCATACCTTCCGACATCTCAAATTGGCTGACCCCTCTTCACAGCAAGGCCCCATTGGCATCTTCGACTCAGGATATGGCGGACTGACCATTCTCAACGCCATCCGACGCCGGCTCCCCGAATATAGCTTCCTATATCTGGGCGACAATGCCCGCGCTCCTTACGGCACACGCTCTTTCGACATCGTCTACCAATTTACCCTTCAGGCCGTCAAAGCCCTCTTTGACCGTGGCTGTCAGCTCGTCATTCTCGCCTGCAACACCGCCTCCGCGAAAGCCCTCCGGTCGATCCAGCAGCGCGACCTCCCGGTTATCGACCCCTCAAGGAGAGTCCTCGGAGTAATCCGCCCCACCGTTGAAGCCCTCGGCGACCTCTCCCGTTCCGGCAATATCGGCATCTTTGCCACCCAGGGCACCGTCGACTCACGAAGCTATGAACTTGAGATCGCGAAGCTCTATCCCTCTTTCTCCGTCACTTCAATGGCGTGCCCAATGTGGGTCCCGATCATCGAAAACGGAGAAGCCGCCGACCCCGGTGCCGACTACTTCGTCAATAAATACGTTGGCCGTCTCCTACGAGCCACCGAAAGCGCCATCGACACCATAATCCTCGGTTGCACCCATTATCCCATCCTATATCCAAAGATACGCCAGGCCGTCCCGGGCGATATCAACGTAGTCAGCCAAGGCCGGATAGTCGCCGACTCCCTCGCCGACTATCTCTCCCGACATCCCGATATGGATGCCCGATGCCTCCGAAACGCCGACTGCACCTTCCTCACCACCGAAGACCCCCGAAAATTCAGCGCCTCAGCCGGCATATTTCTGCATGAGCCGGTCGAAGCCCACCGTATAACCCTATAACACCCTTATAATTACTATGCGACTCGACGGACGTAGATCCTCATCCAACGTTGACGACCGCCGCGGACAATCAGCCTTCTCAGGCCGCGGCGGAAAGATAGCCGGCGGCGGTATCGTCGGCATAATCATAGCCGCCGTCATTGCCCTTATCGGCGGCGGCGACCTCTCTTCGGTCCTCTCCGGAGTGATCGGTAGCGGAGGCCTCGGCGACCTCACATCTCAGGAGTCATCTTACCAGCCATCTGCCGAAGACGAAGAGCTCGCCACTTTCTCCAAACAGATCCTCGCCGGCACTGAAGATGTCTGGTCAGAAATATTCCGTCAGAACGGTCTGACCTACGAAGCTCCGACTCTTGTCCTCTTCGACGGCTCCACTTCATCGGCCTGTGGCACCGCATCGGAGCAGACCGGCCCGTTCTATTGCTCAGCAGACCAGAGCGTTTATCTCGACCTCTCTTTCTTCCGCAACATGAGGCAGACCCTCGGTGCCGACGGCGACTTTGCCTATGCCTACGTCATAGCCCATGAAGTAGGCCATCATGTCCAATACCTTCTCGGCACTCTGTCTGACGCTCATTCTAAAATGCAACGCCTCTCCGAAGCCGAGGCCAACAAAATAAGCGTCCGACTTGAGCTTCAGGCCGACTTCTTTGCCGGCATCTGGGCCCATCATGACAATAAACGCTTTGGCTCCCTCGAGCCCGGCGACATCGACGAAGCCCTCGATGCAGCCAGAAAAATTGGCGACGACTATCTCCAGAAAAAAGCACGCGGCTATGCCGTCCCCGAGTCATTTAACCATGGCACCTCTGAGCAGCGACGTCGATGGCTCAACCTCGGCCTGACCACAGGCGACCCCTCTCGCGGCGACACATTCACTCCGGCCTACTCGGCCCTCTGAGCCCGTACCGGACAAAACAGCGCCAAAGCCACCGCCTCCAAGTCGTATATCCCGCCAAATAATTTTGCAGAGAAATAAAAAACCACTATCTTTGCACCCGGAAAGCGCGGTCATCAGGCAGCCTTTCCGTCCATGATTGCCTTATGGTGTAATGGTAGCACTACAGTTTTTGGTTCTGTCTGTCGAGGTTCGAATCCTCGTAAGGCAACAAAGAGCTTGGCCCCGCCAAGCTCTTTCCTTTTTACCCACGGGTCGAGAAAACGCGCCCAACGGTGCCACATGTATGGTCGCCGACATCACCGCGACCCCGGCTCCCAAGGTAACATACCCGAGCGTCACGCAACAACCATAGGTCGCGACAATGCCGACGGACCTACAAGTGGGGGCGTTTCAGCCGGGGATTTTGGGGTTGGTGTGGTCGGATGGTCATCACCCCGAAGTCACCCCCTCCGAATGGGCCCATGGTGACGAAGCCCGCGAAGCAGGCGGTCTTGTCACGAACCCCGCTCGACATCGCCGCTCTGCGGCTCCAACGCCTCGCGGACTACCGAGCGGTAGGTGGCGCTTCGGGATGAATGATTTGGTCGCGGTGGCCGCCAAAGGTATTATTCACCACAGCGATTCGGGCACGGAGGCACGGGGATTGTTTTGGTCGCCGAGGTCGCGATGTATCGCGACCCTACATTGGTCGGCGGTCCCGGCCGCACGGGGAGGGCGGATTGTAGGGTCGCGATATATTGCGACCCCGGCCGCCATAGGTATTATTCACCCCGGCGATTCGGGCACGGCA
>CAZAUV010000164.1:0-4056 GCA_964488335.1 uncultured Bacteroides sp.
CATTGCGGGTATCGGGTACCTGCTTTGCCAGCACAACGATGTTAAGACTCATAAAGAAACAGTGTTGTATGTATTGTTACGTATTATCTTACGAATGTCAGGCTCTCCCGGGGGACGGGAGCGCCCATTTGGGCGCAAAGGTAGCACTTTTTGCTCATATAATGGTAAAAATATCACCATTTTTCGCCTGCAAACGCCTTATTCCTGACATTTAATCAGCTGATAAAACTCCTGTTTGACCTGCGGAAGCTCAAAAAGGCCCGAGAGATAGACGGTGGTCATCGGCCCGGGATTGCGCACTCCGCGCATGGATTTACACATATGGGTGCCCCTCATCATCAGGGCCATTCCCTGATGGTTGCCGTCGAGGGCATCGGAGAGCATTTCCACTATTTCACGGACCAGGCGCTCCTGGAGCTGCATCCTTGCAGCGCAGTAACCCACCACGCGGGCCACTTTGGATATGCCCAATATGCGCCCTGTCGCCGACGGGATGTAAGCGAAATAATATTTGCCGAAAAAGGGAAGGATGTGGTGCTCACACATTGAATAATAATCGCCTGAGTCAAAGACTATATCGGTCGTGGAGCTGTCGTTGCTGAAGGTGGTCACTGTGGGCTTCTCTCCGGGATTATACCCCCTGAATATTTCTCCCCACATCCTCAGGATGCGGTCGGGGGTATCCTTGAGGCCTTCGCGGGAAGGGTCTTCGCCAAGATAGGCTATGAGGTCGCGAAGATGGCTCAGGGCCTCGTCGCGGGAGATTATCTTATGCTGAGGAGTTTGTGGGTCTGAAGGGATAGTTTCCATTGCGGATGTTGTTTGATATAAGAAATAGCCGATCTGATGATTTCCGCGTTGCGGTCGGGATTGCCGGTGTCGCAGGGCTGAAGGTAGCGACATTCAGGATGAGTCAGTGCGATGGCGAGCATAGGCTCCACGTCAGTGCCGGTATAGACGACTTTGAGCTCGTCGATGCGGTCGATTGCGGGTGGCTCGGGAAGTTTCGGGGAGCAGGTGATCCAGTCGATGAGCTCGGCGGCTCCCGCGGGGAGAGCCAGAGTGCCGTTGGTCTCGATCTGGATAAAGGCTCCGGTCTCTTTGAGAGCCCGGAGGAGCGGGAGGGTCAGCTGAATGGTCGGCTCCCCTCCTGTGATGACCACATGCCGCGACGGAGCTTTCTCCACAAGCTCCGCTATATCTCTCTCCTCCATGAGGTTAAAGGCCGAGTGAGACGTGTCGCAGAATGGACATTGGAGATTACAGCCTGCCAGGCGGATGAAAGTGGCGGGAGTGCCGGTCCAGCGCCCTTCGCCCTGGAGCGAATAAAATATTTCGTTGACTTTCAGTGCCATTGTCGCATGGGTTTCATTCATCAGCCACATAGGTGGCTTCGTTGCCCTCGGTCTCTTCAACAGTGGCTTTGTAACACTCAGGTATAGAGTCCACTACCCAGCGGGCGATATTTTCCGCCGTGGGGTTGAAAGGGAGGAGGTCATTGAAATTGCCGTGGTCAAGGAAGCCGTGGATCTTCTTCTTGATATGTCCGAAGTCGATCACCATGCCGTCGGCATTGAGCTCGCGGGCCTTGCAATAGACGGTTATGACCCAATTATGGCCGTGAAGAGCCGAGCACCGGCTCTCATAAGAGAGATCGAGCCGGTGGGCTCCCGCTATCTCCATTCGCTTGGTAATGTAATACATTTCGCTTCTGATAGAGTGATGAAAACAACGGCCCGGGCCGTTAGAGAGAGCAAAATTATACATTTTTTTAACAATATAGGGGTTTGACTGCCAAATAATAGGATAATTGGTAAAAAATCTATACCTTTGCACTCGCTTTTTGGCGGGCCCCCTTTCACGGGCCTCCTCTCCACGCCATCTCGCCCCTATCAACATATTTCTTTTTATGAAGCATGACAATCAACCGGAGAAGCCCCTCGACCTGCTCGTCAACACGAGCTGGGAGGTATGCAACAAGATTGGCGGCATCTATGCCGTCCTCTCCACTCAGGCAGGCTCTCTCCAGAAGATATATAAAGATAAAGTGATATATGTGGGTCCCGACGTCTGGCTCCGCGACGGTGTAGCCTCTCCCTATTTTGAGGAGGATGCGACCGTCCTTAAAAGCTGGGCGGGCAGGAAGGGTCTCCCGATGGGCGTCTCTGTCAGAGTAGGCCGATGGAACGTCCCCGGGCGTCCGGTCGCTGTCCTCGTCTCTTTTGACTCCATGTATGCCGTAAAGGATGAGTTTTACGGCCTTATGTGGCAGCTCTATGGCGTCGACTCCCTCCATGCTTATGGCGATTATGACGAAGCTTGTGCATTCAGCCATGCCGCCGGCATCGTAGCCGAGAGTCTTTATGATCATTTCGCAGCCCTCAAAAGCCGATCGGCCAAGAAAGATGAGCCGCTAAATGCTGCCGCTCACTTCCATGAGTGGACCACCGGAATGGGCCTATTATATATAAAGCAGGCCCGCCCGGAGATTGCTACCCTCTTCACCACCCATGCCACCTCAATAGGCCGCTCCATCTGCGGCAACGGCAAGCCCCTCTATGATTATCTCAAGGGCTATGACGGTGACCAGATGGCCCGCGAGCTCAATATGGAGAGCAAACACTCCCTTGAAAAGACCGCAGCTCATCAGGCCGACTGCTTCACCACTGTCAGCGAAATCACCGCCCTCGAGTGTGAGCAGCTCCTCTACCGTCGGCCCGACGTAGTCACCCCCAACGGCTTTGAGAAAGGCTTCGTCCCGGCCAAAGGCAAGTTTGATGCCGCCCGGCTTAAAGCCCGCAACGCCCTCATCGAAGTGGCCCGTGCCCTGACCGGAGCACCCATCTCCCCCGATCCATTCCTGATTGCCACTTCAGGACGTTGCGAATACCGCAACAAAGGCATTGACCTATTCCTTGATGTGATGGCCACCCTCCGCTCCCGAAAAGACGACCTCGAGAAGCAGGTAATAGCCTTCGTGATGGTCCCCGCCTGGGTCAATACTGCCCGCCCCGACCTAAAGGAGGCTATTGCCGGAAGCAACTCTTCGGCCCTCCCCGAGCCTGTGATCACACACTCCCTCCATAATACTGACAGTGACCCCATCCTGGGACGCATCCGCTCCCTTGGTTTCACTTCGGTAGACCCATCACTGATGGTAATCTACGTCCCCTGCTATCTCGACGGACGCGACGGCATCTTTGACGGCCTTACTTATTATGACCTCCTCATCGGCATGGATGCCACCGTGTTTCCCTCATATTATGAGCCCTGGGGCTATACACCCCTCGAGAGTGTGGCCTTCGGAGTGCCTACCGTCACCACCTCCCTCTCAGGCTTCGGACAATGGATCCTTACCTCGGCCGACTCAACCTTTGAGGAGACGGGAGTCAATGTGGCGGGGCGCGGTGATAACAATTACGGCTCCGTCGTCGACACTATCAGCCGATCTCTCCGATTTCTCATCAACGCCGACGAGCTCTCCCGCCGGGAGATATCCCGGGCCGCCATCGCCACGAGCGACCGTGCTTCATGGGCCAACTTTATCAAATATTATTCCGAGGCTTATAACGTGGCCGAACATAATCGCGACCTCCGCCTCTCCAATCAGAATAAGTAACTCACAGACATTATATTACCTCCCTGCTTATGAAAATTCAGGTAAGCAACACCAACTCTCCCTCATGGCGCGACATCACCGTCAACGCCGAGCTGCCTCAGTCGCTTGCTCCCCTCTCCGTCATGGCCAAAAACCTCTGGTGGGTGTGGAACAGCGATGCTAAAACCCTCTTCCGCGAGCTCAACCCCGACTTATGGCGCTCTACGGGCGAAAACCCCGTGATGCTTCTTCAGCGCCTCTCGGCCGAGCGCCTCGATGAGATCGCCAAAGACAAGGAGATGATGTATCGCATCCAGAAAGTCTATGCCGACTTCCAGGCTTATATGGCTAAGCCTATGCGCACCGACATCCCCTCCGTGGCCTACTTCTCTATGGAATATGCTGCTCTTTTTGTAACTATCGGCTTAAAACCGAATATAGCCCTGTTTTTTCAATAT
>CAZAUV010000165.1:0-3863 GCA_964488335.1 uncultured Bacteroides sp.
GCGACACCGGCCGCGACGCCCTCATCGTCTACGACGACCTCTCGAAGCAGGCCGTGGCCTATCGCGAGATTTCCCTTATCCTCAAGCGCCCCTCGGGCCGCGAGGCTTATCCCGGCGACATCTTCTATCTCCATTCCCGCTTGCTCGAGCGCGCAGCCCGCATCATTGACAATCAGGAGGTAGCCAGCAAGATGAACGACCTCCCCGAGCCCCTCAAGCCCATTGTCAAGGGCGGCGGCTCCCTGACGGCCCTCCCCATCATCGAGACTCAGGCCGGCGACGTATCGGCCTATATCCCGACCAACGTCATCTCCATCACCGACGGACAGATATTCCTCGAGACAGCCCTCTTCAACCGCGGCATCCGCCCGGCTATCAACGTAGGTATCTCCGTGAGCCGCGTAGGCGGTAACGCTCAGATCAAGCCTATGAAGAAGGTGGCCGGCACCCTGAAAATCGATCAGGCTCAGTTCCGTGAGCTCGAGGCTTTCACCAAATTCGGCGGCGATGTAGACGCCGTGACAGCCCGCGTAATCGACAAGGGCCGCAAAAACGAGCGTCTCCTCATCCAGCCCCAATATCATCCGATGCCCGTCGAAGAGGAGGTGGCAATCATCTTCTGCGGCACCAAGGGACTTCTAGAAAATGTACCTCTTGACAAGGTGGCCGAGTTTGAGCACCTTTTCCTCCAGCTCCTCCACGCAAAGTATCAGGCCGACATCCTTGACCAGATCAAGGCCGGCAACTTCAGCGACGATGTCACTGCCAAGCTCACCGACGCCGCCAATGAGATTGCCTCGCGCTATTCCGAGGCCTGACACACTCTCTCCCCGCAATCACTGACCATAAGCTAAATCCCATATATAACCCACCCCAATGGCAACACTCCGCGAACTGAAAGGACGCATCGCCTCCGTGGCCTCGTCGGAAAAAATCACCGGCGCCATGAAGATGATCTCCTCGGCCAAGATGCACAAGGCCGAGCAGGCCCTCAAGAGGCTGCTCCCATTCCGCCGGCAGATTGAAGGTATCATATCCAACCTCCTCTCGGCCGATGCCGCCTTCTCCTCCCCCCTCCTCGAGGAGCGTGAGGTCAAGCGCATTTCGATAGTGGTCTTCGGCTCCGACGACGGCCTTTGCGGTGCTTACAACATCAATATCTTCAAGGCCCTCGGCGCCAAGGTAGCGGCCCTGAGAAACTCGCTCGACTCTTCCCTCGAGATTTCCATATATCCCATCGGCGACAAGATGGTCAAGATCGTCAGTAAGATGGTCAAGGCCGATCCGACTCTGAAGATGGTGACCCTCGACGGGGTAGACGGCAAGACCACGGGCGATGGCGTTAAAGACTTCATCGACACCCTCTGCGAGGCTTATGTCTCCGGAGAGACCGACCGCGTGGATCTCCTCTATATGAGCTTCAAGAGCGCCGGCCGTCAGATCCTCCAGGACGAGAGCCTCCTGCCGGTGGCACAGTCGACTTTTGCCGACAATGGTGTTGCCACCGACTCTTTCCGCCCCTATCTCTTCGAGCCCGATGCCTCGACGATTTTCTCGACAGTCCTCCCTATGTTTCTCCTCTCGGTGATGCAGGAGGTCTTTACCGAAAACCGTGCCTCCGAGCAGGCCGCCCGCGTAATGGCCATGCAGAGCGCCAACGACAACGCCAAGAAGCTCCTCGACCAGCTCCGCCTCGAGTTTAACAAGCTCCGCCAGCAGAGCATCACCAGCGAGCTCCTCGACATCCTCGGCGGCCAGGTCAGATAGCCACCCCAATAAAGTATATTCTTCTCTCCTCCACCAATCATAAATCTCCAAGCATTAATTCCTCACAGTAACATAAGAAAAGACATGGGTAGTGTTAAAGACTATTTTTCGTCGTTAGGCCACGGCATCGCATCCCTCCTCAAGGGAATGCAGGTGACCGGCAAGGAATTCATCACTCCTAAAATCACCGAAAAATATCCCGAAGACCGCAAGACGGTCCATGTGCCCGAGCGTTTCCGAGCCATCCTCACGCTGAAATATGACGACGAAGGCCGGCATAAGTGCATCGCCTGCGGCATGTGTGAGCGAAGCTGTCCCAACGGCACCATCAAAATCATTTCCAAAATGGTTGACACCCCCGACGGCAAGAAGAAAAAGAAGCTCGATAAGTATATCTACGACCTCGGCTCCTGCACATTCTGTCAGCTATGTGTCACCAACTGCCCTGTCCCCGGCAAGGCCATCGAGTTTAACAACGACTTCGAGCAAGCTGTCTTCACCCGCGAGAAGCTCGTCAAGCAGCTCAATTATCTCCCCGAGGTGGCCGATCCCGAGCCTACTCCCGAAGAGCTCGCCAAGATAGAGGCCGAGAAGGCCGCCCGCATTGCCGCCGCCAAGGCTGCCGCCGCCGCCAAGGCCGCTGAGAAAGCCAAGGCTGAAGCCGTCGACGCTGCCGAGCAGGCCGCCGAAAAAGCTCCCGAGGCCCCCGACACTAATTCCGATAACAAATAAGCCTATCATATCTATGGATTCAGCAGGAAGCATCATCATGTACCTGGTAATCGCCCTGTCGATTATCATCTTCTCGGTACTGACCGTGACCACCCGCAAGATATTGCGCTCGGCCACCTTTCTCCTATTCACTCTCTTTGCCACCGCAGCCCTCTATTTCAAGCTCGACTACCAATTCCTCGGAGCCGTCCAGATAGCTGTCTATGCCGGTGGCATCGTGGTGCTCTTCGTATTCTCCATCCTCCTGACCTCAAGGCCCGGCCACTCCTCGGAGAAGCTCGATTCGCGTCATAAGACGCTCGGCATCTTCGCAGCCCTGGCCACTCTTGTTGTTGCCGGAGGCGCTCTCATCAGCCGTTGCTCTATGGCACTGACGAGTCTCCCCGCCATGGAAAATCCCGACATGAGCCTCATCGGCCACACTATGATGGGCACCGGCGACGGCCAGCTCCTCCTCCCCTTTGAGGCCATTTCTGTCCTCCTCCTCGCATGTATCATCGGCGGCGTTGTCGTTGCCCGCAAACGTTAACCCTCCCACCACAACCACCACGTATAAATAATGGACATTACGCTTATCTACTACCTGGTGCCGGCAATGATTATGTTTTGCTGCGGTGTCTATGGTTTCATAACCCGCCGCAATATGATCGCTATGCTTATCTCCCTGGAGCTGATGCTCAATGCCGTCGACATCAACTTTGTGGTGTTCAACCGCTATCTTTATCCCGATGCCATGGAGGGAATGTTCTTCACCCTCTTTGCAATCGCTATCGCCGCAGCGGAGACCGCCGTGGCAATCGCCATCATCATCAACCTCTTCCGTGCTGTCAAGAATGTTGATGCCCGTGACATTAACCAACTGAAAAACTAACTGCGCCCCATGGACTTCATTATACCACTGTTAATCCTGGCCATCCCCTTAGGGATGTTTCTCCTGCTCGGCCTCGCCGGCATGAAGATGAGCCATAAGCTCGCCGGAGTCCTCGGCACTCTCGGCATGGGCACTGTCCTCGTCCTCTCTTACATCACCGCCTTTACCTACTATTTCAGCGGCGCTCCCGAGTTTATCTCCGAGGGTGTCCGTCAGCAGGCCGTGATCTTTAATGTCGACTGGCTCGCCTTCACCCCCAACCTCATCATCCGTCTTGGCTTCCTCCTCGACCCCATCTCGGCCATGATGCTCATCGTCATCCCGACGATTTCGTTTTGCGTCCATCTCTACTCTCTCGGGTATATGAAAGGTGAGAAGGGCTTTCAGCGCTATTATGCCTTCCTGAGCCTCTTCTCGTTCTCGATGCTCGGTCTCGTAGTGGCCACCAACATCTTCCAGATGTATATCTTCTGGGAGCTCGTGGGCGCTTCGT
>CAZAUV010000166.1:0-3841 GCA_964488335.1 uncultured Bacteroides sp.
AAAATAGGGATTACATTACTTTCCCACAAGAATAGTTAAATGAAAGAACCGTGTGTCGACGAAAATCGAAGTGCAAAATATAATTGGGATTTAGATTTTTTTCGCTACCTTTGCATTATCTATGCGCTCTCGTGGCGTATCACAGACCTAAAATACCTTAAATCAGCAATATGAACTTTCGTCTACTCGCTTCCTCACTCTTAATCAGTGCTTCTGTGCTGACGGGGCTTGCCCAAAACCCCTGGCTGCACATTTACCGCACTGACACTAAGTTTAACTCCGTGGAGCTCAACAAGGTGGAGTCGGTAACCGTTACTCCCCCCGCAGGCTCCGACGCTGCTTCTGAGCTCATCCTCAACATCCTCGACGGCGATCCCGTAATCATACCCGTCAAGCAGTTTGACCGGATGCGCGTCTCGGGCAACGTACCATCGATATACATCACCACCGACGATCCCTCTTTTTCCGACGTCCATGACAAGACCACCCTCTACCCCTCGAAGATCACCGTGGTCTCCAACGGCTTCCCCGGCATGGAAGATGTAAAGGACAAGGAGTTTAGCCTCCGTGGCCGCGGCAACTCTACCCTCGGGATGCCCAAGAAGCCTTACCGCCTCAAGTTCAGCAAGAAGCTCGCCCTCCACTCCGACCTTCGCTCGGCCAAGAACTATGTCCTTCTGGCCAACTTTATCGACAACTCGCTGATGCGCAACACAGTGGCCTTCAAGACCGCGCAGCTTCTCGACCTCCCCTACACTCCCCATGCCGTCCCGGTCAACGTGTGGATCAACGATCGGTATCGCGGCTCCTATGTGCTCTGCGAGAAGACCGGCCTCAACTCAGGCAACATCTACGACATTGAAGAGACCGAGGGCATCCTCCTCGAGCTCGACACCAATGTCGACCCCGGCGACACATATTTTGCCAACGGAGGATATGAGGGCAGCGGCTACAACCTCCCGCCTTTCGGCTTTCCCGTGGCCATCAAAGACCCCGACTTCAAGGAGCTCGAGGAGGATGGCGAGATTGCCTCGGCCGACTCTGCCATGACGGTCTGGAAAAACAAGTTTGACGAGCTCGCCTATACCCTCCACGGCGACACCGACAAGGACTGGGCCGACCTCGTCGATCTCGAGAGCGCCGTCCGCTACATCATGACCTTCCACCTCTGCGGCAACCTTGAGCTCAAGCATCCCAAGAGCTGCTTCATGCGCGCCAAGAGCATCGACTCCAAATTTGAGTTCGGTCCTATCTGGGACTTCGACTGGGCCTTCAGCTACGACAATTATGAGGGAGCGCAGTCGCCGACTATCGTAACTTTCGGCGGCTCCAACTCCGCCGCCCACGGCAACCGAGGCTCCAAGTTCCTCCATCCCATCATCTCCGACCCCCGCTTCCTCGAGCGCTTCGGCGAGGTGTGGAAAGAGTTTGTAGAGGTGCAGTTCCCCCAGCTCCTCGAATATATGGATGAATATGCCGAGACCATCCGGCCCACAGCCGCCCTCAACGGTCAGCTCTGGCCCGACCCCCTGAGCCACGGCGCTCAGTCGACCACCGACTTCAGCGGGGCCTACAGCCGCCTGCGCCGGTGGATGCAGGAGCGCGTCAACTTCATCTCCACCGCTCAAAACTTTGGTCTCTTTGAAAGCAAGATTGAGCAAGACCTGTCCAAAGCTCCCGAAGGGATGACCCCCGTCGAGCTCTCCGTCGATAATGTGACGGCCTCTGACCCTGACCCCGAGGAAGGGCCTCTCGCCGACCTCTTCGACGGCCTTACATCGACATTCTACCACTCCGACTATCACTCGGCCGAGCATCACGACACCAAATATGGCTCCTATCTCGACATCACCCTGCCCGAGCCCGTCACTTCGGTAGCCTTCGATATGATGCTCCGCGAGAAGACCGACAATTCAGGCCACCCCGATGCCATTGACCTTTATTATTCTCCCGATGGCCAGACATGGGAGCGCTTCGCACAGATCAAAGACATCATTAAGACCTACCTCGTCGAGGAGGGGGGATATCTCGTCACCGGCTCTTCGGCCCGTCTGGGGACCTACACCGCACCAATCCCCTTCACTCACCTTCGTTTTGCCGTAAAAGCCTCTTACAAAGGCGAGCTTACCCTGACTCCCGAAGCCGCTTACCAGAATTATAAGTTCCTTGTAGATGCAGGCATAATCACCCACGAAATGGCTATGGACTACGCCATGAACATCTGCCGCACTTACTGGTATCTCTCCGAGCTCCGTCTTTACGCTAAATAATCCCCCCTCCCCTTGACTCTTATAATATGAAGAAATATATCCTCTTTGCCGCTATGCTTGTCGTGGCCCTCTGCGCAGGGGCCAAGGATATCAACGCTGCCCGCGCGATAGTCCTCAATCTCACCGACGGCTCGCAACTGTATGTCAATATTCACTCAGGCCTGGCCATCACCTTCGACGGCGAAAGCAATGCCATAGTGAAGGGTGTCAATGACCAGGGGCAGCCCATTGAGCTCTCCACACCGCTGACCGACATCACCTCCTGGGCCCTCTCAGAGAAACCCGGCCCTGAAATCACCGGCATCAACGGCCCCTCCGTTGACCTCGAGCCCGCTGTAGCCCTTGACGGAATGACCCTCACAGGCCTCACTCCCGGAGCGGAGGTCAAGGCCGTGGACACCGCCGGTCGCACCGTTGCCGCCCTCCGTGCCGGCGCCGACGGTAGCGTGGCCCTCCCCTTCTCGTCACTCGCCCCCGGCATCTACGTGATTGCCACTCCCAAGGGTGCCCTGAAGGTGGCCATCCCATAAGCCTTTTTCATCCCTACAAATACAATAGGCCCGTCGGTGATTGCCGGCGGGCCTATTGTATTTGCAGGGATAAGGAGCGGATTATCCCAGGCGACGCGAGATGGTGATACCGGGGCGCACGTGGAGGCTCGTGGCCGCCATGCCGCCGGTAGCCTCAGAATAATAGCGCAGATGATAGCGCTCGCGGCCAAGGAAGTCGAGGGTGAAACGCGCCGCTTCCGGATCAGCCCCGTCGGTGAGCCCCGCCCCGGGGGTGAGCCGCTCCTCGATGAGTATGTCAAATCCCGCTACCGTCACCGCCGCGCTCGCCGCCCCGTCGGCGTGGACAAGACCGGCAAGCCCCCGGCGGACCACCTCCACAGATCCGTCATCACTGACACGGATATCAATTCCTGGCTCATCCCCATCGTCAACTGCCTCAGAGAGCAACTCTCCTGAGACGAGATGCTTGCGCGCCGCCCCCTTGTCAGACGGGCGCACACAAAGCCCCACCACTGCGGCAGCCGCCACAGCGCCAAGCACATACAATTCTACCGAATCAAAATTAATCATATTGCATTAATCATATCAAGCCACAAAAATACTTATTTCAGCTTATCACACCAAATATACCCCTTTCCCGCAACTTATCGCAGTTTTTTTTGACGACATTTTTTGCAGGTAAAAAAATGTTGGTTAACTTTGCAACCGCAGACCGCGCGGCAGAGACCCGGTCAGGGTTGAAGCGGCGGGGAAAGCAACTACATAATGAAAAGCGTGTACTCGACGCTCTTTCTTGACACTTGGAAACCTGGAAAATTTCTAATCACAGTCAAGGATGAGACAGGAGTAGATGTCTTATGTGGATATGACCCTCTCTTTATATGGTCGGCACGTGAGTGTCGTCCAAAAAGTGTTTTCATATTCCGCGTGAGGTCTCTGCACTGTCCGTTCAGCTGTGATGGGCAATTCCAGGGCCTCCAAGTGCTGAACGGGCAAAGTGGTATGGCTCTCACGTATTCTATGTTTAATTCCAAATAAAATTGGGATTTTTTTGTTTTA
>CAZAUV010000167.1:0-3641 GCA_964488335.1 uncultured Bacteroides sp.
CTGCGGGATTTGATCCGGGGAACATAATGGCGGGAGATGAAAAAAAGTTGGTAAGGTCATTTTTTTTATGTAGTTTTGGGGTCGAATAACTTCTGCCGGTCAGAATGAAGACCGGCGCGCATTTTTCTCCTTCGAAATTTACCCTTCAACTATCTCTACCATGACACTAACATCAGCCCAGGAGCAGCAGCTCGCCGAGCGCGGCATCACGGCCGCCGAGGTGGAGCGTCAGCTCGCCTTATTTGCCACGGGCTTCCCTTCGCTCGAGATTATCGATGCGGCCACTCCCGATAAAGGCATAACGATCCTCTCTCCGGCCGAGGAAGAGGCCGCCGCCAAGCGCTGGGATCAGTATCTTGCCGGGGGCGGCACGGTGGTGAAATTTGTCCCCGCCTCCGGAGCTGCCTCGCGCATGTTTAAGGCCCTCTTTGAGTTTGCCGACGGTCCTACTGACGATGCCCCCGAGGGCTCGCCTGTGGCGTCGCTTCTCGCCTCTCTCGACAAGCTCCCCTTCCTTGACGACCTCGACAAGGCCTGTGTCAGGCTCTATGGCAGCCCCGCAAAGGCCCTCCTCGCCGAAGGGCGCCGCCGCGACGTCGTGGCTGCCATTATCCGCCCCGAGGGGATGAACTACGGTCAGCTACCCAAGGGTCTGCTCAAATTTCACTCATACCCGGCCGGCCCGCGCACTCCCCTGGAGGAGCATCTGATGGAGGGGGCACAGACCGCGGCCGACGACAAGGGCGTCGTCCGCCTCCACTTCACCGTCTCGGCCTCCCACGTAGACCTTTTCAAGGCCGAGATAGCCCGCGCCGTGCCCGCGATGGAGGCTGCCACGGGGAAGCATTTCGAGATTTCGCTCTCTATCCAGCAGCCTAAGACCGACACTGTGGCTGCCAACCCCGACGGCACCCCCTTCCTTGTGGAGGACTGTAAGCTGCTCTTCCGCCCCGGCGGCCATGGCGCCCTGATCGCCAATCTCTCGGAGCAGAAAGATGCTGCAGTGGTGTTTGTCAAAAACATCGACAATGTGGTGCCCGACAGCCGCCGCGCCTCTACTATCAAATTTAAGAAAGTCCTCGCAGGCTATCTGATGGAGCTCCACGACAAGGTGACCAACTATCGCCGCGCCATTGCAACGGGAGTGGCCGATGCCGGTCTGCTGGCCGAGATGGAACGCTTTCTCGACGTGGCCTTCTCCATCACCATCCCCGAGGCGGTCAAGGGCTCGGAGGATAAGCTGAGGGAGTGGATAGATGACCGCCTCAATCGTCCCCTGCGCGTCTGTGGCATGGTGCGCAACGAAGGCGAGCCCGGTGGCGGACCCTTTATCATCGCCGATGCCGACGGCTCCTCATCGCTCCAGATCCTCGAGAGCCACCAGATAGCTCCTCAATATGCCGGGATCGGAGCCAAGGCCACTCATTTCAATCCCGTTGACCTCGTGTGCTATATCCGCGACACCCATGGCAAGCCCTTTGACCTGACCGACTACGTAGACCCTTCCACCGGCTTCATATCGTCAAAAAGTTTTGCCGGCCGCGAGCTCAAGGCCCTCGAGCTGCCCGGACTCTGGAACGGCGCTATGGCCCGCTGGCTGACAGCTTTTGTCGAGGTGCCCGCCTCGACATTCAACCCCGTCAAGACCGTCAACGACCTCCTCCGCCCGGCCCATCAGGCCTGACCTCTTAAGACCGCATGGCAGACATCGTGCCGCCGACCCTGAAAGAGCCGGCGGCACGATGTCTGTCCATTCCCCCCCCCGGAAGAGTTACTCGTAGCGGATGGAGGTGGCGGGCGAGAGGGTGGCAATCATATGGGAGGGGATGATGAGGATGATGGCCGAGATGATGGTCACGCCTATGTTGAGGATGATGATGGCGGGCCATGATATGGCCGCAGGGACATAGCTCAGGAAGTAAGCCTCGGCATCGAGGGGGATGAGGTGGAGATAATGCTGGAGGAAGATGAGGCTCAGGCCGATGACATTGCCTATTATGAGGCCGCGGACCACAAGGCGCTCGGCCATGTAGATAAAGATGCCGCGTATCTGGGCGTTGGTGGCGCCGAGGGCTTTGAGGATGCCTATGGTGTTGACCCGCTCAAGGATGAGGATAAAGAGGCTCGAGATGAGGGTGAAGCCGCTGACCAGAGCCATGAGGATGAGGATCACGGCCACATTGGTGTCAAGGAGCTCGAGCCATGAGAAATAGGCCATGCCGCTGAGGTGGAGATTGCTGACGGCAAAGAATGTGTCGTCGTCTTTATGCGAGAGGGAGTAGGTGAGCAGCTGGCCCGAGAGTTCGCCCGTGAGGATGTCTATATCATCGTCAGCGAGGCCGTTGAGCTCGATGGATGTGACCCGGCTCTCGGGGAGGCGGCTCACTGAGCGGGCCATGGCGGGGGTGGCGTAGATAAAGCGGGTGTCGTAGTCGGCCATATGAGTGTCATAGATGCCGGCCACCACGGCGCGGCGCGTCTTCAGCGAGCCGGAGGATATGAAGTGGAGGTCGACCCTCTCCCCGGTGGCGAGGCCGAGGGCACGCGCTGTCGAGGCGGAGATGACTATCTCGGGTGGCGCGGGGATGCCTGAAGAGTCGGTGGCCTCCGCCATGGAGGGGAGGCTACCGGCCACAAGATTGTCGCTGATGAAGCGCATGCCGGCTGCTTCAGGCTCGAGGGCCTTGACCATAATGCCCTGAAAGGCACTGTCGGTCTTCAGTATGCCCGGCAGCTCCACGACGCCGTCGATCGAGGCGCCGGGCGCCAATATGCCGAGCTGCCGGCGCAGGGCATCGTCGAGCGGTATTGAGGCCTGGTCGACAAGCGTACGGCTCTGGGGATAGATGGTGATCTGGGAGTTGAAACCCGCCACCTTGGCGCGTATCTCATCCTTGAAGCCTATCATCACGGCAATGCTCACCATCATTATCACCAGGGCGAGAGCTATGCCGCCAACGGCTATAGGGACCCCCGCCGAGCCCCGGGAGCTCTCGGAGCCTTCGGCATTGCGGGCGTTGAAGCTCAGGCGGCGGCCGATGTAGACAGGGATGTTCAAGGCGGGATGATGAGGATTGCTTATCAGCTCATTACGCGGCCGGGATAGGCTTTGAGGGCTTCGGCGAGCACCTTGAGAGCGTGGGCAAGGTCTTCCTTGTTGATGACATAGGCCAATCTCACCTCATTGCGGCCCATGCCCTCGGTGGTGTAGAAGCCGGAGCCGGGGGCCATCATCACCGTGGCGCCCTCATAGGAAAAGTCGGTCAGGCACCAGGCGCAAAACTTCTCGGCATCGTCGACCGGCAGGGAGGCCATGGTATAGAAGGCTCCCATCGGGATGGGGGAGTAGCAGCCGGGGATGCGGTTGATGCCATCGATAAGAAATTTGCGGCGCTCCACATATTCGTTATATGTCATGAGCATATATTCGCGGGAGGCGTCGATCGACGCCTCGGCCACGAGCTGACCGAGCAGGGGAGGGCTCAGGCGCGCCTGGCAAAACTTCATCACATTGGCTTTGAGCTCTTTATGCCGCGTGATGAGCGCGCCGATGCGTATGCCACATTCGCTATAGCGCTTAGAGACAGAGTCGATGAGCACCACCTGCTCCTCCACCCCCGGGAGATGAAACGCCGAGATGT
>CAZAUV010000168.1:0-3575 GCA_964488335.1 uncultured Bacteroides sp.
CCCGGAACCCCCGGCGGGGGTGACTGATGGCCCGTGAGACTACCGTCCCGGTGCGGCGGATGAGGGTCGGGGACCCGATATTGTGTGTCCCCCCCCCTTTGGAGCGCAGCGAAACATCCACCACAATATCGCATCTACGATGCTCCTAAAGAAGCATAGGCCCGCTAACCCCACGTTCCGCTACGCTCCACGTGGGGTTACACACAATCCCGCCTCTCCGAGGCTACGACGCTTCCCGACCCGATCATTCATCGGGTGGGCTTTAGAGCTTGACGAAGATGCGGCGGCGATACATCATCAGGAGGATGAAGAAGAGGATGAGGAAGTTGGCCAGCGTGAGCCACGCGCTATACCATTCGGGGCCTATGATAGGCTTAAGGCCATAAGATACCGACTCGGCTATGCTCCGGAAATTGATCACCTCGCCGAGGACATAGGCCGTGATGGAGTTCATGCCGTAGATCTTGAGCCACCCAAGGCCGCGATGCCACCCCATTACGTCGACTACCCAATAAAAGGCGGCCATCAGGATGAAGCACCATCCTCCGGCAAAGAGGGTCATCGAGGCGGTCCAGAGACGCTTGATGATGGGCATCTGGAGGTTCCAGAGCAATCCGGCCGCCACGAGGGCTATGCCGGCCACGAGGAGGCGACGGGCGGTGGGCCCGGGGGTGTCGCGCCCGGCGCGGATGATGGAGCCGCAGAAGGCGCCGAGCATCACAGTGGCGCCGAAGGTGAGCGACGACCATATCTATGTGTAGGTATACCATTTGGCGAAATGCCAGTCGCCGAGTTCATCGGTCCACACACCGTCGCGGAAGCGGCCGAGGACAGCGCGGTCGACAGCCTCGGCAAAATTGCCCTCCGGAGTGAAGTCGCCCATGAATGTCATCGGAATCCAGTAGATGACCAGCAGGGCCACGGTGGCTATTATCCGGCCGCGTGTCTTGAGATTGAGGATGATCACGGAGGCGATGAGATAGCCGGCGGCGATGGCCTGCAGAGTGTTGGAATAGAGTCTGAGCCGCCCGAGGTCGAGGCTCAGGAGATTGCCCTGGACCACCATGCCGAGGATAAATAGCAAGCCCACGCGGCGGAGGATACCGGGCCATAGACTTCTGACGCGACCCTCGGCTATGCGTCGGCCGAAGGCAAAGGGCATCGATGCGCCCGTCATGAAGAGGAAGAGGGGCATCACGAGGTCCCAGCACCTGAATCCGGCCCACACCTCATGATCAAGCTGATATACCACTGCATTGAGGCAGGGGAGGTCAAGGCAACGGGCCACGGCGAGAAACACCGGCTGGAAGAAAACGAGCATAAACATGTCGAGGCCGCGGAGGATATCGAGCGACTCGAGGCGGCTCGGGGCGGCGGGCGTGGCGGAAGCTGAGGGGGTCATTTGGGGCGATATGATTGGATTGATGGGCAAAGATAGGCGTTTTTTTGCGGAAAATGTGTAATTTTGGAGCCGAATAGGGCCCGGAGCCGCCAGAGACTCCCGCCGGCCCTGATGATTCATTACGTTATCAATCTATGTCGCAAGATATCAAACCGGTCATAGGCATTACCCACGGCGACACCAACGGCATTGGCTATGAGATAATTTTCAAAGCACTCGAAGATGACCGCATCCTCGAGATATGCACCCCGGTGGTCTACGGCTCAGCCCGCATGGCCACCTATCACCGCAAGGGGATGAACCTCCCTCAGGTCAACTTTGTCCAGCACGACAGCATCGACGACATCGAGCCCGACACGATGACTCTCATCAATGTGGTGGCCGATGATGTGAAGATCGATTTCGGGCAGCCCTCCGAAGCCGCCGGGGGCGCCGCCCTCGCCGCCCTCGACCGCGCCACGACCGACCTCATCGAGGGGAAGCTCGACGCTCTGGTCACCGCTCCCATCAACAAACATTCCATCCAGGGCCCGGGCTTTGACTTCCCGGGCCACACCGAATATCTCGAGGCCCGCGCCGACGACGGCTCCCGGGCGCTGATGATCATGGTGGCGGGCAATCTGAGAGTGGCCCTGGCCACGGCCCACTGCCCCATATCACAGGTGGCCGGTGCCCTGACGCGCGAGTCAGTGGCATCTAAGATACGTGCCCTCAACGACTCCCTGCGGCGCGACTTCGGCATCGTCCGCCCCCGCATCGCCGTCCTCGCCCTCAACCCCCACGCCGGCGAGCAGGGCCTGCTGGGCACTGAAGAGGCCGAGATCATAAGCCCCGCCATAGCCGATGCGTCGGCCGAGAAGATAAGCGTCTTCGGCCCCTATGCCGCCGACGGCTTCTTCGGCTCAGGCCAGTGGAAGCATTTCGACGGTGTCCTGGCAATGTATCACGATCAGGGCCTCGCCCCTTTCAAGACCCTCGCCATGGATGCCGGGGTCAATGTCACGGCGGGCCTGCCCTTTGTGCGCACCTCGCCCGACCACGGCACCGGCTACGACATCGCCGGCAAGGGAGTGGCCTCGCCCGAGTCGATGCGCGCCGCCATCTATGAAGCCATCGATATTGCCCGCCGCCGCGCCGCCCACGCCGAGCGGACCGCCAATCCCCTGGCCAAGCACTATCACGAGCGGAGCCGCCACGATGCATCGGTAGACCTCTCAAAATCTGACGACTGACCCCATAACAACGCCATATGAACTACGCCATAATAGCCGCCGGCGAAGGCTCCCGCCTGCGCCAGGAGGGAGTGGAGCTCCCCAAGCCTCTGGTGATGCTCGACGGCAAGCCCATGATAGGGCGCCTGATCGACATCTTCATGAGCTGCAATCCCGAGAGCCTCACCGTCATAGTCAACGAGCAGATGACCGAGGTGGCCACCTATCTACGCTCGCTCCGCCTGCCGGTGGAGCTCAACTTAGTGGTGAAGTCCACTCCCAGCTCGATGCACTCCTTCTATGAGGTGAGCCGCGCCCTGCCGGCCGAAGCCGCCGGAGGAAAATTCTGCCTCACGACGGTCGACACCATCTTCCGCCGCCCCGACTTCATGGACTATATCGCCGCCTTTGAGGCCGACGACCGGGCCGACGGCTATATGGCCGTCACCCCGTTTATCGACGATGAGAAGCCGCTCTACGTGGCCACCGACCCCTCCCTGCGCATCACCGGCTTCCTCGACACCCCGGCCCCGGGCGTGAAATATGTCTCGGGCGGCATCTATGGCCTGACCTCACCCGCCATCAAGGTGCTCGAGGAGTGTATGGCCTCGGGAGTGAGCCGCATGCGCAACTATCAGCGCGCCCTGGTCGATAGCGGCCTGATGCTCAAGGCCTTCCCCATCGAGAAGATCGTAGACGTGGACCACGCCTCCGATATTCCCGGCGCCGAGGCCTTCATCCGCTCCTGAGAGCGAGTTCCCGGGTCCCGGAGCCTTAATTCCTCATTCCTCACTCAAAATTTCTTCATCGACCCTCAGGTCGCTTTGTTTCACAAAGAATTGCGCGCAAAGCGCGTCCGCCCAATGGCTCAGACACAGATAGCCGGCATCATGCGAGCCGGCGCCTACTCCCCCAATCATATCGGCAATGATGCCGCCATCTTCAACCTCGTGGCCGACAAC
>CAZAUV010000169.1:0-3543 GCA_964488335.1 uncultured Bacteroides sp.
AGCCGCCGATATATTTGTAGAGGGGGAGGTCGAGATAGTCAGCGGCAGCCTTGGCAACGGCCAGGGAGACGCCGAGGATGGCGTTGGCGCCGAGATTGCTCTTGGTGTCGGTGCCGTCGAGGGCGAGCATGGTCTCGTCGATCTTGATCTGGTCGAGGGCCGACATGCCGATGAGAGCCTGGGCGATGGGGCCATTGACGTTGGCAACGGCTTTCTCTACGCCCTTGCCCATATAGCGGCTCTTGTCACCGTCGCGGAGCTCGAGAGCCTCGTTGACGCCGGTGGAGGCGCCGGAGGGCACGGAGGCGCGGCCAAAGGCGCCGGATTCGAGGATTACGTCTACTTCTACGGTGGGGTTGCCACGCGAGTCAAGCACTTCGCGACCGATAATCTTTTCGATTTTCATAATCGTAGGGGGTGATATTGTTGATTTGGTTAGAGATTCATTATTCAGGCATTTGCCTTGACGCCCGCAAAGTTAATCATTTTTGGCCTAACCTCCGCTATCCCCCGTCCATTTTTTTCATCGGCGTCAATGTCACCTTCCCATTGCGTCCCGGGGCCGTCCACAATAAGCCTGCCGACGGCAAGCCCCACCGCAGGCGGGACTGACCGCGACCGGCTGTCTATCCTGCACGGCGGCAATAATCAAACCACCGTGACTCCGTTGGCATAAAGGTAATTAGGGGCAATATCTGCACCGTTTTCCCAGCATACTGTAAATGGATCGAGACCGAATTTTAAAAATTCACCAAGATCCCTGAGTTCGGCAAATATTGGGAGGTGAAATAGTGCTGAGATATCTACCCGCTTCTTCTCGCCATTGTTAAAAGTGCAGATTATCGTATATTCGCCACCATATTCGGCCTTATTGACTTTCAGCATATCACTTCGTTTTGAGATCTTTAATTAATGACATTCTTTCACACCCTTATCACCCTTATCGATTTCCTCAATAATTGCTTTCATATTAAGGTCAAGCAACGCATTGACAAGTTTAATTGTGGAGGATAAGGCTTTACCATCAATCAGTCGGTCTTTAATCGATATCGTAAATTCCTCATCCCCTGCTTAAACATGGAGATGCCTGGGATTATGATCTCCCGGGTAATAATATATTATTATACCGTTATAGCGAATAATCTGACCCATAAAAAATGATTCTACAAAAATAATTCTTGCAAAAATACTAAATTCTTTCTTCCATACAAGCTTTCAAATCAGTTTTTAAACTATTTTCCTCATAACAATGAACGAAGCTAAGCAGTCGACTTATTCATCAGCTTTAAAGGGGCATCCATTCACCCCGGCGGGACTGACCGCGACCGGCCCCGCTCGTCGCGAAAAAGGGCGACGGGCGGGGCCGGATGTATCGTCGCGGCCCGGAGGGCCGGAAGAGTCTATTATTCTGCGGCGGGAGCTTCAGGCTCGGCTGCGGGGAGCTCGGGCTCGGCTGCGGGAGCTTCGGCAGCGGGAGCTGAGGAGGTCTTGCGACGGCTGCGGCGGGTAGCTTTCTTCTTGCCTTCGCCGGAGGTCTTGAGCATGGCCTCGTTGTAGTCCACGAGCTCGATGAAGCAGGTCTGAGCATTGTCGCCCAGGCGGAAGCCGGTCTTGAGGATGCGGGTGTAGCCGCCGGGACGGTCAGCGATCTTCTGCGACACCTCGCGGAAGAGCTCGGTGACGGCCTCCTTGTTCTGGAGGTAGGAGAAGACGAGACGACGGTTGGCCATTGAGTCCTCCTTGGCGCGGTTGATCAGGGGCTCGGCATAGACGCGGAGAGCCTTAGCCTTGGCCAGGGTGGTGAAGATGCGCTTGCGCATGATCAGTGCAATGGTCATATTGGCCAGAAGGGCATCGCGATGGGCCTTCTTGCGGCTGAGGTGGTTAAATTTTTTATTGTGTCTCATTGCTTGTTAGTGTCGTTATCGAGTTTGTATCGTGATATGTCCATCCCAAACTGGAGGTTGAGGTTGTTGAGGAGGTCGTCGAGCTCGGTGAGCGACTTGCGGCCGAAGTTGCGGAACTTGAGCAGGTCGGTGCGGTTGAAGCGGACGAGCTCGCCGAGGGTCTCTACCTCGGCGCTCTTGAGGCAGTTGAGGGCACGGACCGAGAGGTCCATGTCGACGAGCTTTGTCTTCAGGAGCTGGCGCATGCGGAGAGCTTCTTCGTCAAATTCGTCGGTGTCGTTGTCCTCGGTGGTCTCCAGGGTGATCTTCTCGTCGGAGAAGAGCATGAAGTGGTAGATGAGGATCTTGGCAGCCTCTTTGAGAGCATCTTTGGGAAGGATGGAGCCGTTGGTGGTAATCTCGATGGTGAGCTTATCGTAGTCGGTCTTCTGGTCGACGCGGAAGTTTTCGACGGTATACTTCACATTCTTGATGGGAGTATAGATAGAGTCGATGGCGATGACATGGATATCGTCGTTGGGGTTGCGGTTTTCTTCGGCGGGGACCCAGCCGCGGCCCTTGTTGACGGTGAGCTCTATCGAGAAGGATGCTCCGGGAGCCAAATGACAGATGACAAGGTCGGGGTTGAGCACCTCGAAGCCGCTCAGGGCGGCGCCAATGTCGGAGGCGCGGAACTCTTCCTTGCCGGAGACGTTGATGAGGACGCGCTCAAAGTCGATGTCTTCGACCGTCTGCTTGAGGTCTACCTTCTTGAGGTTGAGGATGATGTTGGTAACATCTTCCCTTACTCCCTCAATGGTGTCAAACTCATGAAGGACGCCATCGATGCGTATCGACGAGATGGCAAAGCCTTCGAGGGAGGAGAGAAGGATTCGACGCAGGGCGTTGCCTATGGTGATGCCGTAGCCGGGCTCCAGGGGCTTGAATTCAAACTTGCCAAAGGAGTTGTCGGCCTCGAGCATGATTACCTTGTCAGGTTTTTGAAATGCTAAGATGGCCATTTGGATCGGATTAAGGATTACTTAGAATACAACTCGACGATGAGCTGCTCCTTGATGGTCTCGGGGATATCCTCGCGGGCGGGGACGTGGAGATACTTGCCGCTCTTGGAGGTCTCGTCCCATTCAATCCAGGGATATTTGCTGTGGTTGAAACCGGCCAGATTGTCGGTGATCACTTCGAGCGACTTGGCTTTCTCGCGGACGCCTACGACATCGCCGGGCTTCACCTGATAGGAGGGGATGTTGACCACCTTGCCATTGACGGTGATGTGGCGATGGAGGACGATCTGACGGGCGGCAGCGCGGGTCTTGCCGATGCCCAGACGATAGACCACGTTGTCGAGGCGGCTTTCGAGGAGCTGGAGGAGGATTTCACCGGTGATACCCTTGATGCGCGAGGCGCGCTCAAAGAGGTTGTGGAACTGACGCTCGAGCACACCATAGGTGTACTTGGCCTTCTGCTTCTCGCGGAGCTGAACGCCATACTCTGAGGTCTTGCGGCGCTTGTTGAGGCCATGCTGGCCCGGAGCATAGTTCTTCTTGGAAAGGACTTTGTCGGGGCCGAAGATGGGCTCGCCAAACTTACGGGCGATTTTGGTCTTAGGACCTGTATATCTTGCCATTAGTTGTTGTAA
>CAZAUV010000170.1:0-3538 GCA_964488335.1 uncultured Bacteroides sp.
AGGCTCGCCGAGGATGTTGATGACGCGGCCTAAGAGACCCTCTCCGACGGGGATGGAAGCAATCTCGCCGGTGCGGCGCACCTTCATATCTTCCGTGACCTTATCGACATTATTGAGCAGGATCACGCCGACATTGCTTTCCTCGAGGTTGAGGGCGACGCCTTTGACGCCGTTTTCAAATTCTACGAGCTCGTTGGCGCAGACATTGTCGAGGCCGTAGACGTGGGCCACGCCGTCGCCTACTTCGAGGACAGTGCCTGTCTCTTCAAACGACACCTTGGAGTTGACGCTCTCAAGTTGCTGGCGGAGCACTTCGGATATCTCGCTGGGGTTAATCATTGGATGCGATGGATAATGATGGGAAGAAAGTGGGGAGGGTCAGTAGATGATTTAAGGAAAGAGGATGATAGGGCGGTCAGGAGTTGACCAGATGACGGCGGAGCTCTCTGAACTCATTGGCAATGGAAGCATCAAGGCGCTCATTGCCCACCGAGATGGTAAATCCGCCGATGAGCTCGGGATCGACTTCAGAGGAAAACTCCAGGGAGGCCTCCGGGCCGATATGGCGGGCCACGAGGGCCTTGATACGGGCGAGCTCCTCGGGGGTCATCTCTGTGGCGCTTGCGAGATGGACATTATAGATATGCTTCTGCGCGCGATAGAGATCGATATAAGCCAGAGCGATAGCGCGGATAAAGGCAATGCGTCCGCGCTGGATGAGGAGCTTGATGAAGTCATAGAGGACATCATCATTGGCGCCGGGGGCTATCCCGGCGGCAGTGTTGACAAGGGCCACCTTGTCGGCTGAGCTGACGAAGGGGTTGGCGACGGTTGTCTGGAGGGCCGGCAGCTGATTGAAAGCTTCGACAATGCGCCTCATAAGGTCATAGACGCGCGTATCGGCTCCCTTCTCGCCGGCAAAGGCGAGGAGGGCTTTGGCATATCGTCGGGGGATGAGTCCTTCGTTCATGAGTCAGGGGATGGGGTGGGAGTTGATGATGTCAGGGGGAGTGAAAGGCGAGAGGGTTAAGGGGATCAGTTGGCTGTGTCCATCTCCTTGATGAGGGAGTCGACGAGACGGCGCTGAGCGGCTTCGTCGGCCATCTGCGAACGGACCACCTTGTCGGCCACGGCGAGGGCCATGGAGCTCATCTCCTTGCGGAGCTGGCTCTCGGCCTGCTTGCGCTCCTGGTCGATCGAAAGCTTGGCAGCGTCCATCACCTTGCGGGCCTCGACGCGGGCGGCCTCGCGGGCCTCCTCGATGATCTGTGTCTTCATCTTGTCGGCCTCGCGGAGGATATCGGCCTGCCGGCGACGGGCATCGGCAATCTGGCGGTCAGCCTCAGCCTTGGCGTTATCAAGCTGCTCCTTAGCACTCTTGGCATACTCCACACCCTTATCGATGAGGTCGGCACGGCTTTCGACACCTTTGATGATGATGGGCCAGCCCCACTTCCACAGAGCGAAGAAGAGGATGCCGAAGGCCACAAACATCCAGAAGACGAGGCCGAAATCAGGCTTAAATAGTTCCATAGTGTGGGCCGATTAAGGGGCGATTATCGACAATCAGATGAAGAGAGCGAGGACGCAGACGATAACAGCGAAGAGGGCAACACCCTCGATAAGGGCGGCGATTACGATCATGTTGCTTCGGATGTCGCCGGCGCTTTCGGGCTGACGGGCAATGGCTTCCATGGCGGCGCCACCGATTTTACCGATACCGAGACCTGCGCCGATGGCGGCGATGGCTGCACCGAAGCATGCGCCGAAGCTGGCTGCGAGTTCTGCAAGAATCATTGCTAACATAATGGTTCTGAATTTAGGGGGGTTAGGGATGTATGAGTTTTATTATTTATTATCGGTTGAAGGGGTTGCTGCAACTGCTGCAGGAGCGGCTTCATGGTGGCCATGACCTTCATGCTCGCCACGCTCCTGTGCAAAGGAGATGAAGATGGTGGAGAGCATGGTGAATACATAGGCCTGGATGAAGCTCACAAGCACATCAATGAGCAGCATAAATATCGAGAAGAGGACTGAAACCACCGTGGTGGCACCGGCCACTGCCGGGCCCATCACTGCAAAGATGAAGATGAGCAGGGTCAGGACAATGACTATCATGTGGCCGCCCATCATATTGGCGAAGAGACGCACTGTCAGGGCCGCCGGCTTGGTAAGGGCGCCGAAGAGTTCTATCACCGGCATGATAGGCAGCGGAAACTTGAGCCACAGAGGCACGTCGGGCCAGAATATCTCCTTCCAATAATGCTTCGTGCCGAAGAGATTGGTCATCAGGAAGGTAAAGATGGAGAGCGTGAGGGTCACGGCGATATTGCCCGTCAGATTGGCGCCACCGGGGAAGACGACAATCAGGCCCAGAAGGTTCATGAAGAGGATAAAGAAGAATACCGTCAGGAGATATGGGGCAAACTTGGCGGAGCGATCTTTAAGTGTAGGCTTGATCACGCCATCATAGACAAAGGTAATGATGGTCTCCATGGCGCCTACCATCTTGCGGGGGGCTTTAAGGCCCTGATTGCGATGCCAGCGGGCAACGCTGAAGACGGCCCACATCACGAGGAGCACTGTGATAAACAGGGCGCAGACATTTTTGGTGATAGAGAAATCCCATGGACGATAGATCTCTCCGCCGGGTAGGAGCTGGACTATCTTACCTCGATAATCACCCTCGGTGGCAACCTTAAACTCGGCTCCATCGGAGGTGGTATATGTCTGCCCATGCTCCACGCGAGCCGATGAGAAGCAATGGAGATGCCCCTCCTTGTCGATAATGATGATGGGCAGAGGGATATTGTGGTGATGATCAAAAGGCACTTCCCAGCCATAGTGGTCGAGGAGGTGATCAAAGATTATCTCCTTAGGATCTATCTTGTCACTCTCGTGGCTGTCGTGGCTCTCGCTCTCAGCAGCCTGCTCTGTGGCAGATGCAGCATCGGAGCCCGCAAGAGGGTCGGCAGGTACAGAGGCCCGAGCTCCCCAGTGGATAGCGAGGGAGGCTATGGCGAGCATCAATATGTGGAGCAGACGGTTCATGGCTGATAGCTTGATGGGAGAAAAGGGAGAGTGATTGATTAGGCAATGAAAAAACTGAGTGAAGTGTCAGAAGATGCAGACCGAGACTACATTACGGTCAATATCGGCTATGCCCCCGCTGATGTCAAAAGAGTCGGAGGCGCCCGAGGGCATTTCATAAGCCACTCTGCCGGCCGAGAGGGTCGATATCAGCGACGCATGGTTGCGAAGCACTGTAAAGGAACCCTGTGAACCGGGGAGATGGACGGCGCTCACTTCGCCCTCGAAGAGGATATCCTCAGCTGAAATAATCTGGAGTTTCATTGCTTTATGATATGGTCTTAAAGGGGTTATGCACCGGCTTCGGCAAGCATCTTCTTGCCCTTGGCGATGGCGTCGTCGATGGTGCCTACATTGAGGAAGGCCTGCTCGGGATACTGGTCCATCTCGCCTGAGAGAATCATCTTGAAGCCACGGATGGTCTCGTTCAGGGGCACCATCACACCGG
>CAZAUV010000171.1:0-3513 GCA_964488335.1 uncultured Bacteroides sp.
GGAAATAATAGAATGGGCTACCAAATGGCTGGATTACATTGGTTGTAAAATACCAGCATCATGGTGGGATGCCCTCTATCCTCCCAAATCGCTCTGATCCTATGAATGATAATCCAATGACCGACACTGACAGCCAGTTTCGCACGGCCCTCGACGGCTGCCGGGAGATATTCGCCGCCAAGCTCGCCGACTATGGTGCCAGCTGGCGCATCATGCGCCCGTCGTCGCTCACCGACCAGATTTTCATCAAGGCCAAGCGCATCCGCTCCCTCGAGACCAAGGGGCGCGCCATGATAGCCGATGATGCCCTTAGCGAATTCCGTGCGATAGTCAACTATGGCATAACCGCCCTGGTGCAGCTGCGCCTCGGAGCTTCCGACCGCACTGATATCAGCCCGGACGAAGCCCTCGTCCATTACGACCGACATGCAGCGGAAGCCTTTGAACTGATGTCGCGCAAAAATCACGACTACGACGAGGCCTGGCGAGGGATGAGAGTCAACTCCTACACCGATTTTATCCTCACTAAAATCCAGCGCATCAAAGAGATAGAAGACCATCAGGGCCATACCTCAGTGAGCGAAGGGATTGACTCTAATTATCTCGACATCATCAATTATGCCACATTCGGCATCATCAAACTGACCACACCCGACCAGCATAAATGACCCTCGCCACAAAGCAACGACTGATCAAAGCGGGAGTGGCCCTGACGCGACTGATAATCGGAGCCCTCTTCATCGTCTCGGGCCTTAGCAAGGCGATAGACGTGTGGGGCACCATATATAAGATAGAAGACTATCTCTATGTGTGGAACCTCACTCAGCCGAGGACCATAGTCTTTATGGGAGCTCTGACGCTGAGCTGCATAGAGTTCATCCTCGGGTCGCTCCTCCTGCTCGGCTGCTGCCGGAGATGGGTGCCGGTGTTCATGACGGCCATCATGGCCTTCATGCTGCCCCTGACGCTCTATATATATATCGCCAATCCGGTGAGCGACTGCGGCTGCTTCGGCGACTTCTGGGTAATCTCCAATGCCGCGACATTCTGGAAGAATGTCGTCATCACGGGAGCACTGATTTTTCTCCTGCGTTACAACAGGCTTCTCAGGCCGCTCTTCACGCCTTACACCCAATGGATCGTAATCACTCTGCTGAGCGCCTATGTCTTGATAATAGCCCTCTATGGCTATCTCGTCCAGCCAGTTGCTGATTTCCGAACCTTCCCCATAGGCCGCTCTCTCGTGGCTTCTGATGAAGACGAAAGCTCCGGCGACGACTCCGAGCTGACATTCATTTATGAGAAAGATGGCGAGCGGCGTGAATTTTCGCTCGATAATCTTCCCGACTCCACCTGGACCTTTGTCGACAGCCGCCTTAGTGACACCGGGCGCCGGAGCCTGACCGAGCTTGTGGTCTATGACAGCGACGGCAATGAGGCCACCGATGATGCCATTTCGCCCGAGGGCGACCAGATAATCCTGGTAATCCCTCAGCCGGCCCGCGCCGAAGTGTCGTGGACCTATTTCCTCAACGATCTCAACGAGTATTTGGGCGAGCGCGGTGGCTCAATGGCCGCCTTTATCGGCGGCGACGCTTCGATGGGCGAGGCATGGGCCGACCTGGCCATGGCTTCATATCCTGTGTATACAGCCGAGCCTACTACGCTCAAAGAGCTCGTACGCGGCAGCATGGCTCTTGTCTTCCTCCGCGACGGCCGTATAGAGTGGAAGCGCTCCATGGCTATGATTGACACCACAGCTGCCGATGCCATCATCTTTGACGGCAACGACCCAGGAGAGCTCGCACCCTCCGGGCCGTTTATTTTCCGGGCCCTGACTGTAACTCTCCTGCTGCTCCTCTTCATCCTCTATATCTTTGACTCCACCGGTCGCCTTATCAACAAGAGCTTCTTCCACCGGGGAGATAAGGAGAGCCAAGGAGAGGCCGATGGCCCTAAGCCTGGGAGCCTCTGATATTGATCCCTTTCACCTCATAAAATAATGGCAACATTTCTCCAGATCGACGACCTTACGAAGAGCTATTCTGACGAATTGCTCTTTGAATCGGTGACCTTCGGCATCGACGAGGGCGATAAAATTGGCATCGTGGCCCGAAACGGATATGGCAAGTCGACACTTCTCCGCATCATAGCCGGCGAAGAGTCTCCCGACAGCGGGACCGTGACATTCCGCGCCGATATCCGGGTGGGATTTCTGGCTCAGACACCCGACTTCACCCCGGGCTCTACCGTCCTTGAGAGTTGTCTCGCCTTTGCCGCCGGACCGACGGCCCGCGCCCTGACCGACTATGAGAAGGCCCTCGCCTCGGGCGATACAGAGGCTATCAACAGCGCAGCCGCCGAGATGGATGCAGCCGGAGCCTGGGATTATGAAGACCGCCTCCGTCAGCTCCTGACCCAGCTCCATATCCCTGATCTCAACGCAAGGGTCGATACCCTCTCGGGAGGTCAACGCAAGCGGGTGGCCCTGGCGCGGCTCATCCTTGAGCGACCCGACCTGATGATACTCGACGAGCCGACCAACCATCTCGACATTGAGGTGATAGAGTGGCTGGAGAGCTATCTCTCCCATTCCCGGGTGACCCTGCTGTTGGTGACCCACGACCGCTATTTCCTTGACCGCGTCTGCAACCGCATCATAGAGCTTGACGGCCGGAAAGCCTATTTCCATGCCGGAAACTTTGACTATTATCTCCGCCGCCGAGCAGAGCGCATCGAGGCGATGGCGGCCGAGCAAGACCGCCTGCGCAACACCCTCAGGCGCGAGACCGAGTGGATGCGCCGTCAGCCCCAGGCCCGCGCCGGCAAAGCCAAGTATCGCATCGATGCCTATTATGAGAGCAAAGATGCGCTGCGGCGCGTGACCTCAGACCTGCGCCAAGGGGATAAGAATGTCAATCTTTCGGTCGGAGCGGGATATATCGGGTCAAAAATCTTCGAGGCTCACTATGTCAGCAAAGCCTTTGGCGACAAGAAGATACTCAAGGATTTCAATTATGTCTTCGCCCGCTATGAGAAGGTGGGCATCATAGGCCCTAACGGAGCCGGCAAGTCGACCTTCATCAAGATGCTCCAGGGGCTTGTGGCCCCCGACAGCGGCTCGTTTGACATAGGCCCTACCGTTACCTTCGGCTATTATTCTCAAGACGGCATCGCCTTTGACAACGACAAGAAGGTGATTGATGCCGTGACTGACTATCTGGAGGATATAGCTCTGAAGGAGAGCAGGGGAGTGCCGGGCAATAATGCCGCCGCCGAGCGCCATTATTCGCCGATGCAGTGTCTGACCCGCTTCCTGTTTTCTCCCGCCGATCAGCAGAAGTATATCCACACCCTCTCGGGAGGCGAGCGCGCCAGATTGCATCTTGCGACGGTCTTGATGCGGCAGCCTAACTTCCTCATCCTCGATGAGCCTACCAACGATCTCGACATTGTGACCCTCGGCCTCCTGGAAGAATATCTTGCCGAGTTTGAGGGTTGTGTGATAGTCAT
>CAZAUV010000172.1:0-3501 GCA_964488335.1 uncultured Bacteroides sp.
TGCCGAGGATGAAAGCGGGCGACGAGATGTCCCAGGCCGAGTAGCCGCGGGCCTCGAAGGTGTTGCGGATGCCGCCGTTGGGAAACGACGAGGCATCAGGCTCCTGCTGGACGAGGAGCTTGCCTGTAAACTTCTCTATGACGCCACCTTTGCCGTCGTGCTCGATAAAGGCATCGTGCTTCTCGGCGGTGGTCTCGGTCAGGGGCTGGAACCAGTGGGTGTAGTGGCGGGCACCGTTGTCAAGGGCCCAGCGCTTCATCCCTTCGGCCACCACGTCGGCCACCTCGCGGGGGAGGGGGAGCTTATTGTCGATTGCTGAGGTGAGGGTGGTATATGCGTCGGCAGGAAGGTATTCAAACATCTTCTGACGGTTGAAGACCTGCTTGCCGTAATATTTCTCGGGGCTCTCGGCGGGGATTTCCACCGGGTCGGCTTTACGGTTGAATGCTTCATCAACCACTTTAAATCGGAGTGATGACATAGAGAACAGAGATATAAGAGTTATTGGATGATAGATTTGTCGTGAAAAAAGGGGGGCGGGGGCGCTGCGCCCGTGGGAGGGAGCTGCGCCCCCGCCTTAGAGGGTGGAGGGGTCAGGGGGTGGTAGTGAGCTTCTTGAGCCTCTCTACGGCCTCGAGGGTGTCTTCGTAGCGGCCGAAGGCTGTCAGGCGGAAGTAACCTTCGCCCGAGGGGCCGAAGCCCACTCCCGGAGTGCCCACTATGTTACATTCGTTCAGTAGCTTGTCGAAAAATTCCCATGAGCTCATGCCGCCGGGGGTCTTGATCCAGATATAAGGGGCGTTGACGCCGCCGAAGACCTCGAGGCCGGCCTCGGTCAGTCCCTGGCGCAGCAGGGCCGCATTGCGCATATAATAAGCGATGGTCTTCTCTATCTGACGGCGTCCCTCGGGGGTGTAGAGCCCTTCGGCACCGCGCTGGACGATATAGCTCGCACCGTTGAACTTGGTGGTCTGGCGGCGGAGCCACAGGCGGTTGATATCCACCTCGTTGCCCTCGGCATCTACGCCCTTGAGGGCTTTGGGCACTATGGTGTAGCCGAGGCGGAGGCCGGTGAAGCCTGCCGTCTTTGAAAAGGATCGAAACTCGATGGCACACTCTTTGGCTCCCTCAATCTCATATATCGAGTGGGGTACGTCGGGCTGGGAGATATAGGCCTCATAGGCTGAGTCAAAGAGGATAATGGCCCCATGGGAGCGGGCGTAGGCAACCCACCGGCTGAGCTGGTCGCGGGTGAGGCTCGTGCCGGTCGGGTTATTGGGGTAGCAGAGATAGATCAGGTCGGGGTTGCCCGAGGGGAGGGCGGGGACAAAGCCGTTTTCGGCCGTGGCGGGGAGATATTCGATGTTGCTCCAGTGACCGTCGGGGAGATGCTCCCCGGCGCGCCCGGCCATCACGTTGGTGTCTACGTAGACCGGGTAAACCGGGTCGGTGACCGCCACGCGGCATTTGGTGGAGAAGATGTCGCCGATGTTGCCGGTGTCGCTCTTGGCGCCGTCGGAGATAAATATTTCATCTTCGGCTATTTCGATGCCTCGGGCTCGATAGTCATTGTCGGCTATGGCTTTGCGGAGGAAGTCATAGCCCTGCTCGGGGCCGTAGCCGTGGAAGGAGCTCTCGGCTGCTTCGTCGTCGACGCCCTTGCGAAGGCCTGAGATTGCGGCCTGGCAGATGGGGCGCGTCACGTCGCCGATGCCCATGCGGATCACCGGAGCTTCGGGGTGCTCTTCCTGAAACTGCTTCACCTTGCGGGCTATCTCGCTGAAGAGATAGGAGGCGGGGAGGCGGAGAAAATTGTCGTTGACCTGTACCACAGTAGTATCTTTATCGTTGGTAGGGGGGATTGTTTACGGGAGGAAATTATTGCCGGAGGTAAGTGCCTGAGAAGACGGTGGTGGCGGGGCCGGTCATCATCACATGATCGTCGGCTTCGCGCCACTCGATGGTCAGGGTGCCTCCGAGGAGATGGATGTTGACGCGGCGGCCGGCGCGGCCTGTCAGGGCGGCGGCTACGGCGGTGGCGCAGGCGCCGGTGCCGCAGGCGAGGGTCTCGCCCGAGCCTCGTTCCCAGACGCGCATCTCTATATCTTCGGGGCCCTTGATGCGGGCAAACTCAATATTGGCCTTCTCGGGCCAGTCGGGGAGGGTCTCCATCTCGCGGCCGAGGCCATGGATGAGGTCGTCGGTCAGCTCCCCGTCAGTGAATACCACTCCGTGGGGATTGCCCATCGACACGGCGGTGACCTCCACCGGGCCTCGGCTCGTGGCCATCACCTTATTAATATAGGTGTCGGAGCCTTGCGGAACCACGGGGATGGAGGCGCAGTCGAGGATAGGGGCGCCCATGTCTACCGTCACCGAGGCAATCTTACCGTCGTTGCCGGGATGGAGATCGAGCGTCTTGACGCCGGCGAGGGTCTCGAGGGTGATTACGGTGCGGCCGTCGGTCAGCCCCCGGTCATAGACATATTTGCCGATGCAACGGGTGGCATTGCCACACATCTGCGCCTCGGAGCCGTCGGCGTTAAACATGCGCATCCTGAAGTCGGCCACCTCGGAGGGGAGGATGACGACGATGCCGTCGCCCCCTACGCCAAAATGGCGGTCGCTCATGGCAATGGCCAGAGCGGGGAGGTCGGTCGGGGCAGGGGAGGAGGTGGCATCGATATAGATGTAATCATTGCCTGCACCCTGCATCTTGGTAAATTTGATTTCAGTCACCGGAATAATGTGGGGAGAAAAAACAAAGCGCAAAGATAATGCATTCTCCCCAAAGGTGGTCATCGCCATGGCGAATTTTTTTGCTATTGTCAATAAAAAACGCGTGGGCTTAAAAAATGCGACCTGATTTTTTGGCTACGACATAAAAAATGCCTACCTTTGCGGCCAAATCATACCGCACCGGGCCGAGAACCAAGCGCCGACCACCCCTTAGAGGCGGCCGCCCGACGGGTTAACCATCAAACAGACAGCAACATAGCAATGTATGCAATCGTAGAAATCCAGGGACAGCAGTTTAAGGCTGAAGCCAACAAGTTCCTGTATGTTCACTACCTCGGCGAAGGCGCTGAAAAAGGCTCCACGGTTGAATTTGACCGCGTCCTCCTCGCCGAGACCGATGGTGCCGTAAAGGTAGGCGCTCCTACCGTCGACGGCGCAAAAGTAGTTTGCGAGGTCCTCGAAAACCTCGTCAAAGGCGATAAGGTTATCGTCTTCAAGAAGAAGCGCCGCAAGGGCTACCGCCGCAAGAACGGTCACCGTCAGTGCTTCTCAAAGGTGTTAGTTAAAGAAGTAGTTGCTTAATCCTTTTAATCCTGACAGAGAAATGGCACATAAAAAAGGTGTAGGTAGTTCAAAGAACGGCCGCGAATCTGAAAGCAAACGCCTCGGCTTGAAACTCGCAGGTGGGCAGGCTTGCAAAGCCGGCAACATCATCAAGCGTCAGCGTGGCACCGTCCACCATCCCGGCCTCAACGTAGGCAT
>CAZAUV010000173.1:0-3307 GCA_964488335.1 uncultured Bacteroides sp.
AGGCTTCTCCGGAGGCGAGAAGAAGCGCAATGAGATTTTCCAGATGGCTATGCTCGAGCCCAAGCTCGCCATCCTCGACGAGACTGACTCGGGCCTCGACATCGATGCCCTCCGCATCGTAGCCGAGGGTGTCAACCGCCTTCACACTCCCGAAAACGCCGCTATCGTCATCACCCATTATCAGCGCCTGCTCGACTATATCCGGCCCGACGTGGTCCATGTGCTCTATAAGGGCCGCATCATCCACACCGGAGGCCCCGACCTGGCCCTCACCCTCGAGGAGCGCGGCTACGACTGGCTCATCGCCAATCCCGATGAGCAGCGCGGGGAGGGCGCCGACAGATGACCGCTCCCTCGTCGCCCGACGCGCTCGCCCAATATCTCGACCTCTACCGTGCTGAGGCCGGGGCTATTGAGGCCGGTTGCGACTCCGCCCCGCTCAATGAAGAGCGCCGCGCGGCCTATGCCGCCCTGTCATCGTCGGCAATGGCTCTGCCACGCCGTGGAGCCGAGGGCTATCACTCCACCGACCTCAACGCTATCTTCCTCCCCGACTACGGCCTCAACACCCGCCGCATCATAGCATCGGCCGATGCCCGGGCCGCCTTCCGCCGCGATGTGCCCCTCCTCTCCCCCACACCCGCCATCGTGGTCAACGACACTCCCCACTTCGGCCGCATCACAGGGCCGGCCATCCCCGACGAGGTGTGGTTTGGCTCTCTCGCCCTCTTTGGCCGCGAGCATCCCACCCTGCTCGAGACTTACTATGGCTCTATAGCTCCCCTGAAGCGCCCGGAGGTGGCGCTCAACACCCTTCTGGTCCAGGACGGAGTGGTGCTTTACGTTCCCCGCGGTGTGAGGATTGCCCGCCCGCTTCAGATTGTCAACCTTCTGAGCGCCTCCGCCGACATCATGGCTCTACGCCGCCTGATGATAATCATGGAGGAGGGGAGCGAGGCCTCGGTCGTGACCTGCAACCACACCATGGACTGCGACCGCCGCTATCTCTCCTCGGCTGTAGGCGAGATATGGCTCGGCCGCGACGCCCGCCTGAGTCTCTTTGACCTCGAGGAGGCTTCGGCTCTCACCTCCCGCGTGGCCGGCTTCTTCGTCAGCCAGCAGGCCTCCTCGCGCCTCCGCCTCGGCAGTGCTTCGCTCTGGAGCGGCGCTTCGCGTCTCGATTTTGAGACGACCCTCGACGGCCCCGGGGCTGAGGCGAGTCTCTCAGGCCTTGTGACCGGCAATGGCGAGAGCCTCAACGACATTCACACCCGCATTGAGCACCGCTCGCCGAGCGCCACGTCGCGCCAGCTCTTCAAGTTTGCCCTCCCCGACTCGGCCCGGGGCGCTTTTGAAGGCCAGGTCTACGTGGGCCATGGAGCCTCAGCCACCGACGCCTCGCAGACCTGCCGCAATGTGCTCATCGGCAACGATGCGCGCATGCACACCGAGCCTCAGCTCGAGATCTATTGCGACGACGTCAAGGCCTCCCACGGCGCTGCCACCGGCCAGCTCTCGGCCGATGCCCTCTTCTATCTCCGCCAGCGCGGCATCCCTGAGGCCGAAGCCCGGGCAATGCTCCTCCAGGCCTTCATGGCCGATGTGGTCGACACCTTTGAACCCACAGCCCTGGCCGACCGCCTCCGCCATCTCGTCGAGAAGCGCCTCAGCGGTTCCGGGCCGGAGCCTTGCGAGATATGCGGCTCTCCCTGCGCCAAAACCGAAACGACATGACACACACCGAGATTGAACGCCTCCGCGCCGACTTTCCCATCCTTGCCCGCGAGGTCTATGGCCGCCCCCTGGTCTATCTTGACAACACCGCTTCCACCCAGACTCCCCGTCAGGTGGTGGAGACTGTCGAGGATATCTATTTCAATCACAAAGCCAATGTCCATCGCGGAGTCCATCGCCTCTCGCAGGAAGCCACGGAGATGATGGAAACCACTCGACGCAAGGTGGCCGGGTTCATCGGCGCCTCCGACACCGGGAGCATTATCTTCACCCGAGGCACCACCGAGGCCATCAACCTCGTGGCATCATCCTTCGGCGCTCTCCTGGAGGAGGGCGATGAGGTGATCCTGACCGTGATGGAGCATCACTCCAACATTGTCCCCTGGCAGCTGCTCCGCTCGCGGCGGGGCATCATAATCAAGGTGGTCCCCATCCTCGCCGACGGCAGCCTCAATATGGAGGCTTACCGCGCCCTCCTCGGCCCGCGGACCCGGCTGGTGTCGGTGGCCCACGTCAGCAATGTGCTCGGCACTGTCAACCCCGTGGCCGACATCATCCGTCTGGCCCATGAAGCCGGAGCCGTATGTATGATCGACGGCGCTCAGGCCATCGCCCACCTGCCGGTCGACGTCAAGGCCCTTGACGCCGACTTCTACGCCTTCTCATCACACAAGATGTATGGCCCGACAGGTATCGGCGTGCTCTACGGCCGTCGCTCCCTCCTTGAGAAGATGCCCCCATATCAGGGTGGCGGCGAGATGATAAGTCATGTCAGCTTTGACCACACCACCTGGGCCGACCTCCCCTTCAAGTTTGAGGCAGGGACGCCTGATTATGTGGGCATCGCAGCCCTTTCACGCGCCATCGACTATATCCGTGACATAGGTCTCGAAGCCATAGCAACACATGAAGAGGAGCTCCTCAGCCACGCCACGGCCCGCATCCTCGCCGAGCTGCCGGAGGTCAACATCTACGGTACTGCACCCGGCAAAAGTGCCATAATATCATTTAATCTCGGCGCTGCCCACCCCTACGATACAGGTATGCTTCTCGACAAACTGGGCATAGCCTGCCGGACCGGCCACCACTGCGCCCAGCCCCTGATGGCAGCCCTCGGAGTAGAGGGCACTGTGCGCGCTTCATTTGCCCTCTACAACACCCTGGCCGAAGCCGACGCCCTCGTCGACGGCCTCAAGCGCATCGCCCCGCTCCTCACCTGACATCCTCACAACAGTTATTCAAAAAGTATATCACGACCCGATATTAGCCGAGGATGCGCGGATGCGGGCAAAGACAGTTGCGGCCGGGATGCTCACGCATGCCGGCCGTTGTGTCGTAAATCAATCTATCTATCAATCTATCAATCTATCATTTCAGAATTTTGTCGGGTCGGCGGCTTTGCCGCTGACCGGGCCGCTATTTCATTCTTTAATAGCGTTTTTTAGGCGGAGGGAGGAGTGTGTTTAGGAGAGTAAAAGCGTTTAGAGGAAGCGGCGGCGCCGGAGGGCTCAGAAAGCATAGTCGGCAAAGCGCTCCTGGAGCTGCTGGCGGGCGAAGAAGATGCGGCTCTTGA
>CAZAUV010000174.1:0-3239 GCA_964488335.1 uncultured Bacteroides sp.
TTCACGGCAATGCCGGCCAGGCCAACTATGCCGCCTCCAAGGCCGGCCTCATCGCCCTGGCCAAGAGCATCGCCCAGGAGGTGGGCAGCCGCGGCATCCGCGCCAATGCCATCGCCCCCGGCTTTATCGAGACTGCCATGACAGCCGCCCTCCCCGACGACATCCGCGCCGAATGGGTCAAGAAAATACCCCTGCGCCGCGGTGGCAAGGTGGAAGACATCGCCGACACCGCCGTGTTTCTCGCTTCCGATATGTCGAGCTACATCACCGGTCAGGTTATCCAGGTCGACGGCGGCATGAACATGTAATCCCATCTCCCCAAAAGAGACCTTTTACACTTAAAAAAGACTAAAAAACAGGCGGAGCGGCTCTTTTCAGACCGCTCCGCTTTCGTCTTGCAAAAAAAATGCCTATCTTTGGGCTACTTTTTGCCCCGCAGGGCTTCCCTCTCCCTCTCTCACCATCATTCCTGACACCCTTTTCATGCTCAACTATAACACTCGACGTGCACCGCTGAAGCTCCCCGAGTATGGCCGAAACATTCAGCAGATGGTCGATCACTGCCTCTCTATTGACGACCGTGAGGAGCGCACCCGATGCGCTTACACCATTGTAGAGGTGATGAAGACCCTCCTCCCACAGACCGGAGAGCCCGATGAATATATGCGCAAGCTTTGGGACCATGTGGCCATAATGAGCGACTTCAAGCTCGACATCGACTACCCCTTTGAGGTCATAGCTCCCGACAATCTCTTCACCCGCCCCGACACCATAAAGGCACGCCCCGCTTATTTCCGCCACCGCCACTACGGCAAGGGGGTGGAGAAGCTCATCGACGCTGCCATAGCAATGGAGCCGGGAGAGGAGCGGGATGCCCTCGTGATCATGATCGCCAATCAGATGAAGAAGCTCCTGCTGGCCATCAGCCCCGACGGAGTGGACGATACGCGGGTATTTGCCGATCTGGCCGAGATGAGCCACGGGACCTTTGTCCTTGATCCCGCCACGGCCATCCTCCACGACTTCTCCGTGGCCGAGCTCCCGGCCCCCGGCAAGAAAAAGCGCAAGCGCAAGAAATAATCCCCCCTACCCTCTCTTATCACGATGATACGCCGATCAGACCTCATTCCGATAGCCACCGTCAACAAGACCCACGGCATCCATGGCGAGCTCTCCGTCACTGTCGACTCCGACATTGAGCTCCGCGAGGGCGCGTGTCTGATTACCGAGATCGACGGCATCTTCGTCCCATTCTTCATCAGGAGCATACGCCACCGCCGGGCCGACACTTTCCTCATTGCCCTCGACGGCGTCGACTCCGACCTCAGCGCTTCATCCTTCACCGGAGCCGACCTCTTCATCCTCGCCTCCGACCTCGGGAAGCTCGCTGCCCCGGAGACCGACATCCCCGATGACGAGGATTCGGATCCCGGCTTCTTCGCCGCAGCTCTTATCGATGCCTCTCTCCACGACACCGACGGCACTCTGATAGGCCGCATCGCCGACATCGACACCTCTACACCAAACACCCTCCTCATCATCGACCGCCCCGACGGCACCACGGCCATGATACCCCTGGCCGACGACCTCGTGGCAAGCTTTGACCCTGATAACAATTGTCTTACCATGGATATCCCCGCCGGTATCCTTGACCTCAGAAACATATGACCTTCGACGAAACCGAATTGACCCTTTTTGTCAACGACTGTCTCTCCAGACTTGGTCGCCCGACATATCCCGCCGATGAAATACTCAATATCGTGGATATGATCTGGGACTTCTACGAAACCCGCGGCCTTCTCGACCTCGACCATGACGAGGAGCCTGAAAGGTCAGAGATAGAGCCCGAAATTATCGATTGCGCCGTGACGCTCCACCGCCGCGATAAGAAGTCGGTCATCGCCCCCGAGGATGTGCCCTTGATCGTACGCTTCGAGCTCGACTATGAGGATATGATCCTCGCCAACCCCGACTGATAGCCCTCCGGGCGCCCACCGATCAATTTTACCCCAACGCCAGGCTGCCTAAGGCCGATAACCTCAATCCAATTCATCCATTGTCATCCACCCTGCGTCTCTTCTGCTCTCTGATGGTTGCTGCCCTCGCGGCCGCAGCTTGGCCCTTGCACGGCCGGGCACAGGTGGTATATACCGATCCTTATGAGAATTACAATGAGGAGACCTTCTTTGACATGGACTTTGAGCCCAACCTGGCCACTCCTATGGTGCCCGACACCGAAAAAGATTATATCAGGCGGCATATCTTCGACACCGCCTCGAAACTCAAAGGGCCCTTCAACGTTGAGCTGATGCGCGACGGCGAGGTCATTGTGGTCACTATCGCTGCCGACGTCCTTTTCTCGGCCAACGACAGCATCCTCAGCGAGAAAGCCGAGAGAGCCTTCAAGCCCCTCCTTCCCCTTATGGCCGATGCCATGAAATATAAGGTGGTATATGCCGTCCACACCGACGACACCGGCGATGAACAGTATCAGGAAGATTTCTCTACCCGGCGCATCAACTCCATTTATGACTATCTTCTGGAGCTCATCGACGATGAGCGGATCAATCCCGATATTGTGATCGTGCCATTCGCTATGGGCGCATCCGACCCCGTGGCGAGCAACGACACATGGCGCAACCGCGCCCTCAACCGCCGGGTGGAATTTTACTTTATCCCCGGCCCCGACCTTATCGAGGAATCCCACAGGCGCAACTCTTCTCCCCCCTCGAAAAAATAATCCCTCCTCTCGCCCCCCTTCAACCTGATAATTCTAACAAGACACTGATAATAAATGGCTAAGGAACTAAAAGACCTCACCAAGAGAGCCGACAACTATTCACAATGGTACAACGACCTGGTCATCAAAGCCGACCTGGCCGAGCAGAGCGCCGTCCGCGGCTGCATGGTAATCAAGCCTTATGGCTATGCCATCTGGGAAAAGATGCAGCATGAGCTTGACCGTATGTTTAAGGAGACCGGTCACCAGAATGCTTATTTCCCCCTCCTTATTCCCAAATCGTTTCTCTCCCGCGAGGCTGAGCATGTAGAGGGCTTCGCCAAGGAGTGTGCCGTAGTGACCCACCACCGCCTGATGAACGCCCCCGACGGCAGCGGGGTGGTGGTCGACCCTGAAGCCCGCCTCGAGGAGGAGCTCATCATCCGACCCACTTCCGAGACAATTATCTGGAACACCTACCGCAACTGGATCACTTCCTACCGCGACCTCCCCATCCTCT
>CAZAUV010000175.1:0-3149 GCA_964488335.1 uncultured Bacteroides sp.
CCCCGGCACCCGCATCCCCGACTCTGCCATCAAGATGCTCGAGCTTCTCTCCGAGGCCGAGTGATAATCTCTTATTTCATCGCTCCCGAGCCCCTGCCCGCCTTTCATGGCCCGCAGGGGCTCGCTTTTTCCCGAAAAATGATTACCTTTGGAGCGACGTTTTGTCATCACTCAACAATCTTGATTCATCATGCTTCGCCGACTCTTGACCCCCATCATAGCCCTCGCCGCCATCGTTGCACCACTCTCCCTGAGCGCCGATGGCATCGAGCTGCGTTTTTACCCTTACACCCTTCAGCTGCGCCACTCCTTTAATCTCGCTTCCATGTCACGGACCGAGACACCGGGGGTCCAGGTGAAGCTCCGCCTCGACTCCCTCACCGGATATGGCGAGGCATCGATGCCTCCTTATCTGGGCGAGAGCATTGAGTCGGTCACCGCTTTCCTCTCCCGCATTGACCCTCAGCGGCTCGCCGACCCCTTTGCCTTTGAGGCCATCCATGAGTATATGGACTCTATCGCCCCGGGCAACAATGCCGCCAAAGCCGCCATCGACATTGCCCTCCACGATCTCACCGGCAAGATAATGGGCCAGCCTTGGTATCGCATCTACGGCCTCGACCCCTCCCTTGCGCCTATGACATCCTTCACCGTATCGGTCGACTCCCCTGAAGAGCTTTCACGCAAACTCGCTGAGGCCGAGCCATATAAGGTCATCAAGGTTAAGATGGGTGTCCCGGGCGACCGTAGCCTAATCGAGACCATCCGCAGCCACACCGACCGCCCTATCTGCGTCGACGTCAATCAAGGATGGAAGACCCGCGAAGAAGCCCTTGACAATATCCTCTGGCTCAGCGATAAAAATGTCCTCTTCGTCGAGCAGCCAATGGCCAGGACCGACCCCGACAGCCACGCGTGGCTTAAAGAGCGCTCCCCCCTTCCGATCATCGCCGATGAAGCCGTGCAGACTTCGGCCGACGTGGCCTCACTCGCCCGCGCCTATGATGGCATCAACATCAAGCTGATGAAATGCGGCGGCCTGACCGACGCCTACAAGATGGCCATCCTCGCCCGTGCCCTCGGCATGAAGGTGATGGTGGGATGCATGACCGAGACCTCATGTGCCGTATCCGCAGCCGCCCAGCTCGCCCCGTTGGCCGAATGGGTTGACCTCGACGGCAACCTCCTCATCGCCAACGACCTCTTCTCCGGCATGACCATCGTCGATGGCCGCGTGACCCTCTCCCCGACCCCGGGAATAGGCATCACACCCCTTCCTCAAGACCCTCAATGACCCGTTGTCTCCTCAGACCTTGGCTCCTCACCCTTATTCATCTCACTTTTTCCCCATAGCGCAACGTTTTCCCTCAAATTACTTCGGAACGCTCTCCATCCATGCCGGAAGAAACGCAAGCAACTTCAATCCTTCAGTCTCCCGAGGGATCTACATAAAAGGTGCCTGCGCGATATATGATTTCCGGTCTTATCTGCCGTGACAAGTGAGTTGATGGCCGGTGGAGCATGAGGTGCTCCTATGTCTGTCGGGTCGGAGGAAGCCTCAGAGAGCCGTCAGCTCACCCGTAGTGGAGTCCATGATATAGCCCTTGACAGTCACATCCTTTGCCATAAGAGGATGGTTCTTTACCAGGTCTACCGTCTCATGGACAGCCTCGGCCGTGTCGTCAAAGCCATGGAGCCAGCTGTCGAGGTCGATGCCGCAATGTTTCATCATCTCGATATTGCTCTCGGGGATGCCTCGCTCTTTCATCAGATGAAGCATCTCCTTGGCATTCATCCCCTGCACTCCGCAGCCCGTGTGGCCGATAATCATTATCTCATTGACTCCAAGCTCATAGACAGCCACCAGGAGGCTTCGCATCGTGCTGTCAAAAGGATTGGTGATGGTGCCTCCGGCATTTTTGATAATCTTGAAATCACCGTTTTTGAGGCCCAGAGCCGCCGGGAGGAGCTCAACCAGGCGCGTGTCCATACAGGTCACTATCGCCAGGCGCTTATTGGGATACTTATCGGTCTTGAAACGCTCGTAGCCACATGAGGCCACAAAGTCGCTGTTGTGCTGCAAAATCTCGTTGATCATATTGTCCTGAGGTTAACGGGAGATGCGCAAAGATAAGGCTTCTCCGCGACTTTTCCCAACACTTCGACAAAAAAATCTCTCACGCCTTGGCCGACGCGCTCTGCGACTGGCGGCGACGCTTACCGATATTGGTCAGCACCATCCCTACCACTATAATAGCCATAGCTACCACCTGAAGCCATTTAAGGTGATCAAGCCCCATCATCACAGCCGATATCGTAGCGAAAACCGGGACAAGATATTGATATATCGACACCATCTCCGATCCTATGCTCTTGATCGCCGGCTGGACAAGGAAATAAGCTATGAATGTCGGACACAACAGGATAAATCCTATCTCGAGCCATGGCATCGTGGCTGTGGTCTTCAATATCGGCTCATGCGCGGCCGAAGGGATAAGAAACAGAGCCGGGACTGCCGCAAACAAAAACACCCATCTCAGCAGACTCACCGGACGATAGGTCTTGCTCGGCCCCTCGAGAACCACAAGGTAGATGGCATAGCAGAGCGTCGAAGCTATAGCCAATATATCGCCTAAGAGATTATCAGAGCCTGCCTTACCACTCCCCCCGGCAAGGATCACTATTGCAGCGCCGACAAAGGAGACAGCCACACCCGCATATTCCGTCAGAGAGGGGCGTTGATGCTTGAAAATCACCCCTATCAGGATCACAAACATCGGTGGCAAAGTCATTATTATCGAAATATCGATGGGGTTGCCATAACGGAGCGACATCACAAACAGATAGATGAAACCGAAGAGTCCTATAATACCGCCGGCCAACAGCCGGCCCCAGTCATTGCGGGCTATCCGGTCGGTCTTCATCATCAGCGACACCAGCCAGAAGAGTACACAACCGCCTACCAAGCGAACGAATGTAATACCTTCCGACGACATCCATTCAGGGATAAGAGCCTTTGTCACAGACACATTCAGGCCCCAGAATATTGCCGCGAGGAGTATACACAGATTGCCAATCAAAAGAGATGAGTGTTTCATATAGTGAAGAATATTATTTATAATTTGAGAAAGATACCAAAGAAATAACGC
>CAZAUV010000176.1:0-3102 GCA_964488335.1 uncultured Bacteroides sp.
CCAGATAATGGAGGAAAGCGTCCTTTTCGTAGCCTACGTTGACAAAGGCGGCATTAAGCCCCGGCATGAGTTTTTTGACTTTAGCCAGATAGATGTCGCCCACGGCGTAGGAGATGTTGCGGGCCTCTTTCTGGAGGGAAACGAGGCGACCGTCTTCAAGAAGAGCGATAGACACTTCTTTAGACTGCACATCTACAATAAGTTCGCTTTGCATTTGTGGGGTTAAGGTAAATAGGGATTGAAAATGACAGAGAACAGTGGGCCGCCACTTCAGTGGTCTTGCCCGGCTGTTCTCCGTTAAATGGGTGCATAGAGGCCTTTGGAATGGATCGGTGGGGGCCGGGACTCTTCCGTGGCCTATGCTGCTGAGTAATATTAAATTACTGAGTGAGAAGGGGGCCGACCTTACTTCTTCTTGTGGCGGTTCTTTCTCAGGCGTTTTTTACGCTTGTGGGTAGCCATCTTGTGGCCTTTGCGTTTCTTTCCGCTGGGCATTGTAGTTGGGGAATTATTATTGTGGGTTATTGTTTATTTATCGTGAGGAGCGATGAGGTCAGAATGATGTCGGGTCAATGAGATAGGCCGCTGATCACTTGCTGAGGCTGGTCTTCACCTCTTCAAGAAACACCTTAGAGGGCTTGAAAGCGGGGATCTGATGAGCAGCGATAGTGATGGTGGTGTTTTTGGAGATGTTGCGGGCAGTCTTCTCGGCACGGGTCTTGACGATGAAGGAGCCGAAGCCTCGGAGATAGACGTTCTCGTCATGGGCGAGAGAGTCCTTGACGATTTCCATAAACTTCTCGACGGTCTTCAGAACATCGGTGCGATCAATGCCGGTGCTCTTGTAAATCTCGTTGACGATGTCAGCTTTGGTCATTGCTTATATGGTTATTTTGTTATAATATTTTATCAATCAGATAAATAGGCGTCGGCTCGAGGGCTGCTGCCTTTTAGCATTTGCAAATATCGTAACTTTTTTCCATTCTGTAACAAAAAGAGGCGTAAAAAATTGACTAAAAACACATTTTAGCTCTTTTTTTACTCCCGGGCTGAAGTCATATCCATGGGTTGGAGTTCCTTTCGCCCGCTATCATGGTCGAGGGGCCGTGGCCGGGCAATACGATGGTGTCGGCCGGAAGGGTGAGGAGCTTGGAGCGGATGGAGCGGCGGAGTGTATCGCCGTCGCCACCGGGAAGATCGCTTCGGCCGATACTCCCGCGGAAAAGGGTGTCGCCCGTGATTACAAGCCTGTCGGCCGGCGAATAAAGCGCTATCGAGCCGGGAGAATGGCCCGGCACGGCTATCACCTCAAGGGTGGTATGGCCTAAGGTAAGTGTGTCGCCATCGTGAAGCTCACGACCTAACTCAAGGGGCTCGAAGGGGCCGGGCTGAAGATGGAATAGACGGAGCTGGTCGTCGAGGGATCGGCCGAGAAACTCATCTTCGGCACCTGCACAGAGGCTCAGGCCATATTTTTTCTCAACCCATGCATCTCCCATAGCGTGGTCAACGTGGAGATGGGTGTTGATCAGCATAGCGGGCTTGAGCTTCCGGTCGGCTATGAAGCGAGCTATTTCGCTCTCTTCACTGGCATTGCTCATGCCGGGGTCGATGATGGCGGCGTCGAGGGTGTCTTCATCCCATATTATATAGGTGTTGACGCCAAAGAGATTAAACTCAAAACTTTTATATCGGAGCATTGTCGGATTTTTCTTAAGTTAAGATCAAGGCTTGGCGATGATGAGGGCTGAGCGCGGAGCCACAGTCATCTTACCGGATGATTTGTGCACAGGGTCGGGCCCGAGTCCGGCGGCTGAAATCTCTCCGTCGTCGGCGATGACAAGCCAGTTGCCGCGGGGCACCTTCACTTCACGCGCCTCATCAGCTCCGTTGAAAATCACTTTGACGGTCTGCCAGCTCTCCCCTTCAAGGCCGCGGCCGTCGATGGTGTAGGAAATCAGGAGAGGCTCGCTGACAGGGTCAAACTTCAGGCGGCGGGCAATCTCTTCGGCCGAAGTGAGGCGGAAGGCCGGGTGGGCCTTACGAAGGGCTATCAGCTCGCGATAGTAGTCAAATTGCGGAGCGTTCTTAGCCTTCAGCTCCCAGTCTATAGCATTGATGGAATCAGGGCTCTTATAAGAATTATGGACGCCTTTTTTGTCGCGAAACACCTCTTCGCCCGCAAACATAAAGGGAGTGCCCTGCGAGGTGAATACTATGGTCTGTGCAAGGCGCGCCGCCCGCTGACGGTCGGCCTCCGTAGAGCCCGGCATTGATGCAGCGAGCTTGTCGGTGAGAGTAAGGTCGTCGTGACACGACACATAGTTGATTATCTGAGTAGGCGAGGAAGCGTAGGCTATCCTGGAGTTGTTGCCCTTGGTGTAATCCACCTGAGGATGGGCTGTAGAGGCCACGATGCCTATCTTGACAGTCTCTTCAAGGCCGGGCTTGCCGGTGGCAAAACCCCGGTCAGCCGAGTCGGAATAATGACCTTTGACGGCATCACGGATGTCGTCGGAAAACACGGCTATTCCATCCATCTTGGCCACATTCTCCTTAAGGGCGCGCTGCTCCGCGGGGAGAGGTGAGGCGCCGGCTGTCCAGCCCTCTCCATAGATGATTATGGAGGGATTGATTTTCGAGAGAGTGTCGGCCACGGCGTTCATTGTAGCAATATCATGGATGGCCATGAGGTCAAAACGGAAGCCGTCGATATGATATTCGCGGGCCCAGTAGGCCACTGAGTTGACAATATAGTCGCGCATCATCTGACGCTCTGAAGCGGTCTCATTGCCGCAGCCCGAGGCATCGGAATAAGACCCGTCGGCATTATGGCGATAGAAATAACCGGGAGCTGTGAGGGAAAAGTTGGAATCGTCGTTGTTGGCCGTGTGGTTATAGACCACATCCATCACCACTCCGATGCCGTTGTCGTGGAGGCTCTTGACCATCTCCTTCATCTCGCGGATGCGGGCCTCGGGATTGGCGGGGTCGGTGGAATATGAGCCTTCAGGCACATTATAGTTCCAGGGATCATAACCCCAGTTATATTGATTGGCGGGGGGATTGGCTTCATCGACGCTGTTGTAGTCATAAGAAGGG
>CAZAUV010000177.1:0-3098 GCA_964488335.1 uncultured Bacteroides sp.
TCAAACGTCACATATGACCGGAGCATTGACATTTTTGACTTTGGGAAAAAGAACCGCACCTTTCGCTCTATCCCTCAAAGAGTTAGGCGCAGGCTCGGCGACCTTCTGTCGTGATTGCGTTGCAAAGTTAGCAACTAATTTTCAGATTACCAAATATTTTGCTCTCCCAAAGCAAAAAAATTTCCTGCCCGCGACTCAATCTTCGCAGCTATCCCTGACCCCGCGAGCCGACAATGACCTGCCCGGTCGCAGATGTGACGCAACCGGGCAGGGAGGCAATGGTTTATTGATGTCGCTCCGGCAGCTCAGCCGGGCGGGGAACACATCTCGGGTGGGGCTCAATCAGTGATGATGCCACCCTCGCCGCCTTCATACCAGCGGGAATACATAAGGTAGTTGCGGGCTATCTTCTGATTAAGCTCGGCCGCCTTGGCCGGCTCCACCATCTTGATAAACCGCGCCGGTGCGCCGCCCCACATCTCGTGGGGGCCGATGACAGTATTGGAGAGCACCACGGAGCCGGCGGCCACCAGAGCCCCCTCCCCCACCTTGACGCCGTCCATGACTATGGCGCCCATACCTATGAGGGCCAGGCGATCGATATGGCAGCCGTGGAGGGTCACGTTATGGCCGATCGACACGTCGTCGGCTATGACTATGGTCGACTTCTCGTAGAGGGTGTGGAGGCAGGAGCCGTCCTGGATGTTGACGCGGTTTCCGATGGTGATGGTATTGACATCGCCGCGGATGACGGTGTTGAACCACAGGGAACATTCCGAGCCGATGGTCACGTCGCCCACCACCGTGGCGTTGGCGGCGATAAAGGTGTCGCGGCCGATCCTGGGGGTGAAGCCGCGGAGAGGTATTATCAGAGGCATATGATATTGGTGTTTAGGCAGTAGGGAGTGATTGGGCAAGGGGACGGCATTTAGCGGCGAGCCACTCGGCCTCGTCAGGGTCAAGCCCCGGGGTGAGGGCCTCTTTGACGCGGGCATGGTAGTCGTTGAGCCAACGGAGCTCGGCCGGAGTGAGAGCCTCGGTGTCGATAAGACGGCTGTCGAAGGGGTAGAGGGTGATGGTCTCGAAGCGGAGGAAGGTGCCATTGTCGGGATCGGTGAAGGCCTCGACTGCAAGAAGCAGGTTTTCCAGCCTGATACCGTAGGAGCCGGCGCGGTAGATGCCGGGCTCATCGGAGGTGACCATACCGGGCAGGATAGGCTGGGGGTTTTCCTGGAGGCGGATGCTCTGCGGCCCTTCGTGGACGTTGAGGTAGTGGCCCACGCCGTGGCCGGTGCCGTGGAGATAGTGGGCGCCGAAGGCCCACATGGGGATGCGGGCAAGCGCATCGAGCTGGGCGCCGCGCGTCCCGAGGGGGAAGACGGCCATGGCGAGGGCAATATTGCCGCGCAGGACGGCCGTGTAGTCGCGCCGCATCTCTTCGGTGGGTTGGCCTAAGGCTATGGTGCGGGTGATGTCGGTGGTGCCGTCAAGATAGGAAGCGCCGGAGTCGACCAGCAGCAGGCTCTCCGGGCGGAGGGTCACGGATGTTTCCGGAGTGGCCTCATAGTGGACAATGGCGCCGTGGGGGCCATATCCCGCAATAGTCTCGAAGGAGAGCATCTTGAAGAGGGGCTGTTCGGCGCGCCGCGCCGTGAGGATGGCGTCGACATCAAGCTCGGTGACAACCTCACCGGCAGCCACCCGCTCTTCTATCTCCTTGAAGCCCTTGACAAGGACAATGCCGTCGCGCACCATAGCGGCCCTTATGCCGGCGATTTCGGTCGGGTTGCGGGCAGCTTTTGCCCGGTCTATATCTATCGAGGGGAGGGGCACCGGCTCGGCCGCGATAGCCTCGCTCAGTCCGCGCGGCATCGAGGCCGGGTCGTAGGCCACGCGCCAGTCAGACGGCAGGTTGGACAGAAACGGGCGGGCCGATGCATAAGGAGCCGTGGTCACTCCGGCCATGGCCAGATGGGCCCGGAGGGGATCGTCGAGCCGCGTCTCGTCAACAAAAAGCACCTTGATCTGAGGCGAGACAAAGAGATAGGAAATAACCACGGGATTACAGGCCACATCGGTCGAGCGGATATTAAGCAGCCACGCTATCTGGTCGAGTCGGGCGATGAAAAGACCGTCGAGTTGCTCCTTGGCAAGGACTTGCTCTACATCGGCCAACTTTTCCCCGGCAGTGCGTCCGGCATATTCGATGTCATAAATCTCGATTGCTCCGGAAGGGAGCGCCGGGCGACCTGGCCACGTCTCGCCGGGCAGGTCGGTGGTGGTCACAACCTCGCGGCCCGGAAGGGCATCGGCCAGCGAGCGGAAAGCGCCGTCGGCGATCAGGAGGCCGTCGATACCGACGCGTCCTCCGGAGGGCACTTCGCGCCCGAGAAGCTCCTCAAGCGACGGCTCTCCCGGCTTGCCGGCCTCCACGACGGAGATGCATGTGCCGCGCAGCTGTTCTGCCGCCTGAAGCCAATAACGCGAGTCGGCGATGACAAAAGCTTTGTCGGAGGTGACAACGAGGGGTCCGGCCGAACCGGTGAAACCGCTCATGAAACGGCGCGTCTGCCAGTGGTCGGCCACATATTCGCTGCCGTGAGGATCGGCTTGCGGGATGATGAGTGCATCGAGGCGTTCGCGAGCCATTATCCGGCGGAGGGAGTCGATGCGGTCAACAATGATATTTTGCGTTGATGCCATGTCGATAGTGTTAATGAGGGAGGGTCTGTGAAAAAGTCGTCGATTGATTCTATATAAATAAGGAGTCAGGCAGCTCAGTCACCGGGGCAGGAGAATGATAGCCAAGGGCTCCGCATCTCCCGCAAAGTTAAGGAAAATCGGTCAAACAGCCAAAAAAGCGTCCGGGCCGGAAAAAATATTAAAATTTTACAGCGCTGTCCTACTGATACTTAGCCGACATTAACAAAAATAAAGCGAAAAAAGTTTTGCAAAATATTTTGTCAATTCAAAAAAAGTCTATACCTTTGCATCGCTTTTGAAAGGAACGGCAACACAGTCGAGACAGAAAGCAAATCTCCATCGATGCCTCTTTAGCTCAGTTGGCCAGAGCACGTGATTTGTAATCTCGGGGTCGT
>CAZAUV010000178.1:0-3014 GCA_964488335.1 uncultured Bacteroides sp.
GATCACCGATCCGGGGCGCTACGTCAGCCAGGTGCGCGACTGCGGCGCCGCCATAATGAATGTCCATTATGAGGCATGTACCCATCTCGACCGTGTGGTCCAGGCCATCCATCAGGCAGGAATGAAGGCTGCCGTGACGGTCAATCCTGCCACCCCCGTCGAGCTCTTGCGCGACATCATCGCCGATCTTGACATGGCTCTGATAATGAGCGTCAACCCCGGCTTCGGCGGCCAGAAATTCATTCCTCGCGCCGTGAATCGTACGCGCCGCCTCAAAGCCCTCATTACAGAGACCGGCTCCAAGGCCCTCATCGAAGTCGACGGAGGAGTGAACCTCGACACCGGACGCCAGCTTGTCGACGCGGGCGCCGACGTCCTCGTGGCCGGCAACTTTGTCTTCTCAGCCCCCGATCCCAAGGCCACCATCGCCGCCCTCGCCGCCCTCTGACCCTAAGCACTCCCTCAGGAGCGACCGATGCGACTGAGGAGGGCTTTGACAGCGGCCTCGGCATCGGGCTCCGACTCGAGGAGCTTGATAAACTGCGAGCCTATGATGGCGCCGGAGCTGTGGCGACACGCATCGCCATAAGTCCGGGCGTTGGAAATCCCGAAACCTATCAGGCGCTTATGGTTTAGGCCAAGGCTGTCGATGCGACTGAAATAGGCGAGTTGCTCGGGGCCGAAACTGTCGCGGGCTCCGGTGGTCGAGGCTGCCGACACCATATATATGAAGCCGTCGCAATGACGGTCGATGAGGCGGATGCGCTCCTCAGATGTCTCGGGAGTGATAAGCATTATCATCGGCAGGTCATATCGGCGGCTCAGCTCTTTATAGTCAGAGAGATAGATGTCAAACGGCAGATCGGGGATTATCACACCGTCGATGCCCGAGGCCTTGGCGCGGGCAAAGAAGTTTTCAGGGCCCATCTGCATGATAGGGTTAAGATAACCCATAGCTACAAAAGGAGTGTCAGGACACTCCCTGCGAGCCTCGGCCACCTGATCAAGGAGCAGGGCGAGAGTCATGCCATTGGCCAGCGCCCGGCTGCCACTGTGTTGAATTACAGGGCCATCGGCCATCGGGTCGGAGAAAGGGATGCCTATCTCTATGATATCTACTCCGGCCCGGCAGAGGGCCCTGATGGTCTCTGTGGTGGAGTCAAGGCGGGGAAAACCGGCGGTGAAATATACGGCCAGGAGATCAGATGATTTATTTTCAAGAAGGTGGTGGAGGCGGTTCATTGTCTTAAGGATGAAATAAATGATTTAAGAAGTGAAGGATTTTTGAGGCCGGGGGCAATCTCGAAGCGGCTGTTGAGATCGATGCCTCGCAAAAGGGGGTGGGAGATGGAGCGGATTGCCTCGGCATCTTCAGGCCCTATGCCACCGCTGAGAAAGAATGGGAGAGGGCCGGTGTAAGCCTCGAGGATGGCCCAGTCAAACTTACGGCCGGAGCCGCCGCGCGAGGCCGAAGCGGTGTCAAACAGAAGCATATCAGCCGAGTCTTGATAATCGTCGGCCAGGCGCAGGTCAGAAGCCGAGCCCACGGAGATGGCCTTCCAGACGGTCATCCCCCCCTCGCGCAGGGCGCGGCAATAGCCGGGTGTCTCATGGCCATGGAGCTGGAGGGTGGTGATACCCGCTTGAGAAGCTCTACGGGCAAGCTCAGCCGCGTCCATATCTACGCTTACCGCCACCGGGGTTATTCCCCGGAGTGAGAGGGCTCCGGCCTCGGCCGGGATGGTATCGCCTGCATATCGCGGAGAGCGTTCATAGAGGATAAAGCCCATATAATCGGGCGAGAGCTCGGCCACTGCGGCGATATTTTCAGGGCGGGTCATGCCGCACACTTTTATCTGCATCAGGGTCGGGAGGTTAAGAGTTCGGAGCTCATAGAGAGCAATGATGCGAGGGCTGAGGCCGGATCAGGGCTCGACATCAGCGCTTCGCCGATAAGGAAGCCGTCGAAACCGGCGCGGCGGAGGGCCACGAGATCGGCGGCATTATGGATGCCGCTCTCGGCTATCTTCACTGCCCCAGCAGGAAGGGCCGCGATGAGATCGGAGCTATTGGCTATATCGGTGGTAAACGAGGTCAGGTCGCGGTTGTTGACACCTACCATATCGGCATCTCCGGGCACCGCGGCGATCTCCCCGGCAGAATGGACCTCCACGAGTGTCTCCATTCCCAGGCAATGGGCCTCGGCTTGAAGAGCCTCCAGCTCACCGTCACTGAGGAGGGCAGCGATGAGAAGGATAGCGTCGGCCCCTGCCACACGCGCCTGCCATATCTGGTAGGGGTCAATGATAAACTCTTTGCGCAGGAGCGGGAGAGCGGGGGCAGCTGCCCGGGCGACACATAGGTCGGTAAGGCTGCCGCCGAAGTATGGGGTGTCGGTGAGCACCGACATAGCAGCGGCTCCGGCAGCTGCATAGCCCGCGGCAACATCGGCCACCGAGCTCATCGGCGCTATCTCGCCACGCGAGGGTGAGCGCCGCTTATGCTCGGCAATGACCGAGAGAGGCCGGCTCTTTATCATCCCGGTCATCGATATTACAGGGCGCGCCACAGCCTCGGCCAGGGCCAGCATCCGGGCGGGCGCCACGGCAACTTTCATCGCCTCTACCTCCTGTCGCTTGGTGGCGGCAATCTGCTGAAGGATATTATTCATCACACTCAGCTATTGAGGGTTACGAAACGGCGGAAATGATCAAGGGCGGCGCCGCTCTCGAGGCTTTCGCGCGCTTGGTCTACGGCGCGGGCTATCCCTATCTCCGGCTCGAGCGTGAGGAGGGCAAATGCCGAATTGGCAATTACGCAGTCGCGCTTGGCGCGGGAGGCGGAGCCGTCGAGGACCGAGTCAAACACCTGCGATGCCTCCTCGACGGTGTCGCCGCCATAGAGATCGGCCTGCGTGCACTGCCCGAGGCCGAGATCCGCAGCGGTCAGGAGGCGCTCGCCCGTTGTCGTGGCCACCTTGAAGGGCGATGTGAGCGAAATCTCGTCGTAGCCGT
>CAZAUV010000179.1:0-2982 GCA_964488335.1 uncultured Bacteroides sp.
GGTATCGGTCAGGAGGAACGGTAGGTGTTCGATGATGACTTTCCTGACGGTGGTGTCGAGAGTGGCGAAAAGCTTGTTTTCGGCAAAGACGTCGCTCTTGCTCAGGAGGTTCATCAGGGTCGACTTGCCTACATTGGTATAACCGACGAGAGCCACGCGGGTGAGCTTACCACGATTTTTGCGCTGGAGACTCTTCTGGCGGTCGATGGCGCGGAGCTCCTCTTTCAGGCGCGATATTTTGTCGAGGATTATACGGCGGTCGGTCTCGATCTGTGTCTCGCCCGGGCCACGCATACCTATACCGCCGCGCTGACGCTCAAGGTGAGTCCACATGCGGGTGAGTCGCGGCAGGAGGTATTGATATTGAGCCAGTTCGACCTGAGTCTTGGCATTGGCCGTGCGTGCCCGCTTGGCAAAGATGTCGAGGATGAGGCTGGTGCGGTCAAGGATTTTGACCTTCAGCTCCTTCTCTATATTGGCCACTTGCTTCGACGAGAGATCGTCGTCAAAAATGGCCATGGATATGTCATTGTCTTCAATATACAGGCGTATCTCCTCGAGCTTGCCGGTGCCTACATAGGTGCGGGCGTTGGGTCCCCCGACCTTCTGGGTGAAGCGTGCCACCACTTCGGCTCCGGCCGTATCGGCCAGAAACTCGAGTTCGTCGAGATATTCGTTGACCTTGGCCTCACCCTGCTCGGGTGTGATGAGGCCTACGATTACGGCGCGCTCGGGCTCGGAGTCGATAGGCGCCGCCAGGGGGGTGATATTAAGATGGTCGTTAGTCATTGAGAGTTGAATATTGGCGGGAGTAGCGGAGCATCTGACCGGGATAGTCTTCGCTATAATTGATATTGATGTCGGTGATGCGGCCCTCGGAGTCGGTGACCGGGGTGTAGACGGGATTGACAAAGCCGCGATAGGGAGCGATGTCGAGGGTGGAGTAGCGGTCGAGCACCTCGGCGTGGAGCGAGGGATCGACCTTCACGCCATATTGCTCCACCAGGCGCTCGCCTGCGACATAATCGCCCTCGGAGCGGATGCGCTGCACCTCAGCCAGGAGCTCGCCGAAGAGGCGGCGGAGAGCCTCATAGTCATTGATTTTAACATATGTCTTGCCGCCGAGGTTTACCAGCTCCACCACTTTATCCGGCGCGCCCTTCTCGAGCACCCACTGGGCTATGAGCTTGCGGTTGCGCATGTGGGCCTCCTCGATATCCTTGCCGGGCTCGATGCGCATCAGCTGGGTCATCAGTCCATTGAGGATATATTTATAATATGAGGCTTTGTAAGCATCGGGAGAGTCGAGCAGGCCGAGCTCCATCATCTTGGGGTCGGCCAGGTAATAGAGCGCAAAGAGGTCGGCGCGCGCCTCTTCGAGGGTAGAGCCATGGGCTTTGAGCGCATCGGGGTCAACGCCCGGCAGGAGGCGGCCTGAGCCATGGCCGAGACACTCATGGAGGTCGGTATGGAGATTATCTGTTATGAAGAGATATTTCTCCAGGAGGTCGCGGGTGGGCTCATCGATGACAAATTCCTCATTGAAGCCATTGCCGTGGCTGGCCTCGTCATAGGCGCGGGTAATATTCTCGATGGTCACCGATTTGGAGCCGTGGGCAGCGCGTATCCAATTTGCATTAGGGAGGTTGATGCCGATGGGAGTGGCGGGATATGAGTCGCCGGCGAGGATGGCGGCATTGATCACCTTGGCCGTGACGCCTTTGACCTTATCTTTCTTGAAACGGGAGTCGACGGGCGAATGGTCTTCAAAGCACTGCGCGGCGCCGGAAATGGTCTCGGTGCGCCCCGAGGCCTCGAGGTCTTTATAGTTGACTATGCTCTCATAAGCGCCGGTCATGCCCAGGGGGTCGCCATAGCTTTCGATGAAGCCGTTGATGAAGTCCACCCGCGAGTCGGTATCTTCGACCCACATGATGGAATATTCATCGAAATCGGCCAGCGAGCCGGTGGCATAATATTCAATGAGCTTGTCGATCACGGCGCGCTGGGCGGGGGTGTCGGCATAGTCGGCGGCCAGGCGCAGATTATCTACGATGCGCTTGATGGCCGGCGAATATAGTCCGCCCAATCGATAGGTCTGCTCTACGACCGCACCGGTAGCGGGGTCGCGGGCCACGCGTGTGTTGAGGCCGTAGCTCACGGGATTGGTCACGGTGGTGTCTTTGATGGCGGCATAATATGCCTCCACCTCGGCCTGAGTCAGCCCCTCCTCATAGAGATTGTTGGCCGAGGTGGCAATGAGGTCTTGCCCGGCGGCTTGATTGACGCGCTTGGCCTGATAATCGGGGTTAAACACCACCTCCATCAGGGCATCGAAGCCGGGACCGGCCTGAGCGTTGAAATGAGGGTCGGGTATGCGTGCAACCTGCTCCGTGAGCCACTCGCGGGAGAAGGCGGGCTTGAACTTATCCATCGAGTAGTGGTGGTGGATGCCGTTGGCAAACCAAAGCTGCTTCAGATAGGTCTCGAAAGCTTTCCAGTCATCGCCTGAGCGATCGGTGGACTCAGCGGTGTAGACCTCCTCAAGGAGGCGTCGTAGGGGGAGATTGAAGCGATTGTTCTGGTCCCAGAGGATGTCGCGACCGGCCAAGGCGGCCTCGCTAAGATAATAGATGAGCAGCTTCTGTCGGAGCGGGAGAGTTTCGAAGCCGGGCACCTGATAGCGGAGCACCTCGATATCGGCAAAACGGTCGACGGTATAGTCAAAGGGAGCGGGAGCCGACGAGAGGGCGTCGGGCTGAGGCGTGCCGGCAAGAATATTCATAGAGCAGGAGGCGGCCACTGCGATAGTGGCGCCCGATAAAAGGGTTCGTAATGACATAAAAAAACGGGTGGATGATGAATTTCCACCTGCAAAGATAAATAAATATTTGTCAGCAGAGCAAAAAAGTATTAACTTTGCAGCCAGAAAACCGTCGCGGCCGTGGCCGTGCCTGCGGTCCGGTAGCTCAGCTGGATAGA
>CAZAUV010000180.1:0-2864 GCA_964488335.1 uncultured Bacteroides sp.
AAGAGAGCTTTGGCCAGGAGGACGCGCACCTTTTCCGAGCCGGTGAGGTCGCGCATCATCAGATAGTGCTTGTCTTCCTTGATGCCGAGGCCGGAGAGGAGTGCTGCGGCATCGCTCTCGGCGTTCCATCCCTCAAGCTCGGCAAACTTCTCTTCGAGCTCGGCGGCGCGGACGCCGTCGGCGTCGGAGAAGTCGGGCTTGGCATAGAGGGCGTCCTTCTCCTGCATGATGTCCCACAGCACAGTGTGGCCCATCATTACGGTCTGGAGCACCGTGGAGTCGTCATATTTGAAGTGGTCCTGCTCCAGGACGCTCATGCGCTCGCCGGGGCTCTGGGTGATGGTGCCGGTCGTAGGGGTGAGCTGGCCCGAGAGCATGCGCATCAGGGTTGACTTGCCGGCGCCATTGGCACCGATGATGCCATAGCAGTTGCCGGGCGTGAATTTCATATTCACGTCTTGGAAGAGCGGTTTCTTGCCAAATTGTATGCCGAGATTTGTGACGGTGATCATGATTGGGAAGTGGTGTCGGTAAAGGGGTTGCGAGGCTCGATGAAGGGGTCGAGGTCGTCGATGGTGAGTGTGGTGTCGCCGGTGAGGTAGGCGTTGATTTTGACCAGATAGTCGGTCAGGCCGCGGCTCTCGAGGATGTCGGAGATGGAGGAGCGGGTGTTGTTGAGGGGCTCGGCGGCAATGAGGCTGGAGGCGAGCATCCCGATGCCATCGAGGATGTCGAGGCGCAGGGCCGACAGGATAAACCAGAAGGCGGCGAAGCAGTCGCTGATGTCGGCGATAATCACCTGTATCGTTGCATCGGCAATCCTGAAATGGGCCTGATAGCCGTCGAGAGCCAGCCTGTAGAGCCCGGCGCGATAAAGCTCCTCCATCATATAGTCGAAGTCGGCCGAGAGGCGGTAAGCTGAGTCGAGATGGAGCAGCAGGAGGGCGGCGGCGCGGTGGCGCCCCTCATCAGCGTGGCGTCGGGCCATATCGATGAAGTGGTCTTGGTAGCCGGCCATTGCGGGAGTGAGAAACGGGCCTATGTCGGCTGAGAAAGTATCCTCGGGGTTGCCGGCCGAGAGGCGATCGATGGCCATGAGCATGATGTCGAGCGTCTGCGGGTTGCCGGGATGGGCATCGTTGTAGTCGCGGAGCATCTTCATGGCTCGCTCGGGATCGTCTTTATCCTGGATGGTGAGCAGCGCGCGGGCGAGGACCGGTGAGGCCAGGGCATCGTCCAGCTCTATGATCTCGCTGAGTATTGCTTCCACCTGTTCGGTCGGATAGTTAAGCTCATTCATGGCATGGGCTTTGCTCATCAGGGCATTGATGTTGCCCGGCTCAATGGCTAAGGCATACTCCAGGGGCTGGAGCGCCTTGTCGGGATGTCCCTGCTCGATATGTATCTGAGCGGTCATGAGCCAGAAGTCGATGCTGAAGGGCTCCATCATCGTCAGCTCTTCGAGGATGGCCAGGGCGCTGTCGGGGTCTTGTTCGCGCGCTATCTGGCAGAGCTCATAGAGGAAGGTCTGGGGATAGTCGTTGTGGGCCTTGATAGCATCCTTATGGTCAAGGAGCCAGCGATACATGCCGAGCTCTTCGGCCGTGTCGCAGAGCTGGATTATCTCTTCGTCGGTCAGCTCGGGATGGGAGCGGAGGATGTTGTCAAAGACCGGGCCTGCCTCCTCGGGGCGCGTGTGGGCCAGGCGCAGGCCGGCGAGGGTCTTCACCACCGAGTCGTCGGGTAGCTGGGTAAGCGCCCTGGCGGCAGTGTCGTCGTCGAGGCCAAGGCAGAATACAGCCTTGCGCTCCGCCAGTGTCTGCGACGACGGGAAGAGCCTCTCGCCGATAAACAGGGCTTCGAGGGCCGTGAAGCGGTCGTTGGTGTCGGTGGCGTAGTCAAAGACTTCGATGAGGTCGTCCTCGTCAAAAAACATATTGCGGCGGTCGTCGGCGAGCTCGGCGCGGAAGCGCTCGTAGAGCTCGCGGCGGTGGTCGTCAGAGTATGAGTTGAGCGAGTCGTTAGCCATTCTTTTTCTGCTCTTTCTCCCAGCTGTCTTTCAGGGCTATCGTGCGGTTGAAGATCAGATGGTCGGGGGTGCTGTCGTAGTCGGGGGTGAAATAGCCTACGCGCTGAAACTGGAAGTGGGCGCCTCGGGTGGCGTTTTCGGCGATGAAGGGCTCCACCTTTACGCCCTCGACAACCTTGAGCGAGTCGGGGTTGAGGAGCTCGCGGAAGTCGCGCTCGGTCTCGGCAGCGGGGTTTTCCACATTGAAGAGGCGGTCGTAGAGGCGCACCGTGGCATCCTTGGCCGTAGCGGCGTTGACCCAGTGGAGAGTGCCCTTGACCTTACGCATCGAGCCGGGAAGGCCGGAGCGGGTCTCGGGGTCGTAGGTGCAGAAGATGGTGGTGATATTGCCGTCGGCATCCTTCTCCACGCTCTCACACTTGACGATATAAGCGCCCTTGAGACGCACCTCGCCGCCGGGAGCGAGACGGAAAAATTTCTTCGGAGGATTTTCCATGAAGTCATCGCGCTCTATATAGATCTCGCGGCTGAAGGGCATAGGGTGAGTACCTGCCTGAGGATCTTCAGGATTGTTTTCCATCTCCACCATCTCTGTCTGCCCCTCGGGATAGTTGGTGATGACCACCTTGACGGGGTTCATAACGGCCATAGCGCGGGTAGAGATGGCGTTGAGGTCTTCGCGGACAGCGTGCTCCAGGAGAGCCACCGAGTTGAGCGCCTCATATTTGGTGTAGCCGATGCGGTCAACGAAGTTGCGTATCGAAGCGGGAGTGAAGCCGCGGCGGCGCATACCCGAGATGGTCGGCATGCGGGGATCGTCCCAGCCGGCCACGAG
>CAZAUV010000181.1:0-2841 GCA_964488335.1 uncultured Bacteroides sp.
AGAGATGATCTTCACCAACTCTATCCCCTATACTAAAGATTGTCCCAAGGTGACAGTCCTTTCGGTGGCCCGTATGTTTGCCGACACCATCTCGCGCGTCCACAACAACCAGTCCATTTCTTCGCAGTATATCATAAAGTAAGCCGCTTTACAAGATATTTCACTCACTGTGGCCTCTTGCTCCTTTATGGGGTGAGAGGTCACATTTTTTGCCCTCATGGCCACTAATTTCCCCTTTTTGGCGACTTGCGCGCGCCCTATCACATTATTTCATTACCTTTGCAAATCATTTAGTAATTGACACAATGACTCACCGCATCATAATTGCCGCTCTCGCTTCTCTTATGGCCTTAGCTGCCACCGCTGAGGATGCCCACGACTATGACCTCAAGGTCAACGATTTTTCCGAGATAAAGATCATTGACGATATCAACGTGGTCTACCGTTGCTTGCCTGACTCGGCAGGCCACGCCACCTTCCGCGCTCTCCCCGATCAGGTGGCATCCTTTATTTTCCAGCCCAACGGCTCCTCCCTGGAGCTTCGCCTCGCTCCTGAAGCTCTCTCTAAGGCCGACGGTCTCCCTACTGTCACCATTTACTCGACTTATCTTACCCGCGCTGAGAATGATGGGCTCGGACGCCTCCTGATTGATAATGTCGCCCCCGGGCCTAAACTTCAGCTCGTTGTCGTAGGAAACGGGCGCATCACAGCCAAAGGCATCGACCATTCTGCAGTAGATGCTTCAATCCGCACAGGCAAGGGAGAAATAATCCTTTCGGGCAGAGCTGACCAAGCCAAGCTCTCATCACTTGGCACCGGCAACATTCAGGCCGACGCTCTCGAAGCCCGTCAGGCTAAATGCCGCATCACCGGCACCGGAAGCATCGGCGTAAACGCCAAGGAAGCGCTCTCTGTAAGCGGCATTGGCACCGGCACGGTCTATTATCTCGGGCAGCCCGAAATCAAAGTCAGCCCCCTCGCCCCGAAACCGGTCCCCCTCTCCCAATCCAAATAATTGACTCCGAGAGGCCTTCTTCTTTGCGTAAGAGGGGATAAAATAGCGCCGGCATAATTTTTCATTATCGGGCGTTATTTTTTGTTGTCAAAGATGTCACAAATCTGTTAAACAGTTGGTGTTGACCGCAGAGAAGGGGTAAATTTGCGGTATGAAACGTAAGGTCTGGAAAAAAATCGCCCTGATTGCCGCCATCCTCGTGGTGGTCATAGGCCTGTTGTTTAAGATGGTCAACATGCAGCGCAGCCTCCGTCCCCGCGACGGGCGCGCCTTGGTGGCCTCCCTCCCTATTGAAAGTTTTGAGCCTCTGAGTGTCAGAGTGGCAGATAGTGTTGTTTTTAAGGTTGATACCGGAAGCGACATTTCTTGTATCACTCGCAAAGACCTCGACCGCCTCAAGGCTTTGGGTGTAAAGGTAACCGATAGCTATGTCCCTACTATCGGACGTGGCTCCGACGGCCATATCCAGACTGCCCTCAAGCGCGTAGTAGTTGACCTCCCGCTCGAATTCTTCCAGCCTTCCGACAGCTCCATTCATTCGGTGGAGCGCAACCCCGAGATGGATAATGCGCTCCTCAATGCCGAGTTTGTTCTTTTCGAGGGCGATCAGAGCTGTATAGGAATCGGCATCCTGCAAAGCTTTTTTGTGGAATATCTTTATGAGTCGGGGCTCATCCGCCTCCATACGTCGCGCCCCGAAGGATATGAAGATTTCGCCCCCATGCGCCACTCCCTCCGTCCGGATAATGCTCTGTGGCCCGGCCACCGCTATTATCTTGATCTTAACGTTGATCATGTCTCCGACAGCTATTTCCTTGACACCGGTCTACGCAAAGCTGCCCTGAAACTTCCCGGAAAGAAGTCTGAGATGTCGAGGCGCAATCTATCCGACGATACCCTCATTTCCCATCTCGGGCACTTCCCTGCCAAAATAGATAATGTATGGGTTGAGTGTGGCAACCGTGCCGGCTCTCAGATGGCTTTCTATGCCGACAATCAGGAAGAGGATTATTCCTTCAATCCATTCAATTTATTCACTCAGGATGTGCTGATCGATTTCCCGGGCTCAAGCATCGCCCTCCATCCTTACGTAGTGCTCCCCAAACGCCATTTCTTTGAGCGCGACACTGTATCCGAGACAATGTAATCGCATCAGTCCCACACTATTTCTCTCCCCCCATACTATGTCTATCACCCTCCGAGGCCTCTTCACGGGTCCGCTGCGCTATTTCCCGTCGCTCATAGTCGTCGGGCTCCTCGCATGGCTCACCCTCTCTCCCGATCCAGTTAACCCTCCGGCATATTTTCTCTGGGATGGAGCTGACAAGATGGCCCACGCGCTGATGTTTGGCGGCCTTACAGCCATCCTGCTGACAGACGCCTTCCGCGGAAGGCGTGTCAATCCCTTCGCCTTCATAGTCATAGTAATAATAGGAGCTCTTGCAGGAGCCGGCATAGAGCTTCTCCAGCGCCATATGGGCCTCGGACGGCATGCTGATCGCGCCGACTTCATAGCCGATGTCATCGGCGTAGCGGCCTCATCATTGGCTTGGCTCTTCGGGCGCCTCTCCCGATAGCTTCTGACCAAAATATAGGTCTATATGCCAAAATATAATATGGGCCGGGAAGAATGTTCTTCCCGGCCCATATTATATTTTGTCGGCAAATTATTTGTCGCCGCGGATAGCTGCGATGCCGGGGAGGATTTTACCCTCGATAGCTTCGAGGAGGGCACCGCCACCGGTGGATACATAGCTTACCTTGTCTGCGAGGCCAAACTTGTTGACACAAGCCACGGAGTCGCCGCCGCCAACGAGTGAGAATG
>CAZAUV010000182.1:0-2768 GCA_964488335.1 uncultured Bacteroides sp.
TGACGGGGATGGCCTCGAGGAGATGCTCCGCCTTGTCGCCGTCCATTATAACACCGCGCTCAGTCTCGAGCTTCCATGCGCCCTGATTTACGTCGAGCACCATGACGTTCATTCCGAGGTTCATGGCGGCCTTCTGGGTGGAGAGGCGTGTCCGGAGGCTCGAATTAAAGAAGAGCATCAGGAGGGTATAGTTGCGCCCCATCGAAGAGCGTGCATACTTATTTCGCTTGATGTCGAGGGCCTCGGCGATGGCCTGATCAAGGGGGCCTATGTCGGAGACGTTGAGAAACTTATTCATTGATAATCCGGCTGAAATGGGTGAGGAACTGATCGGCCTCGTCGCGCGAGAGGCAAAGGGCGGGGAGGAGACGGATGGTGTCGGGGCCGGCGCCGCCGGTGAAGATATGGTGATCAAAGAGGAGGCGCTTGCGCTTGTCGGCTCCGCCCGGGAGGTCGATGCCAATCATGAGCCCTCGGCCGCGGACATCGGATAGACCCTCCATCTTCGAGAGTTTCTCCAGGAGGTAAGCGCCGACGGAAGCCGCATTGGCGATGAGATTTTCATCGGCCACCACAGAGAGAGTGGCGATAGCAGCGGCGCAAGCGAGATGATTGCCGCCGAAGGTGGTGCCGAGCATCCCTTTGGAGGCTTCGATTGTGGGTGAGATGAGGATGGCGCCCATAGGGAAGCCGTTGGCAATTCCCTTAGCCATGGTGATTATGTCGGGCCGTATGCCGGCAGCCTGATGGGCGAAGAAATGACCTGTGCGGCCCATGCCGCTCTGTATCTCGTCGAGGATAAGGAGGGTGCCGGTGGCAGTGGTGGCCTCGCGGAGCTCACGGAGGAATGAATCGGAGGGGACACGGATGCCCGCCACGCCCTGGATGCCTTCGACCACCACTCCGCAATATTCGCCCGTGGCGAGCTCGCGACGGACCGCCTCGATGTCGCCAAGGGCCACGAAGGTCACATTATCTGTGGCGTTGAAAGGCGATTGTATCTTGGGATTGTCGGTGGCGGCAACGGCGCCGGAGGTGCGGCCATGGAATGCTTTGGAGAAAGCGAGGAGCTTGGCGCGGCCGGTGGCGAAGGAGGCGAGCTTAAAAGCATTTTCATTGGCCTCGGCGCCGGAATTGCAGAGAAAAAGCTGATAGTCGGGATAGCCGCAGAGCGAGCCGAGGATGTCGGCCAGGCGCTCCTGGAGGGAGTTGATGACCGAATTGGAGTAGAAACCGAGGCGGCTCACCTGGTCGCTGACAGCCTTGACATAGCGCGGATGTGCGTGGCCGATGGATATCACGGCGTGGCCGCCGTAGAGGTCGAGATAGTCGGTGCCGTCGGCGGTGAATACGTGGCATCCGGCGCCGCTTACCGGTTCTATATCATATAGTGAATAGACGTCAAAGAGATTCATCTGAGTAGAGGGTTAAAACGCTGATGGTTTGAGGCGGAGGCCGCAGCGTGGGTCGAGCCCAAAGATGATGTTGAAGTTCTGGACAGCCTGACCCGATGCGCCTTTGAGGAGATTGTCGATGGCCGTGGTGATCAGAAGCCGTCGGCGGTGGGGATCCTCATGGAGGGCGATGATGGCCTTGTTGGTGTTGACAGCCTGCTTGAGATCGACAGGGGAGTCGGAGACAATGGTAAAGGGCTGGCCCGCATAATATTCCTTGAAGAGATCGAGTGCACGACCCTGAGGGAGGTCGCTCTCAAGCTGAGTGACGGCAAATATGCCGCGGGGGAAGTCGCCTCTGACCGGGACGAAGCATATCTGGTCGGCCGAAAAACCGGGCTGCAGTGATGCGAGCGAGCGGGTGATCTCGGCGATATGCTGATGCGCGAAGGGCTTGTAGACGCTCAGATTGTCGTTGCGCCAGCTGAAGTGGGTGGTGGCCGAGGGCTTCACCCCCGCGCCGGTAGAGCCGGTGACGGCGGTGATGGCAATGGGCCCTTTGAGTGCCCCGGCCTTGGCCAGGGGGAGCAGGGAGAGCTGGATTGCAGTGGCGAAGCATCCGGGATTGGCGATGAGGTCGGCCCCGGCTATGGCGTCGGCCTTAAGCTCAGGGAGGCCGTAGACATATCCGCAACTCTCGTCGCGGAAATCCTGGGCGAGGTCAATGACTTTAAGCCCCTCAGGGCGCTCGTTTTCTTGCCAGAACTCGCGGCTCTTCCCGTGGGCAGAGCATAGGAATAGGCAATCTATCCGGTCGAGGGGATGCTCCGGTGAGAATGTGATGTCGGTCTCGCCGAGGAGTCCCCCGTGGACTGATGTCACGGGGGCTCCGGCGTTGCTTGTAGAGTGTATAAATGATATTTCTACCTCAGGATGGTTGATGAGGAGGCGGATAAGTTCTCCGGCGGTGTAGCCGGCTCCGCCGATGATACCTACCTTAATCACAGCTTGTCGGGATTAATGCCGTTGGCCAGCTGCTTGTTGTGGTAGATTTTCATCTGGTTGGCAAGGATCTTGGTGAAGCCCTTTACGTCGTCGGCGGTCCAGGCTTTGTTGATTTCGCCATATTCGCCGAAATCGGTCTTCATCAGGTCGAAGGGCGAGTCGACACCAACGAGGGTGAAAGTGCGGGGATAGAGGGTAAGTTCCACGGTGCCGGTAACATTGCGCTGGCTCTCTTCGAGCATAGCCTCGATGTCGCGCATTACGGGCTCGAGATACTGGGCTTCGTGGAGGAACATTCCATACCATGTGCCGACCTGGTCTTTCCAATACTGCTGCCACTTGGTGAGGGTGTGCTTCTCGAGCATCTTG
>CAZAUV010000183.1:0-2762 GCA_964488335.1 uncultured Bacteroides sp.
GTGCGGCGGAGTCGTCGACCTGCCAGCCTTTGACGAGGCGGAAGGCGTTCCAGATCTTGTTGCAGAAGTTGCGGCCCGTCTCGCACAGTTTCTTGTCGAACAGGATGTCATTGCCGGCCGGGGCGCAGAGCATGATGCCGACCCTGACGCCGTCGGCGCCATATTGGGCGATGAGCTCCAGCGGATCGGGCGAGTTGCCGAGCTGCTTCGACATCTTGCGGCCGATCTTGTCGCGGACGATGCCGGTGAAATATACATTGTCAAAGGGCTGCTTGCCGGCCCATTCGTAGCCGGCCATAATCATGCGGGCCACCCAGAAGAAGATGATGTCAGGGCCGGTGACGAGGGTCGTCGTCGGGTAATAATAGCGCATCTCCTCGTTGTCGGGGTCGAGAATGCCGTTGAAGAGGGTCAGAGGCCAGAGCCATGAGCTGAACCATGTGTCGAAGCAATCGTCGTCCTGGCGGAGGTCGGCGGCAGTCAGCGAGGGGTCGGTGTCGCGGGCGAGGGCGAGCGCCTCGTCGGCATCCTCGGCCACCACAAAGGAACCGTCGGGGAGAAACCATGCGGGGATGCGGTGGCCCCACCAGAGCTGGCGTGAGATACACCAGTCGCGGATATCGGTCATCCAGCGACGATAGGTGTTTTTGAATTTCTCGGGGACAAACTTAATGATATCCTCCTCTACGGCCTCGAGGGCGGGCTTGGCCATACCCTCCATCCTGAGAAACCACTGGTCGCTCAGGCGAGGCTCTACGGCCGTGTCGGGGTTGCGTTCCGAGAAGCCCACCTTATTATCATAGTCTTCAATCTTCTCGATGAGGCCGGCCTCCTGAAGGTCAAGGGCTATCTGCCGGCGGACGTCAAAGCGGTCCATCCCGACATACATCCCGGCAGCCTCCGAGATAGTGGCGTCGTCGTTGAAGATGTCGATAGTCTCAAGATTGTGTTTCTGCCCGAGCATATTGTCGTTGACATCGTGGGCGGGGGTGACCTTGAGGCAGCCGGTGCCAAACTCAATGTCCACATAGTCATCCTCGATGACCGGTATCTCGCGGCCCACCAGGGGGACGATCACCCGCTTGCCCCTCAGATGCTGATTTTTAGGATCATTGGGGTTGATACACATGGCGGTGTCGCCCATGATGGTCTCGGGGCGGGTGGTGGCCACTATGGCATATCCATCCTCTCCGACAATCTTGTAGCGGAGATAATAGAGCTTGCTGTGCTCCTCCTTATATATTACCTCAATGTCGGAAAGGGCGGTCTTGGCCTTGGGGTCCCAGGCCACCATACGCTTGCCGCGATAAACAAGGCCCTTGCGGTAGAGGTCGACAAAGACGCGGATGACGGAGCGCGAGCGGATGTCGTCCATGGTGAAGGCGGTGCGGTCCCAGTCGCAGGAGGCACCGAGCTTCTTGAGCTGCTCGAGGATTATGCCGCCATATTGATGGGTCCAGTCCCAGGCATGGTCGAGAAACTTCTCTCGGCCGAGCTCAGCCTTCGAGAGGCCCTGCTGAGCCAGCCGATTGACCACTTTAGCCTCGGTGGCAATGGCGGCATGGTCAGTGCCGGGCACCCAGAGAGCATTCTTGCCCTGCATGCGGGCGCGGCGCACGAGGATGTCCTGAATGGTATTGTTGAGCATATGGCCCATATGGAGCACTCCCGTCACGTTGGGGGGCGGGATCACGATAGTGTAGGGCTCGCGGGCATCAGGGTGGCTGGCAAAGAGCTTATGCTCCATCCAGAAGGCATACCATTTGTCCTCCACATCAGCGGGAGAATACTTTGTGGCAAGCTGGTTCATAGGGATATAAGTCGGTGAAAATGATTATCATAATGCTTCGAAAGACAGTGGAGTCGTCCACTGCCGTCACTCTCGTGGCAGAAATATCCGACAAAGGTAATAAAATTCTTCCAATCATCGGCTTATCGCGCAATCTTTCCCCGCCTCCGGCCATGACAATCAGCTCGCGGCTGCGACGCGGCCTGAAGAGGCAGCGACGCAGCCGCGAAGCAATATGGCTGATGGGTGAGCGATGTCGGCCGGGCCGGATCAGTATTCGTCCCAGGCGCGGATCTCGATGTCGTCCAGAGAGATGGTGGTGAAGGCTTCTATGAAGGCTCCGGCCAGGCGGGCGTTGGTCAGCAGGGGGATGTTGAGGTCGATGGCGGCGCGGCGTATCTTGCGGCCGTTGGAGAGCTCTACCGGGGTGAGGTTCTTAGGCACGTTGACCACCAGAGCTATCTCATGGTCGTGGAGGAGCTGGAGTGCCTGGGGCTGCATATCGGGCTGCGAGGGCCAGTAGACGTGGATGGCGGGGATGCCGTTGTCGTTGAGGAAGCGGTGGGTGCCTCCGGTGGCATAGATGCGGTAGCCGGCATTGTGGAGCGTGTGGGCCGAGTCGAGGAGATCGGCCTTCTGCTTGGCTGTGCCGGTGGAGAGGAGCACTCCCTTGTCCTTGGCGGGGACGCGCATCCCTACCGAGAGCATTGCCTTGAGGATAGCCTCGGAGGTGTTTTCGCCGATGCAACCCACCTCGCCCGTGGAGCTCATGTCGACGCCGAGCACCGGGTCGGCACCCTGGAGGCGCGAGAAGCTGAATTGCGACGCCTTGATGCCCACATAGTCGAGGTCAAAGGCATTCTTGGAGGGCTTCTCCACCGGGAGGCCGAGCATAGCTTTGGTGGCGAGGTCGATAAAGTTGATCTTGAGCACCTTGCTGACGAATGGGAATGAGCGGGAGGCGCGGAGGTTA
>CAZAUV010000184.1:0-2716 GCA_964488335.1 uncultured Bacteroides sp.
AAATAGGGATAACATTACTTTCCCACAAGAATAGTTAAATGAAAGAACCGTGGGCGGAGGGCGAGAATTTTTCTTTGGCTGCGGGGGCAAGTTGGGAAATAATGATTATCTTTGCATCTTCAACACTATTTCATTACCCCACGCCATGAAACAACTTGAACAGATAGTTGCCGAAAAGCTCCTTAGCATCAGCGCCATCAAGCTCCAGCCCGAGCTCCCCTTTACCTGGGCATCAGGCTGGAATTCACCTATATACACCGACAATCGCAAGACCCTGTCATATCCCGAGCTGCGCTCCTTCCTCAAGGTGGAGCTCTGCCGCCTCATCCTCGAGCGCTTCGAGACCCCCGACGCTATAGCCGGAGTGGCCACCGGAGCCATCGCCATGGGAGCCCTCGTGGCCGACACCATCGGCAAGCCTTATGTCTATGTCCGCTCCACTCCCAAAGACCACGGCCTTGAAAACCTTATCGAGGGCAATCTCAAGCCGGGTCAGCGCGTGGTGGTCATCGAAGACCTTATCTCCACCGGCGGCTCGTCGCTCAAGGCCGTAAAGGCCATCCGCGATGCCGGATGTGAGGTGATAGGCATGGCTGCGCTTTTCACTTATCAGTTCCCCGTGGCTATTGACGCCTTCAAGGAGGCCGGAGTGGAGCTCTGCACCCTGAGCAACTACACAGCCCTGCTCGAGGCCGCCCTCGCAACCAACTATATCCGCCCCGACGATCTGGCCACCCTCCGCGAATGGCGCAAAGACCCCGCCGCCTGGGCCCCCACAGGCGCTGACAAAGAATAATCCCCCCGCGTAATGGCTACATTTACAGGAAAAAGCGTTGAGCTCAACGCTTCTCCGGCCGATGTCTATGCCCGCCTGAGCAATATCAGCGCCCTGGGCGAGCGTCTTGAGCAGATCCCCGAAGAATATCGCGCCAAGATAGGCGACGTGAAGTTTACCGACGACGCTATCATTATCAACGCTGCCCCCGCAGGCGAGATCACCCTCGCCGTGACTGAGCGCGTAGAGCCCGAGAAGATAGTCCTCTCGGCGCTCAACTCGCCCGTGCCCCTGGCCATGGTGGTCAATATCGCCGCCGGCGAGGCCGAAGGCACCAGCCGTGTCAATGCCGCCGCCGACGTTGAGATCCCCGCCATGCTCAAGCCCCTCGTAGGGCCCAAGCTCCAGGAGGCCGCCGATAAGTTTGGCGATATGCTCGGCAACCTCTTCGGCCGATGAAGCTGCTCGCGCCCCTCATGGCCCTGACACTCTCTCTGGCGGCCCTCCTCCCGCTGGGGGGATGTAACGATGTCGACACTCAGCGCATCCCGCTCGCTACGGTCCGCATCAACTTTGCCACCGTGGGCGACTGGAACCTCTACGGAGTGGCCGGCGCCACCTCTACGCGCCGCTTCATCCGCCCCGCCAAGGGCAACAGCGAGCCCATCGGCTTCCCCTATACCGCCCTGAGTGCTACAGGCTTCGGCGGAGTGCTCCTCGTGGCTCCCTATATCTATTCAGGCAATCCGCTCGACGGCACTCTCACGGCCTTCGATCTGGCCTGCCCGGTGGAGCAGCGCGCTGACATCCGCATCGAAGTAGACCATGTGCACAATAATGCCCGATGCCCGGTCTGCGGTTCCACCTACGACATCTTCAACGGCAACGGGATGCCCCTCAGCGGCCCGGCGGCCGAAGACCGCTACGGGCTGCGCCGCTATCGCGTCGGCCCCGGCACCACCGGCCTCTATCTCGTTATCTCCAACTGACCCCTCCGGCGCCCGTCTGCTCCTCCTCTTTGCCGGCGGAGACGGACCCTGCAAAGCCGGCATCCTTGCGCCAATGGGCCATTCAGCGCTCAGGCGCCTGAACTTCACCGGCCTCCGGTCCGTTTCTCTCCCATCCCCCCCCTCATCCTAACCTTCTAAAAGTAAATGTCAAAAGTAGTCATCATCGGCTGTGGCGGCGTAGGCACTGTTGCCGCCTTCAAGTGCGCCGAAAATCCAGAGGTATTCACCTCTATCGTAATCGCCTCACGGACAAAGAGTAAGTGTGACGCCGTGGCTGAGAAGATACGCCAGGCCACCGGCCATAGCGACATCACGACCGACCAAGTCGATGCCGACCAGGTTGATCAGGTCGTGGAGCTCCTCAACCGCCATCATCCCCTGATGGTCATCAATGTGGCTCTCCCTTATCAGGACCTCACCATCATGGAGGCATGCCTCAAGACCGGAGTGCACTATCTCGACACCGCCAACTATGAGCCCAAAGATGTGGCCCATTTCGAATACTCCTGGCAGTGGGCCTACAGAGAGCGCTTTGAGGAGGCCGGCCTCTGCGCCATCCTCGGTTGCGGCTTCGATCCCGGTGTGAGCGGCGTCTTCACCGCCTATGCCGCCAAGCACTATTTCTCGGAGATGGAGACCCTCGATATCGTCGACTGCAACGCCGGCGACCACGGTAAGGCTTTCGCCACCAACTTCAATCCCGAGATAAACATCCGCGAGATAACCCAAAGCGGCCGCTATTATGAAAACGGCAAGTGGGTCACCACCGGCCCCCTGGAGATCCATAAGACCCTGACCTATCCCAACATCGGCGGCCGCGACTCTTATCTGCTCTATCACGAGGAGCTCGAGAGCCTGGTCAAGAATTTCCCCACCATCCGCCGCGCACGCTTCTGGATGACATTCGGTCAGGAATATCTCACTCATCTGC
>CAZAUV010000185.1:0-2615 GCA_964488335.1 uncultured Bacteroides sp.
CTTATGAAAAAACTCAAGCCAGCCTCTCAGTATAAAAAAGACTACAAGCGTTTTCGCAATAATCCAAGAAAAGTCCAAAAGCTATTTGATATCTTGGATCTTCTTCGGCAAGAGAAACCCATTCCAAAAGAGAATCGGCCTCATCCACTGACAGGCGATTATGCAGGATATATAGAATGTCATATAGAAGGAGATTTCTTGCTGATTTGGTTTGATCCTAATAGCGATACCATCAGTCTTGTACGTCTTGGTTCACATGCAGAACTATTTGGCTAAAGAGAAAAGCAAGGCTGATTGCAGATGGTCTCGTCCTTCCCTGTTGTTCGGACTCCGAATGAACTTAATCTTATAAATTTCAAGCTCCTGCCCTGAAAAGCGCCGGTGAAAAAAGTTGGGGCAGGATGATGGCCATCTGAAAAAAAATTCCTACCTTTGCACCGCTTTTTAGGCCCCGCCTCCGTGTGATGGGAAATTAAGAAGCGCCGGCGGGCCTCCGGCCCACCCTCCTTAATTTTTAGTAACACATTAATCAACAATCAACAATGCAGACATTTAAGCTTGCAGCCGAGCCCCGCACCGACCTGGGCAAGAAGGCTACCAAGACCCTCCGCGCCGAGGGCAAGATCCCCGTTGTCCTCAACGGCGGAAAAGTTTTTGACCTCCCTTACACCGCCGCCCTCAAGCCCGGCGAGAAGATCGTTGAGATCGGCAACGGCAAAGGCCTCATCACCACCGACCTCGCTGTGACCAACGAAGCCGTCCGCAAGCTCATCTATACCCCCGACATCTTCGCTATCGAGCTCACCGTCAATGGCGAGACCCGCATGGCTGTCCTCAAGGACCTCCAGTTCCACCCCGTGAAGGACACCATCCTCCACATCGACCTCCTCGAGGTTACCCCCGAGAAGCCCGTCACCATCACCGTCCCCGTTAAGCTCGAGGGCCATGCCGAGGGTGTTAAGGCCGGCGGTAAGCTCAATCTCTCCATGAAGAAGCTCAAGGTCCGCGCTCCCTATACCGAGATCCCCGAGCGTCTTGTCATCAACGTTGACTCCCTCGGTCTGGGCAAGACCCTCCAGGTAGGCGATCTCCACTTCGAAGGCCTCGAGCTCGTCAACGCCAAAAACGCCGTTGTCTGCGCCGTCCAGCTCACCCGCGCCGCTCGCGGTCAGCAGGCTGCCGCCGCTGCCGGCAAGTAATCTCCCGGCGGCCTGAGCCGCCCGTAACCTCCCCCTGAAGATATGAAATATCTTATCGTAGGGCTGGGAAATATCGGCGACGAATATCGCGACACCCGTCATAATATAGGTTTTATTGTATTGGATGCCTTAGCCAAGGCGTCCAATACAAGTTTTAAGACCGAGCGTTATGGCGACATTGCTCAGATGCGTGTCAAAAATCGTCAGCTCCTGCTCCTTAAGCCCTCCACCTATATGAATTTATCGGGCAATGCCGTCCGCTACTGGAAAGAGCGCGAGGGCATTGACCTCGACCATATCCTTATCGTTGTGGATGACATCGCTCTTCCATTCGGTGCGATTCGCCTGAAGGCGCGCGGGAGCGATGCCGGACACAACGGACTGAAAAACATTGCCGCCATGCTCGGCACTGATGCCTATCCGCGCCTCCGATTCGGTGTGGGCAACGACTTCCCTCGCGGATGCCAGATAGATTATGTGCTCGGCACCTTCCCTGCTGAGGAGCGCGAGGCGTTGCCGGCAAGAGTCGAAGTGGCTTGTGAGGCTATCAGGACCTTTTGCCTCGAAGGCCTCGGCTCGGCCATGTGTAAGTTTAATAACAAGTAATCTCCTGAGTCAATATGGCCTCTGAAGTGAGAATTGATAAGTGGCTGTGGGCAGTGCGTGTGTTCAAGACCCGCACCATAGCCACTGATGCCTGCAAGAAAGGGCGCGTGTTGATGGGGGGAGTGGCCGTCAAGCCGTCGCGAACGGTCAAGGAGGGCGACATCGTTCAGGTGCGCAAACCTCCGGTGACCTACTCCTTCCGTGTCAAGGCTGTGACGCAAAACCGTCTCGGGGCGCGTCTCGTGCCCGACTATCTTGAAAACGTCACTCCGCAGAGCGAGCTCGACCTTCTCGAGGTGGTCAAGGTCTCGGGCTTCATTGACCGCCGCAAGGGCCTCGGTCGGCCCACCAAGCGCGAAGGTCGAGAGCTCTCCAAGTTTACCGATGCCGCTTATTTCGGCGCCGACGACGGTTGGGATTTTGAATTTGACTTCGACGATGAGGAAGAGGAGGATTAAACAGGCTTCCTGTCAATCCTGCGCTAACTGACCGTGCCGGGCATTACGTCGCTAAAGGATGTGTCCGGAAAAAGAATTATGAAAGGCGTGCCATCGGCGCGCCTTTCTTGATAATTTACAGGTTATAGGGACGACTTGTCTCATCCGGTCTCTGCATCGGGATAAATCAGAGATTGTTGATGAAGGAAACGGCCTCTTGGGATGATGGCGACGCCGTATTTCGGTGAGAAGGCCTTAGACGGGCTCGCCTTAAAATGAGGAAAGCCGGTCTTTGACAGACCGGCTTTCGGGGGAATGAAGGAGCCGCGAGTGGGACTCGAACCCACGACCTTTTCGTTACGAATGAAATGCT
>CAZAUV010000186.1:0-2561 GCA_964488335.1 uncultured Bacteroides sp.
CCATCTGCTTCTGCGGGGGGATGCGGTTGAAGCAGCCGCCGCAGGCGTTGCGCTGGATATAGACGATGCCGAGGCCGTTGCGGGCGTTTTTGCGTATGCGCTTGAAGGCGTTGAGGGTGCGCTCGTCGATTTTGGGCTCGAGGGCGAGGGCCTCGGCGCGGAGCTTCTCCTCCTCCTGCTTGGTCTCGGAGACTATCTCCTCAAGCTCGCGACGCTTCTCGTCGAGGATATGGCCGCGGTCAGTCAGTTCGGCTTCCGTTGCTTCGATTTCGGCCGTCTTGGTCTCAATGGCGCGGGCATATTCATTGATATGCTTCTCGGCAAGCTCAATCTCGAGGGTTTGATATTCAATCTCTTTGGAGAGGAGGTCATACTCGCGGTTGTTTGCCACATTGTTTTGCTGCTCGGTGTAGCGGGCAATCTGCTCTTTGGCATCGCTGATATGATGCTGGTCGGCCACGCTCTTGCGGCGGAGCTCTTCAATCTCAGTGCGATACTTGTCAGCGCGGGTGTGGAGGCCTTCGATCTGGTCTTCGAGGTCGCGGACCTCAAAAGGGAGCTCACCGCGGGTGATGCGGATGCGATCTATCTCCGAGAGTATGGTCTGGAGCTTATAGAGCGATTTGAGGCGCGATTCGACCGAGAGATTTTCGGCTTTGCTTTTGGATGATGTTGCCATTCGTAGAAAAATGGTGGTATATAATCAGTTTGTCAAGCCCTGACCGGATGGGTCTCAGGCATACAAAATGGGGTTAACGTCGGAATTTGAATACCGAACTGCAAAGTTAGGAAATTTTTTTGAAATAATTTCGTAAAAAATGTCGCAGGCGGGTTTTTCACTCTCAAAATGGCCTATGTCGGCTATCATGAGGGTTTCGGAGCCGGAGTCGAGGAAGTCGTGATAGCGGGTGTCGGATGTGAGATAGACCTGTGCCCCTGACGCTTTGGCGGCCGATATGAACGAGCCGCCGGCTCCGGTGCAGAGCGCCACGCGGCTTATCATCGGTCCGCTGCCGTCATATATGTCGGCGGCGCGGGAGCAGCGGACTACGGGGGAGCCGAAGGCTGCTTTGACCTTGCCGACAAATTCGGCTGATGTCATTGGCCGGGGGGTGGTCCCCACGGCGCCGCTGCCGGCCCCGGGGAGTAGCGGAGAAGCCACTAACGGACCTACGTCGGTCAAGCCCAGGAGTGAAGCGGCCCGGGCATTAAGACCCTGCGGAGCGTTGTCGAGGCTGGTGTGGGCGCTGTAGACAGCCACTCCGGCGCGGAGAGCTTCTTCTACAATGCGCTGCTGCGGTGTGGCCCCGACATATTGCTTCGGAGCCCGGAAGAGAAGCGGATGATGGGTGATGAGGAGGTTACATCCGGCATCAATTGCTTCTCTCAGCGCCCACTCCGTAGGGTCGAGAGCGAGCATAGCCCCGGTGCACTCCCGTCCGGCGTGACCCACCTGAAGGCCCGAGTTGTCCCACTCCTCCTGGAGCATAAGGGGCGCCTCGGCTTCAATGGCGGCTATGATTTCAGAGATCAGCGGCATGAGGGCGTTTATTATGCTGAGGCCTGATCTGTCGGGACTACTACATCAATCGAGAGCTCTTCAAGCTGCGAGGCATCTATCTCCGAAGGAGCGTCAATCATCATATCGCGGCCCGAATTGTTCTTGGGGAATGCAATGGTGTCGCGGATGGAGTCGAGGCCGGCGAGGATGGCCACGAAACGGTCAAAGCCAAAGGCAAGACCGCCGTGGGGGGGAGCACCGTATTTGAAGGCATCCATCAGGAAGCCAAACTTATATCGGGCATCCTCCTCCGAGAGGCCAAGGAGACGGAACATATGGTCTTGAAGCTCTGCGTCATGGATGCGGATAGAGCCTCCGCCGAGCTCATTGCCGTTGACCACCATGTCATAGGCCGTGGCGCGGACGGCGCCGGTGTCGCTGTCGAGGAGATTGATATCATCGGGGTTGGGCGACGTGAATGGGTGGTGCATGGCATAGAAGCGCTGTGTCTCATCGTCCCACTCAAAGAGGGGGAAGTCGATAACCCAGAGGCATGAAAATTTCTGCGGGTCGCGCAAGCCCAGACGCGAGCCCATCTCGAGGCGGAGCTCGCAGAGCTGCTTGCGTGTGGCCATGGTCTTTCCGGCGAGGATGAGCATCAGATCGCCGGGCTTGGCCCCGGCGCGATCGCCCCAGGCGCGGAGCGCGTCTTCCGCGAAAAACTTCCCGACGGAGCTTTTGATAGAGCCGTCGGCTTCAAACTTGACCCACATCATGCCTTTGGCGCCGATCTGCGGACGCTTGACAAAGTCGGTCAGCTCGTCGAGCTGCTTGCGGGTATAGCCGGCGCATCCGGGGGCCACGATGGCTCCTACATATTCAGCATCGTCCATCACGCTGAAGCCTGACCCTTCGGTAAGGTCTTTAAGCTCAACAAACTGCATCCCGAAGCGGGTGTCGGGCTTATCGGAGCCATAGAGACGCATAGCGTCGGCCCATGTCATGCGCGGGAAAGGCTCGGTAAAGTCAATATCCTTGACATACTTGAAGATGTGTTTCA
>CAZAUV010000187.1:0-2513 GCA_964488335.1 uncultured Bacteroides sp.
CGCCGGCGACACCTTCAACGTGCTCGAGACCGAGCAGGAGGCCCGCGAGATAGCCAACAAGCGCGAGCAGCTCCAGCGCGAGCAGGGTATGCGCACCTCCAAGCGCCTCACCCTCGAAGATATCGGCCGCCGCCGCGCCATAGGCAACTTCCAGGAGCTCAACATCATCGTCAAGGGCGACGTAGACGGCTCCATCGAGGCCCTGAGCGACTCGCTCATCAAGCTCTCGACCCCCGAGGTGCAGGTCAATGTGATCCACAAAGCCGTGGGCGAGATCTCGGAGAGCGACGTCACCCTGGCAGCAGCCTCCGATGCCATCATCATCGGCTTCCAGGTGCGCCCGTCGCTGGCCGCCCGCCGCGCCGCCGAGCGCGATGGCGTCCAGATACGCCTCTACTCCGTTATCTATCAGGCTATTGAAGAAGTCAAAGACGCTATGGAGGGCCTGCTTGCTCCCGAGATCAAGGAGGAGATCACCGGCTCGGCCGAGGTGCTCCAGACCTACCACATATCCAAGGTGGGCACCATCGCCGGCGCCATCGTCCGCGAGGGCCGCATCAAGCGCTCCTGCAAGGTGCGCCTCATCCGCGACGGCATCGTCCGCTACACCGGCGAGCTCGGCTCCCTCAAGCGCTTTAAGGACGACGTCAAAGAGGTGGTCTCAGGCTACGACTGCGGCCTCTCCATCGCAGGCTACAACGACCTCCGCGAGGGCGACATCATCGAAGCCTTCGAGGAAGTCGAAGTCAAGAAGACCCTGTAAACCTTACCTTTACCCGAATAAGGGCTGCGGCATCTGCCACAGCCCTTATTCGGGTAAAATATATTTTTACACCGGCCCCGCCAAGGTCACAATTCATCATTCCTCATTGCACAAAGTGCTCCTCCCCATCGCCCACGTCAATATAGGCTCTAACCTCGGCGACAGCGAGGCTCTCGCAGGCCGCGCCGCCGACCTCATCGCCGGGCGCCTCGGCGCCGACCTACACCGCGCCCCCATCGAGCGGTCGCTCCCCTGGGGCTACGCCTCCGACAGGCCCTACGTAAACCTCGGGGTGGCCTTCGAGACCGATATGGAGCCCCTGCCGCTGCTGCGCGCCCTCCGCTCCATAGAGCGCGAAATATCCCCTGCCCCTCACCGCGATGCCGCCGGAGGCTATATCGACCGCCTCATCGACATCGACCTCATCGCCTTAGGCTCCCTTGTGGTCGACACCCCCGAGCTGACCCTCCCCCACCCGAGGATGCACCTGCGCCCCTTTGTCCTGCGCCCCGTCGCCTACCTCGATCCCTCCTGGCGCCACCCTCTCCTGGGCCTCACGGCCGCCGGGCTCCTCGCCCGCCTCTGAGGGGACTTTGGCGGAATGGTGATTTTTGCTTAACTTTGCAATCGCAATAATGGATAGCTCTTCGACCCTTCTGATAATCAACCCTCATGCCGGGACCGTAGGCAAGGAGGGGATGGCAGAGATGGTGGCCTCGCGACTCGGTTTTATGCCCCGCGTGGCCTTCACCACCGGACGCGGCTCGGCGGCAGCCCTGACGCGCCGGGCCATCGAGGAGGGCGCTGAGGCAGTCCTCGCCGCCGGCGGCGACGGCACCATCAACGAGACGGCATCGGCCCTGCTCGGCAGCGGGGTGGCTTTAGGCATAATCCCTTGCGGCTCAGGCAATGGCCTGGCGCGCCATCTCGACATACCGATGATCATCGGCGAGGCCGTAGACGTGATTGCCGCCGGACATATCGACCTCTGCGACTACGGGACGGCCGACGGGATGCCCTTTTTCTGCACCTTCGGGGTGGGCTTCGACGCGGCTGTCTCGGCCAAGTTTGACAAGGAGCACCGTCGCGGCCGCCTGACCTATATACGACAGACCTTCCTCGAATATCTGCGCTACAATCCCGAGACATATACCATCAAGGCGGGCGGCAAGACCATGACCGACAAGGCTTTTCTCGTGGCCGTATGCAACGCCTCGCAGTATGGCAACAATGCTTACATAGCTCCTCACGCCTCGATGGTCGACGGCCTGCTGGATGTGACCATCGTCCACAGCGGCTCACCGCTGACGACAGCCCTCGTAGGCATGGACCTCCTGACCGGCTTCATCGAGCAGAATATGCTCATCGAGACCTTCAAGGCTTCGAGAGTGACCATTGAGCGCACGGCCCCGGGGCCGGCCCACCTCGACGGCGAGCCGCGCGTCCTCGGACGGGCAATCGACATCATCTGCAATCCCGGCCGGCTTGCTATCTTCACCCCCGAGCTCCCCTCAGAGCCTTTCCGCCCCATCATAACTCCGGCCCGGGCATTTGTGCGCGACATGCAGTATGCCCTGAGGCAAATCTTCTAATCTTCTTCAGTAACTTCAATCCAATCAAGATATTATGGCACTTCAATGTGGCATCGTGGGTCTTCCCAACGTGGGCAAATCGACCCTCTTCAACTGCCTGAGCAACGCCAAGGCCCAGTCGGCCAACTTCCCCTTCTGCACCATCGAGCCCAATGTGG
>CAZAUV010000188.1:0-2409 GCA_964488335.1 uncultured Bacteroides sp.
AGATATAGGTCAAGGCTATCTCACCTCTCTTGTTTTGGGGGAGGTCAACTCCCACGATGCGTACTGCCATATTTTGCTATTGACTAATTTTTTTGCAAAAGTAGTAATTTTTCTTCGATTACTTACCCTTGACGCTGCTTCATCTTGGGATTTTTCTTGTTGATGACGTAGAGGCGTCCCTTGCGGCGGACTATCTTGGAGTCCGGGGTGCGCTTCTTGATGGAAGCTCTGACTTTCATGATCTGATTGCTATTTTTTCGTTGTTGATTGCTGGATGGAGTGAATGGGGAGAGAGTCAATTATTTGTAACGGAAGGCGATACGTCCTTTCGACAGGTCGTAAGGCGACATCTCCACCTTCACACGGTCGCCCGGGAGGATTTTGATGTAGTGCATGCGCATCTTGCCCGAGATGTGGGCCGTCAGCTCATGTCCGTTTTCGAGCTCTACACGGAACATTGCATTGCTCAGTGCCTCGACGATTACGCCGTCTTGCTCTATTGCTGCTTGTTTTGCCATATTGATTGCTGAGGGTTATTGACAGTGGGATGGGAATGAGAGGAGGGTCAGATAAACCGTGGGCCGAGGACCTCGGCGACGGGATCAAAGGTGGTCAGTATCTCGGTCATGTCGTCGTGGATGGCGATGGTATGCTCATAGTGGGCCGACGGTCGGCGGTCGCGGGTGCGGCAGGTCCAGCCGTCGCGCTCGATCACCACGTTGCGCGATCCGAGGTTGATCATCGGCTCTATGCAGATGCACATCCCGTTGCGGATCACGGGGCCGGTGCCGCGGCGTCCGTAGTTAGGCACCTCGGGGTCTTCGTGCATCTCGCGCCCGATGCCGTGGCCACACATCTCGCGGACAACCGAGTAGCCCCGGCTCTCGCAATAGGTCTGGACGGCATTGGAGATATCGCCTATGCGGCGCCCGGGGCGGCAGGCCTCGATGCCGGCATAGAGAGCCTCTTTGGTCGTGGTCAGCAGCTTCATCACCTTGGGGTCAACCTCCCCGATGGGGAAGGTGTAGCACATATCACCGCAGAAGCCGTTGAGCTCCACTACGGTGTCGGCCCCGAAGATGTCGCCCTCGCGCAATTCATATTGCGAGGGGAAGCCATGGACCACTATCTCATTTACCTCGCAACACACCGTCCCGGGGAAACCGCCGTAACCGAGGCAGGCCGGACGGCCGCCATGGTCCTGGATAAACTCGCGGGCGACGGTGTCGATCTTGCGCGTCGTCACCCCCGGGCGAGCCCACTTGGCTATCTCGCCAAGAGTGAGGCTCACCAGGGTGGCGGCGGAGCGCATTTGCTCCAGTTGCTCAGGGGTCTTGAGATATATCATCTGATATTTACTCTTTCCGGGGGATTGCTGTCAATACAGGATTGGGTCGTGGCGGGCATCAATAAGCATTGCCGGTCGTGCGGCCCTTGATCTTGCCGTCGCGCATGAGCGAATCGTAATGGTGCATCATCAGGTGGCTCTCGATCTGCTGGAGAGTGTCGAGCACCACGCCCACGAGGATCAGCAGCGAAGTGCCGCCGAAGAACTGGGCGAAATTCTGGCTGACGCCGAAGAAGCGGGCAAAGGCGGGAAGGATAGCCACGATGCCCAGGAAGATGGAGCCGGGCAGGGTGATGCGCGAGAGGATGGAGTCAAGATACTCGGCGGTCTTCTTGCCGGGCTTTACGCCGGGGATGAAGCCATTGTTGTTCTTGATGTTCTCGGCGATGTCGTTGGGACGGACGGTAACGGCGGTATAGAAATAGGTGAAGGCTACGATAAGGATAAAGTAGACGAAGTTATACCAGAAGCCGTTGATGTCGGAGAAGGCAGCCACGAAAGCGTTGGAGCCCTCGGAGCCGAAGCCGGCAAGGGTGATGGGGATAAACATGATTGCCTGGGCAAAGATGATAGGCATCACACCGGCGGCATTGACCTTCAGGGGGATATACTGGCGGGCGCCGCCATACTGGCGGTTGCCGACCATGCGCTTGGCATACTGCACGGGCACCTTGCGTGTGCCCTGGACGAGGAGAACCGCGCCGCAGGTAACGGCAAACAGGAGAACCATCTCGACGATGAACATCACCAGACCGCCCTGGCCCGAAGAAGTGCCGGGCATACGCGACTGGATTTCGTAGAGGAACGCATGGGGCAGGCGGGCGATAATGCCGACCATGATGATGAAGGAGATACCGTTGCCGATACCGCGGTCAGTGATGCGTTCGCCCAACCACATGATGAACATCGAGCCGGCAGCGAGGATTACCGTCAGGTAGGCGGCGGTCCAGAAGCCCATTTCGATGGTCTGGCCCGTAGAGGCTGCGGCTGCGTTGAGTTGGTGCTGGAGGTTAATCAGATAGGCAGGACCCTGAACGCAGAGGATAACTACGGTGAGGTAG
>CAZAUV010000189.1:0-2384 GCA_964488335.1 uncultured Bacteroides sp.
GCCGAGGAGGTTTTTAGCGTTTTCGGGAGTCATGATGATGCGGCTCTGGACGCGGGCCTGCGGCATGTTGGGCACCACATTGATGAAGTCGATAAACACCTCATTGGGGGTGTGGGAGATCACGGCGAGGTTGGAGTAGTTGCCGGAGGCAATCTCGGGGGTGAGCTCAATCTTCAGCTCTTGTCCTTTCTTATTTTCCATTTCTGTAAGGGGATGTATCTAAGGGAATTAATATGCGGGATTATTCGGGGAGGGGATAGACGCCGGTGAAGACCACCGGACGGCCCTGGCAGCCGGTATAGAAGATGCGCAGGGTGTTGACCTCGGGATGGGCCTCGAGGAAGGGGCGGATGTCGATCGACGAGTAGGAGTCGACCTGCTGGGCCGGGGGCGTCTCTATCTTGTCGAGAGTCAGATACATATCTATGGCGCCGTCGGCCTCCGATGCCTCATGGGCATAGAGCTCGATGACCGGCAGCGGCGAGCCATAGTAGGGTATCATGCCGGAGGCGTTGATATAATTGCCGGTGCGCCACACCTGAGCCTGGGCCAGAGGCGCCGCGTTGTAGGTCGAAATGATGGTCTGCGTCGCCTCCTTGACCGTCCCGTTATGGATGGTCCGGTAATTGATGAGGTCGATGGGGCCGCTGACGCTGTCGGGGCGGGCGTCGGGGATGTTATAGCCGATGAGCAGGCGGTTGCCCTGACGGACCTGGGCCGTGTCGAAGCGCAGGGGCGTGGTGAGGGTGATCAGCGGCGTGGCAGGCCCTTTGCGGAAGGTGAAAACCATGCCTCCCGAGGGAACATACTCCTTGAGAGTCACCATATTCACCACCGAGGGAAACGCCGAGCCGCCTCCGGCGGGATCGTCTTCGTCGCAGGCCGTCAGCGGAGCCATAAGGACTATAGCCATCAGCGCGGCCATCACCTTAGAGAGAGAAAAAAATCTTTTCATATAGAGGTTAATAATCAGAAACCTAACATCCAAAATCTAACATCTAAAATCTAACATCTGACGACGATGTCAGTGATCCGCCCGTCGGCCATCATCACCATCCGGTCGGTCTGGCGGGCGAGGGCCTCGTCGTGAGTGACGATTACAAACGTGTGGCCCATATCGCGCCGCAGGTCAAAGAAGAGGCGGTGGAGCTCGGCGCGGTTGACCGAATCGAGCGAGCCCGACGGCTCATCGGCCAGCACCACACGCGGATTATTGACCAGCGCGCGGGCCACCGCCGCCCTCTGGCGCTCGCCTCCCGAGAGCTCGGCCGGACGGTGAGAGGCGCGGGCCGTGAGCCCCAGATAGTCGATGAGCTCCGCAGCGCGGGCCATCGCCTCGCGGCGCGGCTTGCCTCCTATCAGCGCCGGCATAGCCACATTCTCAAGCATCGTAAACTCCGGCAGCAGCTGATGAAACTGGAAGACAAAGCCCACATTATCATTGCGGAAGCGCGCCAGCCGGCTCTCCGACAGGGCGAAGATGTCGGTCGTGTCATAGACCACCCGGCCGCCGTCGGGGCGGTCGAGCGACCCAAGAATCTGGAGCAGAGTGGTCTTGCCCGCCCCGCTGGGGCCGACGATAGCCATCACCTCCGCCTCGCCTATCTCGAGCGAGATGCCGCGGAGCACCTCCAGCGAGCCGAAGCTCCGCCTGATATCAGTAGCCTTAATCATCGCGCGTCAAAAAAAGAAACCAAGTCACGTCAGCCCGGCCCACGGGCCCCGGCCGCCGCAACCATTATGAATGCAAAGGTAATGAAAATTCCCGACACTCCCCCACCCCCGCCCTAAAAACCACAATTAACTCTCGCGGCTCTTTCATTTTGGAATGATCAATCCCGCACTTGACCGATTGCATCTGTTGGCGGCGATGAGTCGCTCAATACGCCGGCCAATTCCGAAATGCCTTTTTGGTTTAGAACGCAAATAACTGACGGGCAACACCGCTGACATTGCTTGACCCTTATCGCGGTGGATAAGGGACATTCGGTATATCGTGAATCCTTCAATGAAGGATCTGTGACAGGCCGGTTATCAATATCATAAAGGGTAAGAATGTTATATCCATTTTTCAAAGCGGGTGGCAAACATGTCAATGTCGCGTTGTGGGAGTCGGAGCCTTCGAGCCTCATTTCGCCATGCTTTCATTGCTGATTTTACATCTTCAATGATAGTTTTAGCTTTCTCGGTAAACAGCATATAGTCTCCGGCTGATTCCAGAAGGACATTAAGGTCTGATTCATTTGTCGATCGGTTAATCAACAGGCTTTGGCTATCGGCAAGTGTCGGATTAATGTCATATGCCGGGGAAAGTTCCCAGCCTTTGCGCGTCAGGAGAAAGCCATGATTGCGGAAGTGGTCATCGGAGTTGCCGACAATGATGT
>CAZAUV010000190.1:0-2296 GCA_964488335.1 uncultured Bacteroides sp.
GTCGATGCGGTTGGGGGTGAGATCCACCTCAAGCACCCAGTCGCTCTCCAGACCGAAATATTTGGCAGCGGGAGTGCCGGGGGCGGGGGTGTCGGGGAGGACTATGATGCCGTCGTGTCTCGTCCCGATGCCTATCTCATCTTCGGCGCAAATCATGCCGCGGCTCTCTACGCCGCGTATCTTTGATTTCTTGATCTGAAACTCGCGGTCGCCGTCATAGAGGGTGGTGCCTACGGTGGCCACCACCACATACTGGCCGGCATCGACGTTGGGGGCGCCGCAGACGATGGTCTCGGGCTCGCCCGTGCCGAGGTCGACGGTGGTGATATGCAGGTGGTCGCTGTCGGGATGGGGGATGCAGGTCACCACGCGGCCGGTGACGATGCCGCGGAGGCCTCCGCGGATGGTCTCAACCTCCTCTACGGTGCCTACTTCAAGACCGGTCGAGGTGAGTATCTCGGCCAGGCTTTGAGGGGTCATGGTGTCGGGGAGATTGATGTAGCGTTTGAGCCAGGAATATGATATGTTCATGATTGCACTTTTGGCGGTGAGAGGGCTCCGGGAATGCGGGCCTTATATAATAGGGTGCAAAATTACACATTTTTCGCCGAAATCGCCCGATTTGACCCGGAGATTTTCTTCAGCCGGGCCTCAAAGAGCGGGTGGAGGGGCCGGTCACTCGCGGGTGTAGAAGTCGATGAGGCGGGCGAGGGAGGCGGTGCAGGCGGGGCAGAAGACGGGCCAGGTGTTGTTGCGCATCCGGCATTGGTCGGCCGGGCGGTAGACTCCGTGGGCCGAGTAGCCGCCCCCCTCGTAGAGCCCAACGGGGTAGGTCGCGGCCTCCGCCACGGGCGTGGGGCGCGGAGTCCCTTCCGGTATCATCCCCTCCCATTTGGAGGCAAAATCGGTCAAGGTGGTGATATTGGGGTTCCAGGGCTCTACGTCGGTCGGATAGCTGTCTTCCATCACGTCGCCGTCATAGAAATATTCATCGGCCAGGCCCCCGAAGCTGTGGCCAAACTCATGGACCACCACCGGGCGCATCCACCGGTTGCGGGCCGCCGTCAGGGTGTAGCTGTTATAGATGCCTCCCCCGCCATATTCGTCGGTATTGGCCAGGATGATGATGTGCTCATAGGGGATGTTGACCAGAGCATCGTGGATGCGCGCCTCGGAGGGCGCTGTCAGATAGCGGTCGGAATAGAAAGTCGAGAAGTGGGAGCCCACCGCAGTCTCTTTCCATTGCCCCAGGCGCGGGATGCTCACTCCGCTATCGGCCGACGGGGCCCCGACGGCTATGAAATTGAAGCGGTCGGCCCGCGAGCTGAAAGGATCATAAGATAGTATCTCGCGGGCGGCGCGCTCGGCGTGGACATAAAAGGAGTCCATCTCCTCGGAAGTGTAGCCCTCGGCCAGGATCACCACGTCGATGGCCTGGTCAGAGCCCAATGGCGAGCGGTGGAGATAACGGTGGGGCGGGGTAGGGCGGTCGTCGAGGCGCTGGATGAGGATGTCGCCGGGGCTGACGATGAAGGCGGTCTCGGCCATCGGCTCGCGGCGCTGATCGGTGAGGGTCAGCGAGACGCGTGCGTCGGCCAGCGGCATAGGGAGCAGCACGGTGTGGTCAAAAGTGCGCCGGCGCTCCGCGGCCTCCGGCGTCGAGAGCCATTCGTGGAAGAGAGTCGAAAACGAGGTGCGGTAGATAGTGTCGCCCGAGGCGGCATCGGTCATCGTCAGCTGAGCGTCGCCGGCCAGAGGGAGCTCATCGAGATGAGAGCGACGCCCCGCCCAACCGGGCATCGAGGCCTGGCGCGAGAGCGAAATCTCCTGCGAGGCCGAGTCGCCCGTCAGCGAAAAATCAAGTCGCAGAGTGCGCTCGGCAAAAGAGGTGTCAAACTTAGGCGACGAAGCCCAAACCGTCATGGAGCCGGCCAGAGCGGCTAAGAATAATGATATGCAGACCTTGATTGGAGACATGGAGATTGCAGATTATGGTTGTCAGGGGGCAAAATTACAAAAAACATTGTAATCTTCCCTCCGCATAGGAAAAAACTCCTTGCTCCCCGGCCCGGAATGATTATATTTGCCGGCAGATTAATCAACCCCACGACATCAATCGCATGAACACCTTCACCATCATCGGCCTCTGCAACATCGTCATAGGCTGCGCCTCCATAAAGAGGTCAGGCAGCAAGCGCAACATCATCGCCTACCTCAACCTCATCCTCGGCCTTCTCCTCATTATTTACGGCACCCTCTTCGCCGACTGACCCACCCGAGCCGCCCCGGCTACCCC
>CAZAUV010000191.1:0-2200 GCA_964488335.1 uncultured Bacteroides sp.
AGCTGTTACCCTCCTGCTCTTTCTCGCGCTGATATTTCGCGTCATAAACCTCGCCGAGCGCCAGCCCCGGCCATTTGCCCGTGTCTATGGATATTGTGTGGCCTCATTCCTGATATTTCATGTCATCATAAACATAGGGATGGTGATAGGGCTCTGCCCGGTCATAGGCATCCCTCTTCCGTTCTTCTCCTATGGCGGCTCGTCGCTCTGGGGCTTCACCATCCTCCTGTTTATCCTTCTTCGCCTCGACGCATCGCGCCGCGATTATCGTTAACACTTTTTTTAGCCGGATATCGTGAAAATTGCTGACATAGATTTAGGCCCAAGGCCCCTCATGCTCGCCCCGATGGAGGATGTTACCGATCCATCATTCCGCCTCATTTGCAAGGAGATGGGGGCAGATATGGTCACCACCGAATTTGTCTCATCCGACGCCCTCATCCGCAATATTGCCGCCACCACCCGCAAGCTCGAGATAAATCCCGCCGAGCGTCCGGCTGCTATACAGATATATGGACGCGACGTAGAGTCAATGGTCGAGGCCGCCAGGATTGTCGAGGAGGCAAAGCCCGATTTCCTTGACCTCAATTTCGGCTGTCCGGTGAAAAAGGTGGCCGGAAAAGGCGGTGGAGCAGGACTCTTGCGCGACATACCCCGCATGCTTGAAATCACCTCCGCCATTGTCAAGGCGGTAAATATCCCGGTCACTGCCAAGACACGCCTGGGCTGGGACCACGATTCCCGCGAGACCATACTCACTCTGGCGGAGCAGCTCCAGGACTGCGGCATCAGGGCCCTCGCAATCCATGGGCGGACGCGCTCGCAGATGTATACCGGCCAAGCCGACTGGGAGCTCATTGCCCGCGTTAAGGACAATCCCCGCCTTAATATCCCGATCATCGGCAATGGCGATATCTCCACCCCACAAGCAGCCCGCGATGCATTTGACCGCTATGGTGTCGACGGAGTGATGGTAGGCCGGGCTGCAATCGGGTCACCCTGGATTTTTCGCGACATGCGCAGGGCCATCGACGGACTCGACCCTGAACCCCTCTCCCAAGAGGAGAAGCTCGCAATCCTGCGCCGTCAGATTCACGAAAGCATCGGCCGAATCGATGAATACCGGGGCATCCTCCACATTCGCCGTCATCTGGCCGCTACTCCCCTTTTCAAAGGTATCCCTAATTTCCGCGACACTCGCATCGCCATGCTGCGTGCATCCTCGCTGGCAGAACTTGAGGAAATTCTCGATTCCATCCGTCCACTTATCGGCATCAGTCCTTCCGAAGCCGACGCCTGATAATCTGATATAAGACACCTCAGGTCAAAGGTGATATTTAACCTCAAAAAAAGCCGGCAGCTCATTTTGAACCGCCGGCTTTTTATAATTTCTTTCTTGATCAGTCTGCAGTGGGGGTTACACTGCGAAGGACGATTTCCACTTCGTCGCGGCCGGGAGCGGCCGATGGCACTTCAAACTTTATTTTACCGTCCTTAAACTCGATATCTTCAATGCGGTTGATGGGGAAGAATCGTTCGCGGGCAACCTTCAGAAGTTCATTCTGAGCGGCTGAATAGATCTCGGCCGGGATTGTATTGACCGTAGTTGCATTGCCGTCGCCGCTCATGGCATCTGCCACGGGGTCGATGTTCACCGTCAGGCTCTTCGGGTCAAAGGATACGATAAGCTCGTCATCAGGGTCATGCGAAGAGATGTCCCAGGTGCCGCTGATGGTTACGGTTGCCGAAAGACTTAAAGCATAAGTGTCAGAAGCCGGAGCTATAGTATCGGTGGCTGCGGCATCAAGCGGCCATTCTACCGAGGCCGTTGACGATATATTGACCGTGCCTTGATCGGCCCCCTTGGCCTCAGGGGTAAAGGTCCAGAAATCGGTCATCGTAGTGATACCGGCTTCTGTCGTGGCTATAGGAGTGGGATTGCTTTGCCAGGTACCTGACAGGCGTTCTCCGAGATTTTGACTGCCTGAGCATGATGCCAGGCCGGCGGCGGAAATGAGGGCCGCGCCGGCGAGAAGTGTATGGATCCTTTTCATAATCATTTTCATTTTCGTTTTTAAGTTTCAACGCCCACGGGCATATTTTGTTTGCTTTTCCCGAAAAATAGTGCTACTTTTGCGCTCAAAGACAATTATCAATCCCCACATAACCATCATGGCTACCAAACCATTCAAATACCAGG
>CAZAUV010000192.1:0-2153 GCA_964488335.1 uncultured Bacteroides sp.
CGACGCCGCCAGCCACTTCGGTGTGGCCCGCGACGTGGCCGCCTATCTCGACTGCCACGCCGACGGCGCCCCCCTCTCGCGCCCCTCTGCCGAGGGCTTCAAGGCCGACCGCCCCGACGGGGCTGCCACAGTGGAGGTCGACGACCCCGAGGCCTGCATCCGCTATTCCGGAGTGACCATCCGCGGCGTCAAAGTGGGGCCCAGCCCCAAGTGGCTCCAGGACATCCTCATCGCCGTGGGCCAGCGCCCGATCAACAACATCGTTGACATCACCAATTATATCCTCCTGGGCCTCGGCCAGCCCCTCCACGCCTTTGATCTGAGCAAGGTGGCCGATGAGAAAATCATCGTCAGGACCTGCCCCGAGGGAACTAAGTTCACCACCCTCGACGGAGTAGAGCGCACCCTCGACGCCCGCGACCTGATGATCTGCTCCCCCGCCGGCCCCATGTGTATAGCCGGCGTCTTCGGCGGCCTGGACTCGGGCGTGACCGACACCACCACCGACATCTTTATCGAGAGCGCCTGCTTCAACCCCACCTCGGTGCGCAAGACGGCGCGCCGCCACGGCCTCTCGACCGACGCCTCATTCCGCTACGAGCGCGGCACCGACCCCTCGGCCACCCTCGACATAGCCAAAGTCACCGCCCTGCTCATCAAGGAGATAGCCGGCGGCGAGATATGTGGCGAGCCGGTAGACATCTACCCCTCCCCGGTGAAGCCCGCTCAGGTGGAGCTCTCCTATGACTACACCCGCCGCCTGATAGGCAAAGAGATAGGCCACGACACCATCAAGGCCATTGCCCGCTCCCTCGATATGAAGATCCTCGGCGAGACTCCCGAGGGCCTGAGTCTCGCTATTCCCACCTATCGCGTCGACGTGACCCGCCCCTGCGACGTCGTTGAAGAGATCCTCCGCATCTATGGCTACAACAACGTCGAATTTTCGTCGCAGCTCCGCGGCTCGCTCTCATTTAAGAGCCCGGTGGACACCGACCGTCAGCTGCGCAACATCGCCAGCGACCGCCTCACGGCCCTCGGCTTCAACGAGATCCTCAACAACTCCCTGACATCGGCCGACTATTACACCGACTGCCCCGCCTATCCCGCCGACCAGTGTGTGACCCTCCTCAACCCCCTGAGCCGCGACCTGAGCGTGATGCGCCAGACCCTCCTCTTCGGCGGCCTCGAGAGCCTCGCCCACAACATCAATCGCTCGGCCAAAGACCTGATGATGTATGAGATCGGCAATGTCTACACCCTCCGTCCCGGAACCGAGTCGACAGCCGAAAATCCCCTTGCCCCCTATCGCGAGAGCGCCCGGCTCGCCCTCTGGATGACCGGCGACATGACCACCGGCAACTGGCTCCGCCCCGCCTCCCGCGCCACCATCTTCGACCTGAAGACCATCGTCGGCGGCATCCTCGCCGTCCTCGGCATCTCTGACCGCGAGGTGACCATGACTCCGGCCGACAATCCCCTCTATGCAGCCTCGCTCACCATCGCCACCCGCTCGGGCAAGCGCCTGGGCGACCTCGGCATCCTGGCCAAGAGCGTCGCCAAGAAGTGTGGCGTCAAGCAGGAGGTGCTCTTCGCCGAACTCGACTGGGACGCCCTCTCGGCTCTGGCCCGCAAGAAGAGCGTCAGCTTCTCCCCCCTGCCCAAGACCCTCCCCGTGCGCCGCGACCTCGCCCTTCTCATCGACTCCTCGGTCAGCATGGCTCAGGTTGAAGCCACCGTCCGCCAGGCCGGAGGCAAGCTCCTGCGCTCCATTGACCTCTTCGACGTCTATGAGGGCGAGAACCTCCCCGAAGGCAAGAAATCCTATGCCATTGCCCTGACCCTGCGCGACGACGAGAAGACCCTCGTCGACAAGCAGATAGAGGCCGTGATGGAAAAGATCGTAGGCGCCCTCAACAAGCGCCTCGGCGCCGAGCTCCGCTAATCCTTACAAGCTAATAATCAAGTAACAATCACCATAAGAACCTTACTCAACCAGAAGAAATGGGAAGAGCGTTTGAATACCGTAAAGCCCGCAAGCTGAAGCGTTGGGGCAACATGAGCCGCACCTTCACCCGCATCGGCAAAGAAATCACCATCGCCGCCAAAGCCGGCGGTCCCGACCCCGATACCAACCCCCGTCTGCGCGTCCT
>CAZAUV010000193.1:0-2119 GCA_964488335.1 uncultured Bacteroides sp.
CCCCGGATCGGTGATCATCAGATGGACGTCGAGCGGCTTGCGGGCCACTGTGCTGATGGCTTTGATCACCGGGAAGCCAAAAGATATATTTGGGACAAAGACTCCGTCCATCACATCGAGATGGATCATAGAGGCCTCGGAGTCGTTGAGCATCTCGAGGTCGCGCTCCAGACGGCAGAAGTCGGCGCTCAGGAGCGAGGGGGATACTTGGGTCATTTAGTGATGATAGGGGTTGATGATTGGTCAGGGCGCTTCTTGAAAGCGTTGAATAATATGATGCCGAGGCAGGCCACGCCGATGCCCAGGCCTATGTAGGTAAGATATGTGTTATATTCCTCCACCTTATTAAATAGCTCGTCGACGCTTACCGTTGTGCCGAGCCAGTAGCCTAAGGCGGCGAGGACGGCGTTCCATAATCCGGCCCCGAGGGCAGTGTAGAGACAAAACTTGGGGACCGACATGCGGGCGAGGCCGGCGGGGATGGAGATAAGCTGGCGGACAGCCGGGATGAGGCGGCCGATGAAGGTCGACACTGCGCCGTGGCGGTCAAAATAGGCCTCGGCCTTATCGACTTTGGCGCGGTCGATAAGGCAGGCGTGGCCTATCCGCGAGTCGGCAAAGCGATAGACCAGCGGACGACCGATCCATACCGACAGGTAATAATTGATCAGCGCACCGACGAGCGCACCGGCTGTGGCAACCAGTATGATGAGCCAGATATTGAGATGAGCCACGGCGATTACCTGGCCCTTATAGACAAGGCTTGTGGCTGTCTGAGCCGCTAAGAAAGCGGCCGGGTGCACCACCACCTCGCTCGGGAAGGGAATAAACGAGCTCTCGACAGTCATCAGGAGGAAGATCATTAGATAAGAAGCATTCTCCACCACCCATTGAAAGATGGCGGCGGCATCAAAGCCTGCAAAGAGGGTTATGAGGGTTAGGGTCATAGCTCCGGTTGTGAGGTTGGTATATCTGAGGGCGATTATAGGAGTCCGATGCTGCGAAACATCTTGGCATAGGCCTCAGCCTTCTTGGCCAATGAGAGGGGATAAGCGCGAGAGGTGGAGGGGAGGCGCCATATCTCGATAGGCTTCCCGTGGCAATCGGTGAGGGCAGATGAGGTGACAAAGTCAGCCATCGCGGGCACGGGGGTGTCGGTTAGCGAGCCGAAGACTTTGGCAGCCAGGGTGCCGGTGGTGGCGATGGCGCGGCAGTCGGGCATAAAGCTCAGGAGCGCCTTGAGGTCAACGGGCTCCACAATCTCCAGATCGGCATCGGAGGCAGTGCCCTTGAGGCGTCGGATGCGGCGGCCGGTGTCGCTCAGGGCAATGCCCCGCTCGGTCAGGAAGGCGCGTATGTCGTCGAGCCTGAAGGTCCGGGAGAGTTCATCGTAGAAGCGGACCGGGTTGTCATAGAAAGCGAGCCCCATGACACGCCAGAAGTCATTGATGCGGTTGGGGTAATAGAAATCCATCGTCCAGCGCGAGGGCGCGGGCGGGAAGGTGCCCATAATCAGCACTCTCGTCTTCTCTGGGATAAACGGCTCAAAGGGATGAGTCTCTATGGGGAGGTCGCTCGCTTTGGGAGCGGCAGTGGTGTCGGCAGTAGTAATCATACCCTTACAACAACGCTCGTGGCACTAATGTTGACCCGTCGCCGGATGCAGACAGCGATAAAAAGGGGAGGGGGAGGACGCGTCCACAATCAGGGGGCGCGTCCCCCCTCTCCGAAATATCGTGTCTCGTTGCGGGGAGTCGGTCAGAGGCGGCTCAGGCTTTGATGCGCTCTACGTAGCTGCCGTCGCGGGTGTCGATCTTGATCTTGTCGCCTATGTTGATGAAGAGGGGCACGCGGACTTCTGCGCCGGTCTCCACGGTGGCGGGCTTGAGGGTGTTGGTGGCGGTGTCGCCCTTGATGCCGGGCTCGGTGTAGGTAACCTCGAGGATCACCGAAGTGGGCATCTCGCAAGTGAGGATGGTGTCAGAGGCAGCGTGGACCTGAGCCTCGCAGATGTCGCCGTCCTTGAGGAACTGCACGCCCTCGATGCTCTCGCCGGGGATGATTACCTCTTCCCAGGTCTCGGTGTGGAGGAAGTGATAGCCCATGTCATCCTTGTAGC
>CAZAUV010000194.1:0-2101 GCA_964488335.1 uncultured Bacteroides sp.
TGGGGAGGTTCTTGGCCAGCTCGTCGCCCTCCCAGATGGTGTTGAGGAGGAATGTGCCGCCGTCGCGGAGGCCGCGGGTCACGTCATAGAGGTGGGTATAAGCCTGGACGTGGCAAGCGACGAAGTTGGGGGTGGTGACGGGATAAGTGGAGCGGATGGGCTCGTCGCCGAAGCGGAGGTGAGAGCAGGTGAAGCCGCCGCTCTTCTTGGAGTCGTAGGAGAAGTAGGCCTGGCAATACTTGTTGGTGTTGTCGCCGATGATCTTCACCGAGTTTTTGTTGGCGCCTACGGTGCCGTCGGCGCCGAGGCCGTAGAACTTGGCCTCATATGTCGAGCCGCCGAGGACGATTGGCTCCACGGGGGGGAGTGATGTGAAGGTCACATCGTCGATGATGCCGAGGGTGAAGTGGTTTTTGGGCTCGGGGAGAGCGAGGTTGTCATATACGGAGATGATCAGGGCGGGGGTGACGTCCTTTGAGGCGAGGCCATAGCGGCCGCCTACGATGGTCGGGGCGCCTGCCACGCCGTTGTAAGCCTCGCAGACATCGAGATAGAGGGGCTCGCCGTTGGCGCCGGGCTCCTTGGTGCGGTCGAGGACGGCGATGCGCTTGACGGTGGCGGGGATGGCCTTGAGGAGGTGCTTGACCGAGAAGGGGCGGAAGAGGTGGACGCTTACCAGACCTACCTTCTCACCCTTGGCCATGAGGATGTCGATAGCCTCCTGGGCGGCCTGAGTGCCCGAGCCCATGGCTATGATCACGCGGTCGGCCTCGGGATGACCGTAATAATTAAAGAGGTGATATTCGCGGCCGGTGATCTTGGAGATTTCGGCCATATACTCCTCTACGATGTCGGGCACTGCGAGATAGGCGCCGTTGGAAGCCTCGCGGTGCTGGAAGAATACGTCGCCGTTTTCGGCCATGCCGCGAGCGACGGGGGCATCGGGGTTGAGGGCCTGGTCGCGGAAGCGGTTGAGGGCTTCGCGGTCGAGCAGGGGCTCGAGGTCTTCCATCTCCATGCACTCAACCTTCTGGATCTCGTGGGAGGTGCGGAAGCCGTCGAAGAAGTTGACAAAAGGAATGCGGCTCTTGATGGTTGCGAGGTGGGCCACACCCGAGAGGTCCATAACCTCCTGGACGGAGCCTTCGCAGAGCATGGCGCAACCGGTCTGGCGGGTGGCCATGACGTCGAGGTGGTCGCCGAAGATGCTCAGGGCGTGGGATGCGATGGTGCGGGCCGAGACATGGAAGACGCAGGGGAGCTGCTCGCCGGCGATCTTATACATGTTGGGGATCATCAGCAGGAGGCCCTGCGAGGCAGTGTAGGTGGTGGTCAGCGCGCCGGCCTGGAGGGAGCCGTGGACGGCACCGGCGGCGCCGCCTTCGCTCTGCATCTCCTGGACGAGGACCGTCTCGCCGAAGATGTTTTTACGACCCTGTGCGGCCCATTCGTCGACATATTCAGCCATAGTCGACGAGGGAGTGATGGGATAGATAGCTGCCACCTCCGTAAACATATAGGAGATGTGGGCGGCTGCCTGATTGCCATCGCAAGTCAAGAATTTCTTTTCCTTACTCATTGGTAATAATATGATTGGATAAAATAATGCGAAAAATGGACCCCACCGTGCGGGGGTTCGCGGAGCAACGGATGCCCTGAGGCACACATTACCCCGCGAAGATATAAAAAATCTCGCAAATCGCCAAAAGTAATCTTCAAATCCCTCTCCGATTTGCTCCTTCAGCCGCCCCGGAAATTTCAGAGAGTGAAGGATCGTCAGTGGCCGTCATTCCAAATCGGAGAGTGCATAATCGGCAGGTATACCTGCGGATTATGCAGCCGGGCCGACGCACCATTGCCGCCGTCCCTGCCGCCCCTTTTTGCGCTTTTTTAGTGGATAAGGCTGGAGATTTTGGGGCGGTTAAAGAAAAATGATTACCTTTGTGGAGGAGATAGGGCCCCTCAGCGATGCCTCCGCCTGCCGGGAGCATCGCAGCCCGGTCCCCCCCCCCGCCCTTAAATCTATATCATACAATGACCGACAATCTCAACGACATCATCGGCCGCTTTGACATCAGCGGCACTGTAGAGGCCATCAAGC
>CAZAUV010000195.1:0-2060 GCA_964488335.1 uncultured Bacteroides sp.
GGGGTGGGGGAGAGGTGGTTGGGGTGGTGGTGGGGGGGGGGGGGAGAGGATGAGGGAGGCGGGGGGGTGAAGGGTAAGGGGGGGGCCGATTTCCATGGGGGTGCCGGTCAGGGCGTCGGTGAAGCTGCGGCCATGGCGAAGATATTCGTCCCAGGGGGTGGTGGAGATGGTGGCTTCGGAGTCGGAACCGTTGAGAATTACCATTATCGACTCGCCTTCAGGGTCGGTCATGGTATAGGCATAGACCGACGAGATGGGGACGAAATGGCGGAGCTGACCGCGGCGGAAGAGCTCGGGGCAGCTCTTGCGCCAGTTGAGGAGCGTCGAGAGATGGTCCCACGCCCGGTTTTGCAGCTCAGACCGGCCTGCGGGGGAGAATTGTGCTTCGGGGACGATGCGGCGCACATAGCCGTCGGAGCCCTCTTTGGAGCCCGACATTAGGAGCTCGGTGCCGTAATATATCTGCGGGATACCGCGCGAGGTGAGGAGGAATGTCTGGGCCTGTTTCCAGCGGGCGAGGTCGTCGGGCTCTTCGAGGAGGAAGCGGTCGGTGTCGTGATTGTCGAGGAATGTGAGTATCTTCTTCGGGTCGGCCAGGAGGAAGTCGTAGCCGAGATGGTTGTAGATGTCGTTGAGCCCGAGCGACAGGCCCGGAGCGGCATAAGGCACTGTCTCTGAGCTGAAGGCATCGCGGGCTATGGTCATCAGCTTGAAGTCCATGACGGTGGGGAGGGCCGGGTCGCCAAGAGGATTGACCTTAGAGCCCCGTTGCCAGAAGGCTTCGGGAGCTTCGTGAGCATACCAGCACTCGCCTACGATGTTGAAGTCGGGATAGTTGCGCTCCACCTCGCGACACCAGTCGGCCATGGCTGCCATGTCGGCATATGGGTAAGTGTCCATGCGGATGCCGTCGATGCCGCTCTCCTCAATCCACCATAGGGAGTTTTGTATCAGATAGCGGCGGAGATGGGGATTGCGCTGATTGAGGTCGGGCATTTCTGCGACAAACCAGCCGTCGGTGGCCCGGCGGCGGTCGTAGTCGGAGGCATAGGGATCGTAGAGAGTCGAGAGGCGATGGTTAGTGATTACCAGGGAGTCGGGGAAGTTGACCCAGTTGGCAAACGGGAGGTCGCCGAGCCAGGGGTGATTGGAGCCGCAGTGGTTGAAAATCATGTCCATCACCACCTTGATGCCTCTGGAATGGCAGGCGTCGACAAAAGTCTGCCACTCCTCGTTGGTGCCCAGGCGCGGGTCGATGGCATAATAGTCGGTAGTGGCATATCCGTGATAAGACCCTCCGGGCATATCGTTTTTAAGGACGGGATTGACCCACACAGCCGTGACGCCGAGGGAGTCTATATAATCGAGACGGTCTGTCATGCCGGCGATGTTGCCGCCATGGCGGCCGTTGGGGTTGCCGGGCTCGTCAGGGGCGGGATATTCAAGACCGTCGCGCTCATGGCCGGCGTTGGCGGCCTTTCCGCGGGCAAAGCGGTCGGGCATGATGAGATAGAGAGCATCGGCGGCGTCAAATCCCGCAGCTCCGCTCGTCCGGCGCTCCAGAAGGTCATATTTCACGGTGGTCTGCTTCTTGCCGAGTGAGAATATGAGGTCGAGAGTCTGAGCCGCGGCTATCGGGGAAATGGTAAGATATGCTATGAGATAGTTGGGTGAGTCGGCTCTGACCGTCTGAGCAATCTCTACACCCTCGTGGACACCTCCAAGCGAGAGGGCAGCTTTGCCGATCCCGGGGCCTGAGATCATCAGCTGGAGGGTGTCGGAAGCCATCCCTGCCCACCAGTGGGGCGGGTCGATGCGGTCTATTGTGGGGCCGCGGTCGCGGGCGGTAAGTGAGAGATTAGCTGAGACAGAGAGTATCATAAGGATCGCAAGTAAGAGTGGTCGTATCATATCCGATATGCTGAAGTTGATGGGCAAAGATAAGCAAAAAATGGTTACCTTTGTCAGGCAACTGTCATTCAAACATTATTATTATGGAAGATATAACACGGTTCTTTCATTTAACTATTCTTGTGGGAAAGTAATGTAATCCCTATTTT
>CAZAUV010000196.1:0-1990 GCA_964488335.1 uncultured Bacteroides sp.
GGTTGAGGACGGTGTCCATCATGCCGGGCATGGAGGCGCGGGCGCCGGAGCGCACCGAAACGAGGAGGGGATTGGCGGGGTCGTTGAATTTCTTGCCGGTGAGGGCTTCGACGTGGGCGATAGCGTTTTTGACATCATTAGAGATGCGCTTGACCACTTCGTCGCGGCCATACTGGGTGTATTCGGTGCAGACTTCAGTGGTGATGGTAAAGCCGGGAGGCACGGGCATGCCGAGGAGGTTCATCTCCGCGAGGTTAGCGCCCTTGCCACCGAGAAGGTTACGGTCAGAAGCCTTGCCTTCTGCTTTGCCGTCGCCAAATGTATATACTCTTTTCATTTGTTGAAGGTGGTTATGGTATTATTGTTGTTGTTTTTGTTATTGCGCAAATTTAGGCATTTTTCTCTGCTTGACCAAGCGTTTGGTCAACTTTTACGATTTAAGGCCTCAGTAGGGATCATGCCCGGGCGGGGACTCCCCGAAGCGGGCCGGCAGCTACGGCTGCGGTAAACCGGCTGATTATCAAAGGTCAAAGGGGCGGGGCTCACCAGACTATGGCCACTGAAGCGGCTTTCATCTGGGCTCCGGGGATGGGGGGCGTCAGCTTGCTGATGCTGATGCGGCCTCCGAGGATGGCCGGGAAGGCGTCGCACAGGCGCGAGCGTATGCGGGCGGCCACCTGCTCGAGGAGGTCGGCCGGGATGGCCATCTCCTGTTTGACCACTTCGGTGATGTAGGCATAGCTGATGGTGTCGTCGATGGAGCCGGCGGAGGGGGGTGTGGGGATAGCCACGTCGACCGACACCTCGAAGTCGTTGCCTATGACGCGCTCCTGCGCCCCTACGCCATGGAAGGCATAGAGACGCAGAGAGTCGATGGAGATAATCGTGTGGGGATGAGGAATATTCATCGGCGTGAAGAGCGTGAGCGCCCTTTAGGATTTTTCTTTTTCGAGCCCCGGGTGTGGGGGGCGTGTTTGTTGGGGCGAGGGGAGATGAAGGGGTTGCCCTCGTCGTCGATAAGGGCAAAATCGAGCATCTTTTTGGCCAGGTCGCAGCGGGCCACCTGCACCTTGACCTTGTCGCCCAGGCGATAGCGCACTCCGGTCCGGCGCCCGACGAGCGAATAGTTGGCTTCATCGAAGTCGTAGTAGTCGCCGGGGAGGTCGCGGACGGGGACGAGACCCTCACACATATTGTCGTCGAGCTCCACGTAGAGGCCCCATTCGGTGACGCCGGAGATCACTCCGGAATAGGTCTCGCCCAGATGGTCGGCCATATATTCCACCTGCTTGTATTTGATGGAGGCGCGCTCGGCGTTGGCTGCAAGCTGCTCCATATTGGATGAGTGCTTGCACTGGTCTTCGAGCTTCTGGACATTGACCGAGCGGCCGCCGCGGAGATAGCGCGCCAGGAGGCGATGGACCATCATGTCGGGATAGCGGCGGATGGGCGATGTGAAGTGGGTATAATAGTCAAAGGCAAGGCCATAGTGGCCGATGTTCTGGGTGGTGTAGACAGCCTTTGCCATGGAGCGGATGGCTAAGGTGGAGAGGAAATTTTCCTCGCCCCGGCCTTTGACGTCGGCGAGCATGCGGTTGATGCTGCGGTTGACCTCGCGCGAAGAGCCGGTCTCCTTGACCTTGAAGCCAAAGGTGCGGGCAATCTTCGAGAGGTCGGCGAGCTTGCCGGGGTCGGGCATATCGTGGACACGATAGACAAAGGCCTTGGGCTTATGCTTGCCGTCGGGCTTGCCGATGACGGTAGCCACGGTCTTGTTGGCCAGGAGCATAAACTCCTCGATGAGCTTATTGGCCTCCTTGCTCTCCTTGAAGAAGACCGATACGGGATGGCCCTTGTCATCGATGTCGAAGCGCACCTCGACGCGGTCAAATTCCACCGAGCCATTGGCATAGCGCTCGGCGCGGAGGGTCTGGGCGAGGCTGTTGAGGGTGAGTATTTCGTCGGAGAAGTCGCCCTTGCCGGTCTCGAT
>CAZAUV010000197.1:0-1944 GCA_964488335.1 uncultured Bacteroides sp.
TTCTTGGGGATGTTGACCACGAGGTCTATCTCCTTGTCGTGGAGCAGCTGCAGAGCCTGGGGCTGTTCGTCGGTCTGGCTGGGCCAGTAGACCTTGATGGCCGGTATGCCGTTGTCGTTGAGGAAACGGTGGGTGCCTCCGGTGGCATAGAGACGGTAGCCCTTGTTGTGGAGCATATGGGCCGCGTCGAGCATATCGGCTTTCTGCTTCGGAGTACCGGTGGAGAGCAGTATGCCCTTCTGGGGCACTCTCATGCCCACCGATATCATGGCCTTGAGGATAGCCTCGGAGGTGTCAACGCCTATGCAGCCCACCTCGCCGGTAGAGGCCATGTCGACCCCCGACACCGGGTCGGCGCCCTGCAGACGCGAGAAGCTGAACTGCGAGGCCTTGATGCCCACATAGTCGAGGTCGAAGGCATTTTTGTGGGGCTTCTCCACGGGCAGACCGAGCATCACCTTGGTGGCGAGGTCGATAAAGTTGATTTTGAGCACCTTGCTGACGAAGGGGAAGGAGCGCGACGCGCGGAGGTTGCACTCTATCACCTTGATATCGTTGTTTTTGGCAAGGAACTGGATGTTGAAGGGGCCGGAGATATTGAGAGCCTTGGCTATCTGCTGCGACACCTTCTTGATGCGCCTCATGGTCTCTACATAGAGCTTCTGGGGCGGGAACTGGATGGTGGCATCGCCGGAGTGGACGCCGGCAAACTCGATATGCTCCGAGATGGCGTAGACCTTGATTTCGCCACCCTGTGCCACGGCATCCATCTCTATCTCCTTGGCGTTTTGGATAAACTCGGAGACCACCACGGGATGGTCCTTGGAGACATTGGCAGCCAGCCGGAGGAAGCGCTCGAGCTCTTCGGGATTGGAGCAGACGTTCATGGCGGCGCCTGAGAGGACATATGACGGACGGACGAGGACCGGGAAGCCTACTTCATTGATAAACTGATGAATATCCTCGAGGCTCGTGAGCTCGCGCCAGCGGGGCTGATCGATGCCCAGGCGGTCGAGCATGGCCGAGAACTGATTGCGGTCTTCAGCGTTGTCGATAGAGCGGGCTGCCGTGCCGAGGATGTTGATGCCGGCGGCATCGAGCTTGGTGGCGAGATTGTTGGGTATCTGGCCGCCGACGGAGATGATGGTGCCGTGGGGCTGCTCGAGGTCGAGGATGTCCATCACGCGTTCGTAGGTGAGCTCGTCGAAATAAAGGCGGTCACACATATCATAGTCGGTCGACACGGTCTCGGGATTGTAGTTGATCATCACCGAGCGCCAGCCCTCTTTCTTGACAGTCATGAGAGCGTTGACCGAACACCAGTCAAACTCCACCGAGGAGCCGATGCGGTAGGCTCCGGACCCGAGGACCACTATGGAGCGGTGGTCGTGGAGATAGTCCACGTCGTTTTCGGTGCCATTGTAGGTCAGGTAGAGATAGTTGGTCTGCGCGGGATATTCGGCGGCGAGCGTGTCTATCTGCTTGACGACGGGAGTGATGCCCATCTCCTTGCGGCGGGCGCGGACGGCTTCCATCGAGGAATGTGAGGCGCGGTCGTCGCCATTGATGGCGCGGGCAATCTGGAAGTCGCTGAAGCCCTGCTCTTTGGCCTGGCGCATGAGGGGCTCCGGGAGGTCGGCGAGGGTGTCGATGGCCGAGAGCTCGCCATGGGTGTCGATGATATTCTGGAGCCGGTAGAGAAACCATTTATCTATCTTGGTCAGCTCATGGATGCGGTCAACGGAATAGCCCTGCTGCATGGCGGCGGCGATGACAAAGATGCGCTTGTCGGTGGGCTCGGCCAGGGCCTTGTCGATATTGTCGATAGGCATCGGGCGGTTGCCGACAAAGCCGTGCATTCCCTGGCCGATCATGCGGAGGCCTTTCTGGATCACCTCTTCAAAGGTGCGCCCTATGGCCATCACTTCGCCTACCGATTTCATC
>CAZAUV010000198.1:0-1850 GCA_964488335.1 uncultured Bacteroides sp.
GTCGACGACGGCGGCAAGAGCATCACCCTCACCACCGTGGGCGAGAAATGGAGCTATCTCCAGCGCCATAAGTTTGCCGCCAATTCCCAACCTTATTACGTGATGGTAGGCGCCGACGGCCAGCCCCTCGGCAAGCCTTATTATTACGACGAGAGCGTCGAGAAATATGCCCTGTGGCTCTCGGGAGGTATCAAAGAATTTTCAGATAAATGAAGACACGCCAAGAAAAGATCGAGGCCCTCGGCAGGGTGATCGACACTCTTGACCGCCTGAGAGTGGAGTGTCCCTGGGACCGCAAGCAGACCAACGACAGCCTGCGCCCCAACACCATCGAAGAGGTCTATGAACTCGCCGATGCCCTTTTGGCCAATGACAATGTGACCATCTCGAAAGAGCTGGGCGACGTCCTTCTCCACGTCCTTTTCTACTCTAAGATAGGCGAGGAGAAAGAGGCCTTTGACATCGCCGATGTGGCCGACCGGCTCAACGAAAAGCTCATCTTCCGTCACCCCCATATCTTCGGCTCCGTAAAGGCCTCCACGGCCGAAGAGGTGACCACCAACTGGGAGCAGCTCAAGCTCAAGGAGAAGGGGGGCAACAAGACCGTCCTCTCAGGAGTCCCCGCCGCCCTCCCCTCCCTCATCAAGGCCTACCGCATGCAGGAGAAGACCGCCAACGTAGGCTTTGACTGGGAATCGGCCGATCAGGTCTGGGACAAGGTCAAGGAGGAGATAGCGGAATTTGAGGCCGAGGCCGTCGCCGCCCCGCGAAATGAGAAAGGGAAGCCTACCGCTGAGGCCCGCGCGAAGATGGAGGCCGAGATGGGCGACCTCTTTTTCTCCCTGGTCAACGCAGCCCGCCTCTATGGCATCAATCCCGACACTGCCCTCGAGCGCACCAACCATAAGTTTATGCGCCGCTTTGCCCATGTAGAGGACGCCGCCAAAGCGCAGGGCCGCAAGCTCACCGACCTCACCCTCGACGAGATGGACGCCCTCTGGAATGAAGCCAAGGGCGCCGAGCCCTCGGCATGACGGCCCTCCCACCCCTTATTAAACCATCTCCCTTAGCCCAACGCCCTCTCTCCCCTCACGCCATGATTTCCCCTCTCAAAAACCTCCTGATAGCCATAGTGATAGCCTGCGGAGCGACATTCGCCGCTTCGGCAGCCTCGCCCCGGGTGACCTATCGCTATGCGGCTATGCCCCGGACGGCAACATCTCCTCTGACAGCCGATCTGGTGGTTGACTCAGTGATGTTTCGCGACGACGTGACCCGTGTCTACGGTCATATCACGGGCCTTCCCCATACATCGGCCCGCATCGACGGCTTCATCATCACCTCCGACCCCCGCGGAAAGCTCGGGGCAGGCCGCGCCACCGACATCGACGGCTTTGACTTTGAGCGCCGGTTTCAGTGGGAAGACTCGGGCGACATCCCCGTGGAGATTGATTTCCCTAAGATGAGCCCCGAAAACACCCTCTTTATCGATGCCATCTTCCCTGGGGGCAGAAAAGGCTGGAAGCTCACCCGCATCACCAGCCGGAAAAAATAAATGAAGCTCTGCATCACCGAGAAACCGAGCGTGGCCCGCGACATTGCCAACATCCTCGGAGGCCCTGCGGCCCCCAAGCGCGACGGCTTTATCGACTGCGGCGAATATAAGGTGACATGGACCTTCGGCCACCTCTGCACTCTCAAAGAGCCCCACGACTACACCGAGCGATGGAAGCGGTGGGCCCTCGGCACCCTGCCGATGATCCCCGAGCGCTTCGGCATCAAGCTGATCGACATTGAGAATTATAAGCATCAGTTTGCGGTCATAGAGCGGCTTATCCACGAGGCCGATG
>CAZAUV010000199.1:0-1842 GCA_964488335.1 uncultured Bacteroides sp.
GGATTGACAGCGTTGCCGTGGCGCTTCGACATCTTGTTGCCGAACTTGTCGAGCACCAGGCCGTTGGAGACCACGGCCTTATAAGCCTTGGCGTCGAAGACCATGGTGGCGATGGCGTGGAGGGTGAAAAACCATCCGCGGGTCTGGTCTACGCCCTCGGCGATGAAGTCGGCGGGAAACAGGTCGCCGCGGTCAAAGGCCTCCTTGTTCTCAAAGGGATAATGAATCTGGGCGTAGGGCATCGAGCCGGAGTCAAACCACACGTCGATCAGGTCGCTCTCGCGGTGCATCGGGCGGCCCGAGGGGGAGAGGAGGATGATGTCGTCCACGTAGGGGCGGTGGAGGTCGATCTTCTCATAATTCTCCTTGGTATACAGGCCGGGGACAAATCCGCGGTCGCGATAAGGATTGCTCTTCATCAGGCCGGCCTCCACGGCGCGGTCTATCTCGTTGAAGAGGGTCTCCACGGAGTCGATGCATATCTCCTCGGTGGCATCGTCGGTGCGCCAGATCGGCAGGGGTGTTCCCCAGTAGCGCGAGCGCGAGAGATTCCAGTCCTGGAGGTTTTCGAGCCACTTGCCGAAGCGGCCCGAGCCGGTGGAGGCGGGCTTCCACTTGATGGTGTCGTTGAGCTCCATCATGCGCTCGCGGGCCGCCGTTGAGCGGATAAACCAGCTGTCGAGCGGGTAGTAGAGCACCGGCTTGTCGGTGCGCCAGCAGTGGGGATAGCTGTGGGTGTGCTTCTCGATGCGGAAGGCCTTGCCCTCGGCTTTGAGCGCCAGGGAGAGAGCCACGTCGAGAGTCTCGGTCTCCTCGGTGGCTTCGGGGTCATAGGCATTCTTGACATAGCGGCCCTCCCATTGGCGATAGAGCTCCTCGTTGACCATCTCCTTGACAAACTGCGGGTCGAGGTCGTCAAGGAGGAAGAAGCGGCCGGTGAGGTCCACCATCGGGCGGATATTGCCGTCGCGGTCGATCAGATGGAGGGGGGGGACGCCGGCGGCGCGGCTCACCCTGAGGTCGTCGGCGCCGAAAGTGCCGGCGATGTGGACGATGCCGGTGCCGTCGTCGGTGGTGACATAGTCGCCGGGGATCACTCTGAAGGCGCCCTCGCCGGGGTTGACCCAGGGGAAGAGCTGCTCATAGTGGAGTCCCGTGAGCTCCGAGCCCTTGAGAGTGGCCACCACCTCATAGGGCACGGCCTTGTCGCCCTTCTTATAGTCGCTCAGGGCCAGGTCTTTGGCCTTGGCGCTGAAGAGCGAGCCCATCAGGGCTGCGGCGCAGACCACGGTGATCTTCTCGCCCGAATAGGGATTGAAAGTGCGGACGATGTTATAGTCAATCGCGGGGCCGACGGCCAGAGCCGTGTTGCTCGGCAGGGTCCAGGGCGTAGTGGTCCAGGCGATGAAGCAGGGAGTGCCCCAGCCCTTCATCGGCTCTATGGGGTCGGTGCAGGTAAACTGGGCTATGCAGGTAGTGTCCTTCACGTCGCGGTAGCAGCCCGGCTGGTTGAGCTCGTGGGAGCTCAGGCCTGTGCCGGCGGCGGGAGAGTAAGGCTGGATGGTATATCCCTTGTAGAGGAAGCCCTTTTTATAGAGCTGAGCCAAGAGCCACCAGACGCTCTCGATGTAGCGGTTGTCGTAAGTGATATAGGGGTCGGAGAGGTCCACCCAGTAACCCATCTGCGAGGTGAGGGTCTCCCACTCGCGGGTGTACTTCATCACCTCGCGGCGACAGGCGCGATTATAGTCGTCGACCTCAATCTTCTTGCCTATATCCTCCTTGGTGATGCCCAGAGTCTTCTCTACGCCGAGCTCCACGGGCAGGCCGTGGGTGTCCCAT
>CAZAUV010000200.1:0-1797 GCA_964488335.1 uncultured Bacteroides sp.
CCATCGAGGCTATGGAGTTTATCAAAGACCGCATGGAGCGCACCCGCGACAACGAGGAGCTCCTTCTCACCATGGGCGACTGATCCCCCCCCTACGGACAGCCTATGCAACTCATCAGGGTTGACGACATCACGGCGCCGGAGCTCGCCCCTTATGCCTCGCTCACCGAGGCGGCCCTCCGCTCGCGCCTCGATCCCTCCCGGGCCATCTTCATCGCCGAGAGCCCCAAAGTGATAAAGGTGGCCCTCGACAAGGGCTTCAGGCCGCTCAGCCTCCTGGCGGAGGAGCGCCACATCCTCGGCGACGCAGCGCTTGTCATCGACCGCTGCCCCGAGGATATGCCGGTCTATACCGCCTCGCGCGAGACCCTTGCGTCCCTCACAGGCTATAACCTCACCCGCGGAGTGCTCTGCGCCATGCAACGGCCTGCACCGGAGAGCCCCGGGGAGATAACGGGAGGCGCACGCCGCGTGGCCGTGATCGACGGGGTGACCGACACCACCAATATCGGGGCCATCTTCCGCTCGGCGGCGGCCTTGGGCATCGATGCCGTGTTGCTGACTCCCACCTCGTGTGACCCGCTGACGCGCCGCGCCGTCCGCGTCTCCATGGGCTCGGTGTTTCTCATTCCATGGGCCTACCTCCCGGCGGGCTGTCTGACAGAGCAGCTCCGCGCCCTGGGCCTCACTTCCGTAGCCCTGGCGCTGACCGCCGACTCCCTTCCCATCGACTCCCCGCGCCTTAAAGAGGCTGGCCCTCTGGCCCTTATCCTCGGCACCGAGGGTGATGGCCTGTCGCGCGAAGTGATTGAGGGAGCCGACTTTGTGGCCCGCATCCCGATGGCCCACGGCGTCGACTCGCTCAACGTGGCAGCGGCCTCGGCTCTCGCCTTCTGGGAGCTGAGGGTCTGACGGGCGGTCGTTGCGTGACGGTATCATCCCCTACTGTCAACCCTTTTTGCTCCGGGGCCGTATATATCCCGATTTTTTTGTAACTTTGCAGCCGATAAAAAACCATCCATCTCATCACCTCCCCTATTTGACCCTACCATGAATGTCGCTATAGTGGGCGCTTCCGGCGCCGTCGGACAGGAGTTTCTCCGCGTCCTTGACCAGCAAAACTTCCCCATCACCTCTCTCCGTCTGTTCGGATCCAAGCGCAGCGCCGGCCGCTCCTATTACTTCCGCGGACAAGAGATTGTGGTCGAAGAGCTTACCCACGAGCCCGACCTCTTTAAGGGAGTCGACATAGCCTTCACCTCGGCAGGAGCGGGCACCTCCAAGGAATTTGCCGCCGACATCACCCGCCACGGTGCCATTATGATCGATAATTCCAGCGCCTTCCGCATGGACGACGACGTGCCTCTGGTGGTCCCCGAAGTCAACGGTGAGGACGCTTTCGACGCCCCGCGCGGCATCATCGCCAACCCTAACTGCACCACCGCCATCATGGTCGTGGCTCTCAAACCGATCAACGACATCTCGCCCATCCGCCGCGTCCACGTCGCAACCTATCAGGCTGCCAGCGGTGCCGGAGCCGTCGCGATGGCCGAACTCGAAAAGCAGTACAGCGAACTCGCCGAAGGCAAGGAGCTGACAGTCGAAAAATTCGCCTATCAGCTGGCCTACAACCTGATTCCCCACATCGACGTCTTCCTCGACAACGACTACACCAAAGAGGAGATGAAGATGTATAACGAAACCAAGAAGATCATGCACGCGCCTGAGCTCGAAGTCAGCGCCACCTGCATCCGCGTCCCCGTCATGCGCGCCCACAGCGAGGCCGTCTGGGTGGAGA
>CAZAUV010000201.1:0-1603 GCA_964488335.1 uncultured Bacteroides sp.
GCACCGGATTGTTTTTCTTGCGGCGGCTCAATATCTGGGCCAGGCGCTCTATCTCTGTCTCGCGGCCTACGACGGGGTCGAGCTGACCCTGCTCGGCTGCGAGGGTCATATCGCGGCCAAACTTATCGAGCATCGGAGTGTCGCCCCCTGAGCGGCGCGAAGATGAGGTGGACGAGCCACGGGGAGCCTGCCCCCCTCCGGCGCTTTCGTGACGACCCGGAGTGGAGAGGCCTCCCTCGTCATAGTCGTCGTCATCATCGTCGTCATCCTCCGGTCCGGAATGGGCGGCAGGCGAGGCGCCGGGAGCTGCCGGGCGACCCTCGGAGAGGGCCTGGCAGAGGCTGCGGTAGTCGACTCCGGCGCTGACAAAGGGGGAGAGATATTCCGTGGCGCTCTTATCGCTATTGTGGAATATGGCCAGCAGGAGATGCTCCACGTCGATATCCTCGCTCTGGAGCATACGGGCCTCCAGGACGGCCAGGCGCACCAGGCGATAGGCCGAGTCGCTCATCTTCACCGACTCGGCATACTGTACCCTGCCCGGAGGCTCGGGACTGTTGACCGAGGCATTGTAAAGATATTCATCGAGGCCCTGGGCGAGCTGATAGGCCGAGACGGAGCCGGTGAGCTTGTCGATGAGCTTGAAGCTCGTCCCGGAGGGGTCGCGCAGGAGCGACATGAGGAGGTGGGGCGGCTGGACCACCGTCCCGTTGTGTTGCATCGCCTCGCGGGAGCTGTTGTTCAGAGCATCCTTTAAGGCGGGCTTGAAATTGATATTCATCATTTTTTATATGTGTCCTTTCTTCTTGGTTTCTTACGTCAAGGGCAGCCCCCGCGAGGGGCTGCCGGCAGAGCGGGCTGAGGCGTGACATAATGTCACTGCCCGGCGCGGCTAATTATATAACGGCAATAGGAGCAATAATTGTGCCAATATCATCTGAGGGGACATAATTTATATTCCTTTATGATATAACAACACTAAAAAGCAACTTTCCGCCGGAGGAATTGACGTTTTTTGATAAAAAATCACTACCTTTGTAAGGTTTTTTGCCCCTACCGAGGGCAGAGGCCCCTGCAATGATGCGATAACCTCTCCGAGGCTATTGTCCGCCCCCACTCCTACACCACCTTTCAACTCTCCAGTCTTTAACCACTCTCTATGATAGAAGAAGACCGTATTCTAAAAATCGATATTGAAAACGAGATGAAATCGGCCTACATCGACTATTCGATGTCGGTCATCGTCTCGCGCGCCCTCCCCGACGTCCGCGACGGCCTCAAGCCTGTCCATCGTCGTGTTTTATTCGGAATGAACGAGATGGGCAACACCTCATCTCACCCTCATAAGAAAAGCGCCAACTGCGTAGGCGAGGTCATGGGTAAATATCATCCCCATGGCGATTCATCAATCTATGGCACCGTGGTCCGCATGGCTCAGGACTGGTCACTCCGTTACACTCTTGTCGACGGCCACGGCAACTTCGGCTCGGTCGACGGCGATGGTGCCGCCGCTATGCGTTACACCGAAGTGCGCCTCTCAAAGATCGGCGAGGAGATGCTCTCCGACATTGAGAAAGACACCGTAGACCTCCAGCCCAACTAC